>BTUB01000194.1:0-1002 GCA_045863215.1 Candidatus Babeliales bacterium | reverse complement strand
CAATATTTAAAACTCCTGCAGGCAGTCCGGCCTCTATACAAATTTCACTTAACAAATATGCAGTGTACGGAGTAATTTCACTGGGCTTAGCCACAACACAATTACCGGAAGCAATAGCAGGTGCAATTTTCCAGGTAAATAAATACAAAGGTAAATTCCAAGGCGAAATGCAACCAACTACACCTATTGGTGTTCGTAAGGTATAGTTCACAGCATGGTTTCCCATTGGGTGTGCTTCGCTTGCAAAATGTTCAATTGCAGTTCCAAAAAAATGAATATTACTTACAGCACGTGGTATCTCTCCATTGCGCGACAACCAAAGGGGTTTGCCTTGATCCATTGTTTCAGCCTCAGCAAATTTTTCAATGTTTTTTTCAATTAATGAACTTATGCGCAACATTATTTTGCTTCGCTTTTCGGCTGAAGTATTACTCCACTGTTCAAATGCAGCATTTGCAGCTTGATAAGCCATTTCTACATCTTGCTCATCACTATCCGGGCAAAGCGAAAAAACTTTTCCCGTAGAAGGGTTATAATTATCAATATATTTTTTTGAAATAGGTTCTACCAATGCACCATTGATATAGTTTTTTATTGTTAGCATAAAGCAAAAATAGAAGTTTTAAAACGGATATTTAAAAAAGATAATTAATTCAATACAATAAATGATACTTATATTTAAGACTTAATAAGTCTTTTAAAAATCCTTCTAATTAGCTATTTAGTTTTAGGTCCTTTGGGTTGCAATGGACGAATTTCTAAATTCACTGTATGAAAATTATCCGGTGCTTGCAAAGCATATAAAATATTAGCCGCCACATCTTCAGGCATCAACATATAATCATGTGGTTTTATATTTGCACTGTTCCTGAAAAAATCTGTTTTAGTACTTCCCGGATAAATACAAGTTACTTTAATTTTAAAATCACGCACTTCTTTAAACAACGATTCACTTAGTCCTTTTACAGCCCATTTACTTGCACAATATGCGGCTACTTGTGG
>BTUB01000193.1:0-1002 GCA_045863215.1 Candidatus Babeliales bacterium | reverse complement strand
GTGCTATGACACCAACTCCGATAAATTGTCCGAACAATGCACCAAGCAATTGCATGTCGAGTACTTTCACAAAAAGCCACCACAGAAAATAGATGGTAAGAATGCCGATAAGAATATTCATAGCAACACCACCTTTCAGCAAACGGTAAAGCTTATACAACACCCATGCTACAATTAATACATCAATTATATCGAGCAGCCTTACTGTTAAAAATCCTATGTGAAACAACTCCATACCTGTGGCTATGATTACAAATAACAGAAGTTTATTTCAACATTACTGTTGTTTCATGATTTTTTTCGCACAATGTTGTTGACATTACATTTTAAGCTGCTAATAAATACTTTGAAAAAAAGAAAACAACTAAGTTTGCAATGCTCTTAATCGCTGTAGCAATGGCGGATGCGAGTAATAAAAGAAAACATACATGGGATGCGGAGTAAGGTTTGACAAACTATCTGAACTGAGTTTTTTTAATGCACTTGCCAATGCTTCTGCACTGAATGTTACTCTTGCAAAATTATCAGCTTCAAACTCATTCTTTCTGGAATAAATATTCATAAGGATTCCTGTAATAAGTGATAAAGGTGAATACAATAAAGTAAATGCAATTAGACTTATAGACAGACTATACTCTGTTCCACCCAAAGCTAATGAAAACCATTCATTATTGATAAATACAGAGAGCAACCACAACATTAAAGCAGTTTGAAGTATTGAAAATATCATTGAAAACAGAGTATGTTTTTTCTTGTAATGTCCCACTTCATGAGCCAGTACAGCAACCAACTCATCTTTCGAATAATTATTTACCAAGGTGTCAAAAAGAACAATCTTTTTCTTTCCGCCTAATCCACTGAAAAATGCATTTGCCTTTGATGAGCGTCTGCTTCCATCCATCACATAGAGGTTAGCAACTTCAAATTTATTTTCATGACAGTAGTTCTCAATTGCAGTTCGCACTTCGCCAGCAGCCAAAGGAGTAAGTTTATTGAACAATG
>BTUB01000192.1:0-1015 GCA_045863215.1 Candidatus Babeliales bacterium | reverse complement strand
CATGAAGGCTTTTCTTGCTGAGTATCTGAAAAAATAAATTATTGTTTTAAGGCACGTATTGCATATACAAGAGGCAATTTCTTTTCCATGCCTTTTATCATAAAACGATTTTCACTCACCTCAACCATATTGTTCAGGCAGTTGTAGGGAGAATAATCAAACTCATTAAAAGAATCTATTCTTAACCGGCTGTTTATTAAACTATTTATTACTTCACTCAGGCTGTGATTCCAGGTAACTGATGTGGTTGTGATATTTGCATCTTTATCTGCATAGGTTCCTTCATCAGTTTCTATTATGGGTTCACTTTTAAAATAACTGTACTGCACATATTTAAAATCATTGTCAAACATCCAAACAGCAGGATGAAATTCTGCTATGACAAAAACACCTTCTGGTTTAAGAAACGATGAAATAAGGCTAGCCCATTTTTGCATATCGGGCAACCATCCAATTACTCCATAAGAGGTAAAAACAATGTCAAATTTTTGATCTAAAACATTATTTAAACTATACACATCGCTGCAGATAAACTTACAATCTGTTCCTGATTTTTTATTTAGCTCTATTGCTGTTTCAATAGCTTTTTCAGAAAAATCAACAGCAGTAACCTGTGCACCCAAACGTGCTAAAGAAATGCTATCCTGTCCGAAATGACATTGCAGATGCAGAATGGTTTTGCCTTTAACATCACAAAGCAGATTGAGCTCAATTTCATTCAAAGAATTTTTGCCTTTGAGAAATGTCTCATTGTCATAAAATGCAGAATCTACATGTACAACTGTGCGTTCATTCCAGAGTTTTTTGTTTAAATCTAAATAATCCATAATGTAAAAATAGTAGTTCGGCACAAATACCGGAATATTGTCCAATACATCTTATCTTTGCTCAGTAAATTTATCAGAAGGGATTATGTCGCACATTCTACTCATTGAGGATAATAAAGAAGTAAGAGAAAACACAGCAGAGATTCTTGAACTTGCTGGCTACACAGTTACTACTGCCAGCGATGGCA
>BTUB01000191.1:0-1015 GCA_045863215.1 Candidatus Babeliales bacterium | reverse complement strand
ATATTATGCATTCGAATGTTCTCATCCAAACGCCTTTTCATTCCTACCAGCCATTTCGGCGGTTTTTTCAATTCTTGCTTTTCTGGTTTCAGGTCTTTTGGCGCTCAAGAGCCATTGCAAAATCATTTTTTGGGAAGATTTAGAAAAAGCATTAAAGTTTACTTTTGCATCTTTGTATTTTTTAAATTCTGCTTCAAGATCTTTTGGAATTACTAAGTTTTCTACATCGTTAAGTGCATCCCATGTGCCAGTTTGTTTTGCAAGTTCTATCATTTTTAGGCCTGGTTCTTCCATAAAACCTTTATCAATCAATAACTTAACTCTAGATTTATTTAATGCTGACCAGTTACTTTTAGCTTTTCTTGGCGCAACATAAAGTTTAGTTTGAGTATCACTAATGCTTCCAGCTTTACTATCAATCCAGCCAAAGCAGAGTAGTTCTTCCACAATTTCTGAAATATCTATTGTGCGATTTTTGCCTTTTTCAAATACAAGCCAAATGCCTTCTTTCTGACTATAATTTTTATAAAGCCAATTTCTTAAATCTGATCTATTTTTTATATAAATTTCGTTTGATGTCATGAATTAAGTATAACAAAAGTGTTACAATCATTTTATGACTTCAAACGATCCAAGAAAAACATTCTGGGATGAGGAATATTCAAAAGAAGCAAATGCAGATGTTCCTTCTTCAAAAACAGATGCACCATCTCGTGCGGTAAAAAATTTCATTGAAGAATTTAATCCTTCAGATAAATCTGCAGTACTGGATATTGGTTCAGGCAAAGGACGTAATTCATTCTATCTTGTTCTGGAAGCTGACTACCAAAAAGCTTATGGAATAGAACTATCTCAAGTTGCAGTTGAATTTGCTAATCAAAAAGCTGTTGAAATTGAAAAAGATGTTACTTTTGTTGCTCAAAATGCAGGTGATCACATTGATCTTCCATCAGAATCTATTTCCTTAGCCATAGATATGATGGTTATGCATGCCTTAACAAGAACAGAAAGAGAG
>BTUB01000190.1:0-1020 GCA_045863215.1 Candidatus Babeliales bacterium | reverse complement strand
CAGAGAGACACAGTGCAGCATTGGAGATTTTTAAAAAGGTCAGAAATGACAGAGGTACAGCAGCTGCATTAAATAGTTTGGGTATCATAGCTATGGAAGTGGCAGACTACACCAAAGCCATGGAACTTTATTTTGAAAGTCTGAAACTGGCTAAAAAAATTGAAGACTCCACCTTACTAGCCAATTCATATTCCAATATAGGTATTGTGTATAAAAATCTTGGTGATTTGAACAAAGCACTTGTTTATCAAAACATAGCATTACAGCTCAATCTGAAAAGGCAATTAGCCTATGAGACTGCAAAATGCTATAACAACATTGCAATTGTTTATAGTGTGATGGAACAGTCCGATAAGGCTATTGAGAGTTATAATAAGGCATTGGCGATTAATGAAAAACTCAAATATAGTTTTGGCATAGCCAGCAATTATCTAAATTTAGGAATCGAATTGCTTGCCGCAAACAAAATTTTGGAGGCTTATGGTTCAATGAAAAAAGCAGCAAGTCTGTTTAAAAAAATTGGCAATCGTAACTCAGAAGCAGTAGCCATAAAAGTCCAATCATCACTGTTAATGAATGCACCGGATAGCATATTGAGATTTTTAAAGATACCCGTTTCGCAAAGAAATACTCAGTGTTTGTCAATGCATCAAAAGGCACTGGAAGTCTTTAGGGAAACCGAAGATATTTCCAATGTTGCAGACGTAGAAAATGAAATGAGTACTCTTTATGAGAGAATGGGAGATTTGAAAAATTCATTACATTATTTTAAAGAATATTCTTTGCACAAAGACAGCATGGCTGTTGAAGACAAAAAGAGTGAAATTGAACGAAGCGAGTTAAAGTTTCAATTTGAGGCAAAGGAGCAGCAGTTAAAACTAGAGAATGCTCAAAGAAGTACAGCTTTGAAAGAAGCCGAAATGAAACGAAAATACTATATGGCGGGTAGTGTGTGCTTGCTGCTGCTTTCGGGAGGAGCTTTTGTAGCCTATAAGCAGCGTAAAGATGTGTTGGTTAAGA
>BTUB01000189.1:0-1021 GCA_045863215.1 Candidatus Babeliales bacterium | reverse complement strand
TTTAAGTTCAGTGTGCTGTAGCTTGTCCACACACCACTATGGCTGCTGTTGATAGTTATTTGGTTGTTCATAACGGGCTGCATGGTAAGGTTGCCTCTTTTGCCCCCTGCAACATCACCAACAGATACTACGGCTGTGCCGTTATATGGCTTGCCATAAAAAGCATCTGCCTGTATTTTATTGAAAAAACAATTTTTTATTGTTACAGTGTTGTTAATTACAACAATACCATTGTTCAGATTTAAGAATTTGTTTAGCCATAATGAATCCTGATAGGTTCCTATGGTTCCAATCCAATCGTTAAGCAACACTCCGCACTGCGGCTTTGCGCCATGTGTATTTTGTCCTGTGTAGTTTGGTTTAAATGTTGTAAAATTAAAAGTTGTCTGTTCTACTTTTAATGTAGTGCCGTTGTAATAGACATTTGCAGATGGCGGCATATACACACCCAGTACAAAGTTTTTGATATAAGCGTTTTGCAATGTAGCTTTTGCTTTGTTGTTGGCAAGCACAGTAGTGTCGGCATCGGTAACGGTGCTGCCTTCATGCACTATCAGCTCTCCATAGTCAAGCACTGTTATGCCGCGCCACATATTGGTGCAGCCGCCAACAGTGCTGCTGTCAATATCCAAGTAGCCGCCAGCCTGCACTATAATATGTGCCCCTGCATTCATATATACATTGCAGCGCATCAATTTTAGGGTGTCGTTTACATAAAGCCTTCCGGCAATGTATATATCCAACGTATCGTAACGGTAGTTTAATGCTGTGCTGTAGGTGCTGTCCGGAATAATGAGTGTTGCGCTGTTGGTGCAGGGGTAGGTTACATTTACACAAACAGAATCTTTCCAGACAGTGTTTGCCGGAGAAGTAACGCTTGCTACATTGTAAAAACAACTGCCTTGTGTAGTAAAATAACCGCTTACGGTGTACGTGGCGCATTGCATGGAGGCGAGGGTTACTTCTCTGTTCATTTCTTTTGCTTGTCCAAAAGAAACGAACCAAAGAAAAAGACACCAAC
>BTUB01000188.1:0-1031 GCA_045863215.1 Candidatus Babeliales bacterium | reverse complement strand
GCCTCTTTTACTTGAGCTAATACGCGCTCAATATCAGATTCAGTAAGCTTACCCTTGCCGGTAATTTGGGAAAAAATAGAGGAAAATTTATTCGAAAGAAAATCAAACATTATAGCTAAAACCCTATTAGTTACTTATTTTTTTAATTAGTGTAACATGAAATAAGATCTACGCTATATTTACAGGATATTTTCATGTACTTTTTTTTCTTTTGCTTGATTCTTTTTCATACTTCTTTTTTAGGAATGGTATTAACATCTGCTAATACCACTAACGAATTGGAACAGTTGAAAAATGAAAGTTTGCTCAGAAGTGCTGAAGAAGGGAAACTTTCAAGTGTTAAATTGCTATTAAAATTAGGCGCAGATTCTAATTTCACTTGGGTTAATAATGGACCCACCGCTCTTCTTAAAGCAGTTAAGAATGAAGATGAAAAAACAGTTGCATATCTTCTTGATTATACACCCGTTGATTTAAAGCAAATAGTTTGTGGTCAATATATAATGGATCATGTTTTAGAAAGAGACAATCCCGAAATTTTTAGATTATTTGCTCTTAAAAAAGCACCAGTAAGAAATCCTAATACTCATTTACAAAGAGAGCTTGATAAAAATAATTTCAATAAAATAAGATATTTGATTTTAAATACAGATGCTGATGTTAATCTGAGAAGTAGAGATAATGTTACTTCTCTTCATAAAGCCGCAGAGCAAGGCGACGAAGAATTGATTGAGGCGTTAGCTAAAAAAAAGGCTCATGTTAATTTTGAAGATAGTTTTGAGCGCACTCCCCTTTTTTATGCCACTAAGCATACCAAAGCAGCACAATTACTGATTGCTCACGGTGCCAATATTAATCATCAAACTTCAGCTCACCATAATCATAAAACACCATTATTTGAGATAGTTATTGCACAAAATTATGAGTTAGCAGAGTTTTTACTCTCAAAAGGTGCTCAAAGCAATCTGTTTGATTCGGGTGGAACCCTCCCCCTTCATTATGCTATTGATAATGATGATGAAAGAATGGCT
>BTUB01000187.1:0-1040 GCA_045863215.1 Candidatus Babeliales bacterium | reverse complement strand
AATCCAATTGCAAACAGAATAAGTCCAATCAAGCCGGTGTTCATCCATATAGCAAGCCATGAGTTGTGAACGCCACCCTGATGACCTAAAGCACTTAGCCAATGTCTGTTTTCATAGAAATACCACTCATCATAAGCAAACCCTCGCCCTAAGAAAAACTGTGATTGAATTTGCTTCCAGGCAGCACGCCACGCAATCAACCTACCTGAGCCATCTTCAATAGCTTCTGCACGCAAATAATGTCCGAGACCCAATGCTTCTACAATAGCCACTATATTCTGATTGATTAACTCATAAGCAACAAGTGCAACAACCAGAATTGCAAATCCTGCAAGGTAGCCCATCTCATAGAAACGAGCAAACAACAAAAATATAATTATTGACATCATGGTATTCCGAGAAACTGCAAGCAGTGTACTCAAAATGATTAGTCCGTAAACAATACGAGTTTCATTCTGATCAAGAAGTCCGGGAAATTTTTTCAAGGAAATAAATACAAGCATAAACAGCAGGGTGCATGCAATACCAATACCATTAGGATTCCCATAAACGCCACAGAATCGGCCAACAAGAAAAACTGTATTAGGAAACAATGGAATCATGACTATGCCAATTAAAAGAATACAACAAAAAAGCATGATGACTTCTTTTATAAAACTCTCACCCAACTCACGAAAAGCTTTAATGAAATAGCCAGGAACTACGGTAAACAGCAATATATAGCTTAATGTTTTCATGGCACTATTCATAAAATTTACAGATGGTGCTTGCATTAACATTGCTGCACTCCATATAAAAAACAAAATGAATGGTTTAAAATAATCGTTTGTACCTGTGAAGTTTTTTCTATCGAAAAAATAAAACAAAGACAGCAATACGATGTAAATATTCTTTGCCTGAGCTGCATATAATGCTTCTGATTGACGACTATCGCTCATCACAAGTAGAAAAAACAAGCCTAATATCAGCTCTTTGTACATGCCCTTTAATTTGAGCATTACTACACTCAACGCTACTGCAGCAACACCAAGTGTTTCATT
>BTUB01000186.1:0-1040 GCA_045863215.1 Candidatus Babeliales bacterium | reverse complement strand
ACTGAATATAGTGAATTATGTTGTGCCAACTTTCCTGATCAGCCGAATTTTACATATTATATCTATGAGCAGGATTCTATTAATAATTTCTTAAAATTACATATTGATACTATCAATAAAAAAATTTATGGTAACTTTCAAGGAACTTATACGGCAGGACCAAATGATAATATTCATATCAAATGCAGTTATTTTGAATGCAGATATAATGAGTAAATGAAAAAAGCAGGTCTTGTTTGTTCATTCATTACACAAATGATTATATGTTTGTGTGTGCTAAGCCCCCTACGGACGATTTGGAAAATCAGGGAACGGGGTGTGCGCCAGCGGACAAACAAGCAGGCAATGAATTTTATGATGCCTGCGGAATAAAAGCGCGTATGACATCCGGCAGCAACGGCAGCTTAGCTGCCACTTTGATAACGGACGGCACACCCGGTTCATCACAATCTTTTTCATGTGTTAACAATACGGGTGATTGGTTATGGTTCCGTTTTAAAGCCGGAACCATGCAACCGCTTATGCTTTCAGGATTATCAAATGCACATACCTATGCTCTGCAAATTGCATCAACATCCGGAAGCATTGATGTTGACCAGATAGTTATTGCCGAAGACAAAAACCTTGCTTTGCAGCCACAGCCTGATGTGTGCGGCACATTATCTTCAACATTGTGCGTCAGCAGCACATTTACTATTAATAGTGGAAATAACATTGCAAGCGCAATCAGCGTTATAACTCCTGATGTGGTATATCTTACGGATGATTTTACGGTAGATGCCGATTTTAATTTATTTAACAACAAAACAGTAATTTGCAGCCAGGGAGTGGGAATATATGTTGATGCAGGCAAAAAGCTAGATGTACAAGACAGCCGTTTTTTCGGTTGCAATGTGTTATGGAAAGGCATTGTGCTTGCTGACGGCACTTCCGAGCTGGAAATAACCAATTCCGATATGGAAGATGCCGAAGCAGCTATTGCAATTAACGGCAATTCCTCATCCATTACAAATATTAATTTATCCAATACCTTATTCGAC
>BTUB01000185.1:836-1046 GCA_045863215.1 Candidatus Babeliales bacterium | reverse complement strand
GTAACAGTTCCGGGTGCAGGTGATGTTGGTGCAGCAGCTACAGGTGCCTGCTCACTTTCCTTACCAATGTATGCCAATACTGCATCAATTTCAGCATCAGAAAGATTCTGATTAGGCATGACCATTTTATTAAACTCATTGAAAACAGCAACAGCATCCTTATCACCGGCTTTTACCAGAGCTTGTGAGTTCTTTATCCATTTATGTAAC
>BTUB01000185.1:0-826 GCA_045863215.1 Candidatus Babeliales bacterium | reverse complement strand
ATTTTTTATGCACATTCTTAAGTGCAGGACCAATTACCACATCATTCATTGCGTGGCATGATTTACAGTTGGCATCAAAAAGTGCTTTACCATCCTGTGCTTTAACTCCTAGTGAGATACCCAATATCAGGAGCATAAAAAACAACCCCTTACACTTGACAAGAAGGTTATTAGTGAGCTTTTGGTGCATAAATTGTTTTTGTTTTCGTATCAATTTATAATTTAGTTCAAACTGCAATAATTCCGTAAAATTCTAGTTTGGAGCGCGCAAATTTATAACTTAGCTTTTTTAATTCATAAAATTTTCAAATTAAAATTTAGTCTAAATAACAGCCTTTTAGGTATTTTTTGACTATATTCCTCAATTTAAGGCTGTTTTTACAGCCCGTTTTACATATTATCTGTAATATTGAAGCCATGATTAAAATTGTAAAGTGTACTTGCCTTATTATATGTTGCTTTCTGTTTCAATTACAAACCAAGGCTCAGACCAGCGAGGATAGCCTGACTCATGTACTTATAAAAAAGCATATAGCATATAATATTGCTAAGCCATATAGCCAGGGTTTTCGAATTCAACTTTATTTTGGGTCGCAACGTGACAAGGCCTATGAATTAAGGACAGAGTTTATGAAACTTTATCCGCAAACAGCAGCCTATGTGCTTTATCAGCAGCCTAACTTTAAGTTGCGGGTAGGCGATTTTCGGACACGCCTTGATGCATTGAAAAACTTAAATGAGCTTCAGGCCTATTACCCATCGGCATTTATAGTTAAGGACGATATTAAATTAAAAGTTGACGAATAAAAAAAGGTACCATTTCTGA
>BTUB01000184.1:0-1047 GCA_045863215.1 Candidatus Babeliales bacterium | reverse complement strand
CTTAATATTGCCTTGTTTTACGCTGGCTGAATAAAAAGGTTGCTATTAAATTACTTTTAGGCATTTAAATGAACTTCTGTATGGAATTACTTACACCGCAAAATTTTAAAGATTATGAACTGCTCGATAGCGGAAACTTCGAAAAGTTAGAGCGTTTTGGTCAGTACATTACCATCAGACCCGAGCCACAGGCTGTGTGGAACAGACAAAAAAAAGAGGCTGATTGGCTTAAAGAAGCACATGTAAAGTTTGTAGCTAAAAACAGCTCGTCAGGTACATGGAAAAAACTTAAAGAGATTCCCGACCGATGGCATATTTCCTATGCATTGCCTGATGCAAAACAAATTCGACTTAGGCTGGCATTAACATCATTTAAGCATGTAGGCGTTTTTCCTGAACAGGCAGTAAACTGGGATTTTATTTATCATTCCGTCAAAAAATTAGATGTAGTGCAACCAAAAGTACTCAACCTCTTTGCCTATACCGGTGCAGCTACTCTTGCTGCTAAAGTTGCCGGTGCCGACATCATTCATCTTGACTCAATAAAACAGGTTATTACTTGGGCAAAAGAAAATATGACACTGAGTGGGTTGGATAACATACGCTGGTTGGTTGAAGATGCCATGACATTTGTAAAACGAGAAGTAAAACGCGGGAAAAAATATCAGGGTATTATTTTAGATCCTCCTGCCTACGGTCATGGGCCAAATGGCGAAAACTGGAAATTAGAAGATGAGATAAATGAAATGCTTGCCAACGTTAAGTTGCTGCTTGAAGAAAATCACTTTCTTGTCCTCAACACCTATTCACTTGGTTTTTCATCAATAATTTTAGATAACCTTCTTGACGAACATTTTAGTAAAAACATCAAACGACAGACGGGAGAAATTTTTCTGCAAAGCACTGCAGGAGCAAGACTTCCATTAGGTGTCTTTGCAAGGCATTGCACGGTATAATTTTTTTACAGCGCTGCGTTATCAATCAGTCTTACATCATTCGCAAAAACAGCAACAAAAATTCGTGCCGACTGTGTGTCTGACCATTGTT
>BTUB01000183.1:0-1050 GCA_045863215.1 Candidatus Babeliales bacterium | reverse complement strand
CGTAGTTTATTTTTTTGTTGGATATTGAATCCAATGATTCATATCCAAAAAAGAAAGCTTTTTCTTTTAGTGATAGGTTATCGCTTAGCTTAACATTATAAAAATATTTTTCTTCTTCTTTCAGCGAATTATAATCAGCAGAATCAATTTTGGATTTAATACTATTAATTAATGGCTTTGCTGAATTGTAGCCAAGAATAATTAGGCTATCAGCTCTATTAAAATCGGTTAAAAGTATGTTGTTTAACTTGGGAGAAATAACAAAATCTGCTTTAGCCAATTGCTCGGTGTTATTTTGTTTCATCGGTATGCTAACAATTTGATCAGCAACAATCCATGGTGTGGAAAGGTTTTCTTCTGGCCAAAGATCACTTGTAGTGTTTACGGCAATTACAAAATCACCTCCATTATTTCTTGCAACATCCACAGGTATGTTTGCAACAAGTCCGCCATCAACCAAAAGCAAGGAATCCATTTTAATAGGCGCAAGAAAAAAAGTAACGCTAGAGCTTGCACGCAAAGCATTGCTTAACGAGCCGCGATCCATTAAAACCATATTACCCGTTACAAGATCGGTACAAACAGCTCTAAATTTTACAACAAGTAAATCAAAAGATGTTTCTGAATGTAACGGCGCATTAAATGCGATTATATTTAAAAAGTTTGAAAGCTTTTGACCATCATTAAATGAAGTTGGTAAAATAGGATTAAGCCCATCAAGCCTTAGTGAAAAGATAGCTCGGTCTTCTGTTACTTTTTGATCAACAAATAAGTCTCTTCTGTTTGATTGGGTTTTTAAGGTAAGCAAATCATTCCAATCGGTATTACGTGCAATAGAATCAACCTGTTCAATTGTGTAGCCCGCAGCGTACATTCCTCCAACAATACTGCCCATGCTTGTGCCAACAATTAAGTCGGGTTTAATTCCTGCTTCTTCAAAAGCTTTTAGAACACCAATTTGTGATAAGCCCCTGGCGCCGCCGCCGCTAAGCGCAAGCGCGACTTTAGGTTTTTGTGCGGGTAAATATTCTGTTAATCCGAAAGGGAGTT
>BTUB01000182.1:0-1056 GCA_045863215.1 Candidatus Babeliales bacterium | reverse complement strand
AGAATCTTCAATGTATGGCGCTTTCATAATAAATCTTCAAGATGTTATTGATGCATGTGATAGAAGCGTTGGAAAGGCTATAGAACAAGCAGAAAAAACCTCGGAAAAACCAATTGCGATTCCTAAAAAAGTAACTATTGGAATTGCAGGCGAACTGGTTCAAGGTGTAACAGTTTTGGTAAACGTAGACAGAGAAAATCCAGACAAAGAAATTACAGAATCAGAAGTTAATAATATTGTAGCTAAAGTAAAACAGAATACTTTTGAAAGCACTAAAGAAGAGATTGCGGAAGAAATAGGCATTAAATCCAGTCAAATTGAAGAAGTAAATTCATCTATTAACAGTGTTTACATTGATGGAGTTAGAAGCAGCAATGCAGTGGGCTTTAAAGGTGCCGAGCTTGTTTATAGAGTGTTTTCAACTTTTGCGCCACAAATTCATTTGGATTCGGTAAGACAAGTTGCAAGCCATCTAGGCTTAGACATTGAGCCTTACTCATTGTCTTTAGCTTTAGAAAATATTAGAAGACCAGACGCAAGTGCAATTTTTATTGATATAGGTGGTGGAACTACAGATATTGCTTTAGTTAAAAATGGAGATATTATTGGAACTAGAATGTTTGCAATTGGGGGAAGAGTTTTTACTAAAAGAATAGAGAAGGATTTAGGCTTAAATTACGCTGAAGCAGAAGAAATGAAAATGAAATACTCTGATGGTAAATTAAATGCTGAAGAAGATGAAAAGGTTAGAAAGGCAGTAAATAAAGATATAAACACATGGTTAACTGGCGTTCAGTTAGCACTGGAGGATTTTGAAGATGTGGAAGAGTTCCCAACTGAAATTTACTTGTGTGGAGGAGGAGCGTTGCTTCCTGAAATTCAAGAAGGATTGATGGCGCATCCATGGATGCAGGTACTAAACTTTAAAAAATATCCAAAAGTTAATTTCTTTTTTCCAAGTAAAGTTAGAAATATTGTAGACTTAACAAGAACTGCAACACTGCCGATGGATGTGACGCCATTGGCCTTGGCTCGAATGGTGCTAGAAAAATAGGA
>BTUB01000181.1:0-1060 GCA_045863215.1 Candidatus Babeliales bacterium | reverse complement strand
CATCTCGTTCAAAAAAAGTAAATTGATTTTAAAAATACTGTTATAAATACGAATAAATGGAGGAATATAAAATGGCAAAAATAGTTACCTTTGGAGAAATTATGTTAAGATTGGTACCAGAAGGTTATCTTCGTTTTATCCAAGCTGAAACATTCGGTTCAACCTATGGAGGTGGCGAAGCAAACGTCGCAGTATCACTTGCAAATTATGGTTTAGATGCTACATTTATTACAAAACTACCTAAGCATGAGATTGGACAATCCGCTGTTAACTCATTAAGGAGATACGGCGTAGACACTACCAATATAACTCGAGGCGGAGATCGTGTTGGTATTTACTTTTTAGAAAAAGGTGCTAGCCAACGCCCATCGAAAGTCATTTATGACAGAGCCCATTCATCTATCGCTACAGCAACTACTGAAGATTTTGATTGGAACGCAATCTTCGAAGGTGTGGATTGGTTTCACTTTACAGGAATTACTCCAGCTCTCGGAGACAATGTAACAGAGATTTGCATAGAAGCATGTAAAATAGCCAAATCAAGAGGCATTACCATTAGTTGTGACCTAAACTATCGTAACAAACTATGGACGAAAGACAAAGCTGGTCAAGTGATGGGTGAATTATGTAAGTATGTTGACGTATGTATTGCCAATGAAGAAGATGCAAGCGATGTCTTTGGCATCACCGCTACAAATACAGATGTTACTTCAGGAAAAGTAAACCACGAAGGATACAAGGATGTGGCAAAACAACTTGTCGATCGATTTGGATTTAACAAAGTTGCTATTACTTTAAGAGGTTCTATCTCTGCGAATGATAACAACTGGGCCGCCATGCTATACGATGGATCAGATTACTACTTTAGCAAAAACTATCTCATGCATATTGTAGATCGTGTTGGCGGCGGCGATAGCTTTGGAGCTGGTTTAATATATGCTACACTTAGCGGTTATTCCCCACAAGATAGCATAGAATATGCCGTAGCCGCTAGCTGCCTAAAGCATGCTGTTGAAGGAGATTTCAATCAAGTAACTGTTGAAGAAGTAAAGAAATTAGC
>BTUB01000180.1:0-1067 GCA_045863215.1 Candidatus Babeliales bacterium | reverse complement strand
TGTCGTAAAACTCCTTGAGTAGGTCCGTATTAGTAGAATTTATTATAGGCAAGACTATTCCCCCTTACGCCTGAGCTTTTAGTGCTTGGTATAAATCATCGCAGATATCCTTTGGATTTTCGATTCCTACAGATAGCCTGATCATCTCAGGAGCAATCCCAGCTTTAATCTGCTGCTCTTCACTTAGCTGTCTATGTGTCATGCTTGCTGGGTGAAGCACATGAGTTCTTAAATCTCCTACATGAACTACAAGGCTTGCTAGCTTGACAGAATTTATAAATAGCTTGGCTTTATCTACTCCGCCCTTCACTCCAAATGATATAACTCCAGAAGCACCTTTAGGAAGATATTTTTCAGCAAGCTTGTAGTCTTTGGAACCTTCTAGCTTTGGATAGTTGACCCATGCAACCTCATCTAGGCTTTGAAGAAACTTCGCAACCTCTAGAGCATTGTCACTGTGTCTTTGCATTCTAAGAGCCAAGGTTTCTGTTCCTAAATTAATTAAAAATGCATTATTGGGACTCATCGTTGAGCCTAAATCTCTAAGAAGCGATGCTCTTGCCTTTACTATGAAGGCTTGATTTCCAAAAGTTTCTGTATAGCTAAGCCCATGATATGCCGGGTCTGGCTGAGTAAGGCAATCAAAGTTCCCATTGTTCCAATCAAAATTACCGCTGTCTACTATCACGCCACCTAGACTAGTTGCATGACCGTCTAGATACTTTGTAGCAGAATGAGTAACTATATCGGCTCCATGCTCTATCGGCCTGCATAAATAAGGTGTAGCAAAGGTATTGTCCACAACAAATGCCAATTTATTATCATGTGCCGCTTTTGCAAAAGCCTCTATATCAAGTACCTCTACACCAGGATTTCCTAACGTTTCTGCAAACAACAGCTTTGTTTTAGAGTTTACATACTTTGAAATCTCTTTAGGCTCTATTGTGCATGGAAGTATAGTTACCTCAATTCCCATACGCTTTAAAGTAGAAGTAAACAATGTATGGGTTCCACCATATAGATTTGAAAGGCAGATAAAATTATCTCCAGCGCTACACAAAGTAAAA
>BTUB01000179.1:0-1074 GCA_045863215.1 Candidatus Babeliales bacterium | reverse complement strand
GCAGCAAAGAGGGGTTTGTACTTTGAAGATAATTGCTTTTCATTTTTTAAATAGTCGAGCATATATTCAGCATCGGCCATTTTGCCCAATTGCATTTGCGTTTGCATCTGCCAAATTAAACCATCAAATCTTTTTGGATTATCTTTATAGGTAGAGGCAACATATTGAAAGGTTTCTAATGCAGTCCAGAAATCATGTTTAAGAAATTGTGCTTTGCCTATTACCATGTAGTTGTCAGGTATCCAACGGCAACGTTCCTTGCCATTGATAAACATCGAGTGTCGTTGAATGACTATGGAGCTTTTTTTTATGGCTTCATCCATGTCAGGATAAATGGTTTTGGCTTTGTCGTCAGTAGCATATTTAAAAACATCAAGCACCCGGTCGTAATGATCTACATGCAATGAAGCTAAAGTTTTTGTGCCTTCTTTCACTCTTTCGCGGGCATTAAAATAGCCGTTGTAGTGTGCCGTAAGATTATGATATGCCCTGTTAACGACAGTGTTCTTTTGTGTAGAACATGCTGATAGAAACAGCGTAAGGGTGATAAAATATTTTAAGTGATTGGATGATTTCAAAACAATATAGTTATTGCGATAAATATTAACTTTTTCCAGCGAAAATTATTGCTCGTTTAATTATTACGATATTTGCCCGATTAAGAAGGCAAACATAACAATACTTTTTTGTTTAAACAACGCATGGCCAAGGCATCAGGCAAAGAAAAAGTCAAACTGAGCACTAAACTCCGCAACAAGTTCCGGTTAGTTATTATGAATGACGAAACTTTGGAAGAAAAAGCATCTTTGCTGCTCTCTCCCATCAATGTGGTGGTGGTGGTGGGCATTGCCATCATTACCCTCATTACAGCCACAACCTATATTATTGCTTTTACACCGCTGCGTGAATATATTCCCGGATATACAGACGTAAGAGTAAAGCGGGCAGCCATTGAAAGTCTTATCCGTACCGATTCTTTACAAAAGCAGGTGTCAGCGCAGGATTTATACATTCAGAATCTGCAAAATCTTATTACCGGTCAATCACAGAAAACCGTTTCGCTTGACACGGTTT
>BTUB01000178.1:655-1076 GCA_045863215.1 Candidatus Babeliales bacterium | reverse complement strand
AAGAGAACCCCTTCTCTCGCAAAAAAGATAAAATAAAGCATAAGTGGACTTGCAAAAAGGATTACAAAGTTAATTGCTTTATGCGTAATCCGAAAAAACTCATCTTTTAAACCATTCTCGATATAATAGGTTGACCGTGGCAAAAGCACGGTTCCCAGTGATGTAACAATACTAACCAATATGCATTTTATCTTCACCGCAGCATTGTAATAACCCACGTCGACATCTGTCTGCAAAAATCCCAGCATGACATTATCGAGATTTGTATAGACTGTTATTGCACATGAAGTCGCAAAAAAAACAATAATTGCTTTCATATGTCGCCTAAAGTTGTAACCGCCAACCGGCTGCATGCTTATATACTTGTGTGCATTGACAAAATTCAAGACACTTGATGCCGATGCTGCAAATATTGTTAAAC
>BTUB01000178.1:0-645 GCA_045863215.1 Candidatus Babeliales bacterium | reverse complement strand
CTCGAATTAAGAAGAACATCGCGATTAAAGCAATGAACTTAAAAATAATCGAACGGACGGTAATATAGGTATATTTCTCCAGCCCCTTAAACAACCATTCCATGCCAATTGCATTGAATAAAATCACAAAACTAACAACTAAAAAAAGCATCTTATCTTCCATTAATCGCGGTACAAAAAAAAGTGCTATGACAAATACGGCATATGTACTAACACTCATTGTAATATTAATTAAAAATAGTTCTTGTACCGTTTTTGTGAGCTCTTCTTTACTATCTCGAACCTTTGCACATGCACGTATTCCATATGTCGGAATTCCAAGTTGCGCAAACATCGCAAAATAAGCAATAATTGAAGTCGCAAAAGCTACTTTACCGGTACCTTCCGGCAACAAAATACGGGAAACATATGGAAACGTAATCAAAGGGAACAAAAATTGGGACATTGTTAGGATTGAATTCATTATGAAATTAATTTTTAATAATGAATTCTTATTTTCTTTATTATCGTGATTAATAATTTTCTTCATCATTTTTTCTTATATACTGAATACAAACTGTGCTCATGATTTGCTTTCATGAATATATTCCGAAATATCTTAAACCTCCGCTTTTTTAACCGTCTGACCTGTTATACAATACCAAC
>BTUB01000177.1:0-1080 GCA_045863215.1 Candidatus Babeliales bacterium | reverse complement strand
GAATAGCTCTCCGGCATGTTTTGCATCAAGTAAACAAGTAAAAGTAATTTTTGTAACACCAACAGCCACCATCACATCATTGGGCTCTACTGCATTATGTCCCGGAGGCTCAGTAGTTTTACAAGCTAACCCCGGAAATAGTTACTTGTGGAGTAATGGGGCAACTACAGATACTATAGTAGTATCATCAGCCGGAACATATACTGTCACAGTTACTCAGTTTGGCAATTGCTCTGCTGTATCTACACCTGTTGTAGTTACTCAATCAGCACCTGTTGCTGTTATTAATGGAGTATTGACCATTTGCTCAGGAAGTAATACAACACTTACAGCAACAGCGGGTACTTCTTATCAATGGTCAACCGGAGCAACTACACAATCAGTTTCTGTTGGTACAAGTAATGTATATACTGTTACAGTTACCTATTCGGGAGGATGTACTGCAACTGCATCTGTTAATGTTACTGCCAACACAAACCCAGTTCCATCCATCACGGGAAATAACAGTATTTGTCAGGGGCAAAGCAGTACCATCAGTGCAGGTAGTTATTCCGGATATTCATGGTCAACAGGAGCAACAACTTCAAGTATTAATATAAATACTGCAGGAAATTATTCTGTAACAGTTACAGATGCCAATGGATGCACAGGTACAGCAACATTTAATCTTGCAGTTAATGCCAATCCAACACCAACTATAACCGGTGTAACTTCATTTTGTGCAGGAGGTAACTCAACACTTAATGCTGGTGGAGGATACACAAATTATTTGTGGAGTGGTGGAGCAACTACGCAGACTATCAATGTCACCACAGGTGGCAACTATGCAGTAACCGTTACTAATGCAGCGGGATGTACTGCAACAACAAGTAAAGTAATTACAGTTAATGCATTGCCAGTACCATCTGTAACAGGCACATTAGCATTCTGTGCAGGTAAAAACACAACGTTGACAGTGCCGGGAAGTTATGCTTCTTTTCAATGGTCAAATGGAGCAACGACATCAAATATAACAGTTAACACTGCTTCAACTTTTACTGTAACAGTTACAGATGCCAATGGTTGTACAGGAAGTAAATC
>BTUB01000176.1:0-1082 GCA_045863215.1 Candidatus Babeliales bacterium | reverse complement strand
GTCATAAACTTTTTACCCAAATCACCACCAAACTGATCTACATAGCCATCAGAAAAAAGATAGATGGAGTCACCTTGCTCAAGTGTGATGTTATGTTGCATAAAACCGTCAGTTTTATTATACTGCTGTCCGCCAATGGGTATTTTATTTGGTTTATAATACTGAAATTCGTTATTACGAATAATCCAGAGAGGTCTGTTAGCACCTGAATATTGTAAGGTTTTACTTTTATTATTTATAGTGCAAAGTGCAATATCCATACCTTCATTCATCTCACTTTCTCGTTGTTTGAGTGATGTTACAATGCCATCATTCAATTGTGTTAGAATTTCGGATGGTTCTGTAATGCCCTTTTCATTTACAATCTGATTGAGCAATGCAGTTCCAATCATACTCATAAAAGCCCCTGCTACTCCATGGCCTGTGCAATCTGCTGCTGCTACAATTATTTTTTCATCTCGTTGAGCAAAACTGTAAAAATCACCACTGACAATATCCTTTGGAAGATAAAGTATAAACAAATCCTGAAGTGATTGGTTTATTTTTTTTATGTCAGGTAATATTGCAGCCTGAATGCGTTTGGCATAGTGGAGGCTTTCTGTTACTTCGCGGTTTTTTATTTCAATTACATTTTTTTGATCCAATACTTCACGTGTGCGTTCCTTGACTTCAAATTCAAGTATAGTTTTCTGATTCTCGAGCAATTGCTTTTTCTCTTGTTCCTGCCTGATGGTTTTAGTAGAAAGTTCAGTTATTTCACCAATCTGCTTGGTTAATGTTTTCCCCATTCGTGCAAAGTCGCGCGCAAGATACAATGCTACCGAAAATGGCAAGCCAAGTATCATACTTGCAAAAACAAACTGTGATGGTTTAATTTCAAAATTCATTCCTGAAAAACTCATTTGATCGGGTAATATGCTGGTCACAACTCCTAATAATACAGGTAAAAATAATGTCATTGCAAAAATCCAAGCACCATCTCTTTTTTTCCTGACAGAAACTAATATAACACGAAGAATTTCTACAAACGAAATCATCATCAGAATAACTAAAACCAAATTGGCAGCATTTCGAGTAGTGAA
>BTUB01000175.1:0-1083 GCA_045863215.1 Candidatus Babeliales bacterium | reverse complement strand
CACCGCTAACAGCACCTGCGCAGTACAAATATTGCTGGTTGCCTTATCACGTCTTATATGTTGCTCGCGTGTCTGCAATGCCATACGCAAAGCCGGATTCCCTTCTGCATCCACACTCATACCAATAATTCTTCCCGGTAGATTTCTTTTATAAACATCATGTGTTGCAAAATAGGCAGCATGCGGACCACCATATCCCATTGGTACACCAAAACGTTGTGTAGATCCAACTACACAATCAGCACCCCACTCACCGGGAGGTGTTAACAATACAAGACTTAAAATATCTGCCGCCACACAAACACGTACATCATGCCTGTGACACATGTTAACAATATTTTTATAATCCAACACATTACCAATTGCATCAGGATACTGAAGTAATGCGCCAAAAAAACTGTCATCAGGCGAAAACAATTGTTCATCGCCAACAACCAATTCAATGCCCAATGGTTTACTGCGTGTACGCAACACATCTATGGTTTGAGGAAAGCAGTTTTCAGATACAAAAAACTTAACTGCATTTTTTTTCTCTGCCTCTTTAGAGCGGGTGTAATAAAACATCACCATTGCTTCAGCAGCAGCAGTAGCCTCATCCAGCAACGATGCATTTGCAATCTGCATGCCTGTCAAATCGCACACCATAGTCTGAAAATTCAACAAAGCTTCCATCCTGCCCTGTGCAATCTCTGCCTGATAAGGAGTATAAGCTGTGTACCATCCAGGATTCTCGAAAATGTTTCTTTTTATAACACCAGGCACAATGGTATTGTAATACCCCATGCCAATAAAATTTTTAAAAAGTTGATTTTCCGATGCTACTGCTTTCAACTCATTTAAATATTCAAATTCGCTCATCGCCTCGGGAAGGTTTAATGGTTTTTGCAAGCGAATCAGTTCAGGAATAATTTTAGCAATAAGATCGTTTACGGATTTTACACCAATGGTGGCAAGCATGTGTTTAACCTGCTTATCATCAGGGCCAATGTGCCTGTCGGCAAAAGAATAGTACATGTACTTTGGATTTTGGCGCAAAAGTAAATAATTAGAACGTCAAAAAATGAATTCCTGTATGCCTTCATC
>BTUB01000174.1:0-1087 GCA_045863215.1 Candidatus Babeliales bacterium | reverse complement strand
TGGAGCCTTGAACAGCTACAACAAACCATAGGCAACTATGAGGGTATTGCCATTAGAAGTCGCATACCCTTAAACAAAGACCTGTTACAACATGCTACTAACTTAAAGTTTATTGCCCGTGGAGGTGCAGGCATGGAAAATATTGATGTTGCTTATGCTGTTTCAAAAAATATTAAATGTCTGAATGCACCCGAAGCTAACTGTGATGCTGTTGGAGAACATGCATTAATGATGTTACTTGCTCTTCTGAATAAACTACTGAAGTCTGATAAAGAAGTACGTAATGGCATCTGGCTGAGAGAAGAAAACCGTGGTACAGAATTACAGGGCAAAACTGTCGGCATCATTGGCTTTGGCAATATGGGTAGTTCTTTTGCAAAAAAACTAACCGGATTTGAGGTGAACATTTTAGCTTGCGATCCTTACAAAACGATTGACGCTGCTGAATATCCTTTTATAAAACAAGTTTCTGTTGAACAACTGCAAGAGCAATCAGACATTATTAGTCTGCATGTGCCATTGACTGCAGAAACTAAATACATGATTAACGACAAATTTATCAGTCAGTGCAAAAAAGAAATTTACATCATCAACACTGCACGAGGCAAATGCCTGAACACTGCCGATTTGGTTAAGCATCTCAAAACGGGCAAGGTGAAAGGTGCCTGTCTTGATGTACATGAATACGAAACTTCATCATTTGAAAGATTAGAAACACTACCTGAGCCCTTTGAATATCTGATACAATCTGATAAAACTATTCTAACTCCACATATTGCAGGGTGGACACATGAATCGAATCGAAAAATTGCAGAAGTTTTGGCTAAGAAGATTGGGCAGTTATTTTGAAAATAGTAATTCTTGCTAGAAAGTATAATTTGCTGATATTCAGGAAAACCATCAGTTAAATTCATAAAATTACCCGCTCTTTTGATATATTTGCACAGTAAAAAAAGCAAAGATTGTGACATTAATAAAATCTATTTCAGGCATCAGGGGAACTATAGGCGGTAAATCGGGAGAGTCACTCACCCCTGTTGATGTAGTAAAATTTTCTGCTGCTTACGCCACATGGCTTGCAGCACAA
>BTUB01000173.1:0-1091 GCA_045863215.1 Candidatus Babeliales bacterium | reverse complement strand
CAACAATTTTAGATGCCTTTGCAGCTAAAGTGCCTGTGGTGGCAACTAACGCAGGTGGCATTCCGGAAATTGTACGGCATGAACAAACCGGATTAATCGCACCAATTGGCAATGCACAACAACTTGCCAAACTTGTATTGGAAGTAATGAATGACAGTAATCTTGCAAATACACTTGCAACCAATGCACAGCAGCTGGTAGCTGACTTTACTTTCAGGCGAACTGCAGAGAAAACAAAAGCTGTCTATACTCAGGTTTTACAAGAGGAAAATCAGAAGGTATAATGGCCGTAAAAAACGAACATATAAAAGCCATTCTAGAAGGACTTCCAAATGAACCTGGGGTTTATCAGTTTTTCGATAAAAATGAAAAGATAATTTACGTTGGGAAAGCAAAAAATCTGAAGAAAAGGGTTTACAGTTATTTTTCTAAAGACATTTTTGAAAGTGGGAAAACAGCTATTATGGTAAGGCAGATTTCTGACTTGCGTTTTATCATTACAGAAACTGAATTAGATGCGCTGTTACTCGAAAACAACCTGATCAAAAAACATCAACCACGCTACAACATTCTCCTTAAAGACGATAAAACATACCCATGGATTTGTATTAAAAATGAGCCTTTTCCGAGAATATTCTATACAAGAAGAAAAATCCGTGATGGTTCACAGTACTTTGGTCCGTATGCTTCTGTGAAAATGATTAACATTTTATTAGACATGATTCACAGACTTTATAAACTCAGAAATTGCAATCTAAATCTTACTCCTGAAAATATTCAGAATAAAAAATTCAGAGTTTGTTTAGAGTTTCATGTAGGCAATTGTTTGGGTCCATGCGAAGGCCGTCAATCTGCAGAAGACTATCAGCAAGGCATTGATAACATCAGACATATATTAAAAGGCAACATCAATCAGGTGATTCGCATATTGCAGGATGAAATGCAGACAGCTTCGCAAAATCTTGAATTTGAAAAAGCACAGCAGATAAAAAGTAAACTCGACACTTTAGAACAGTTCCGAAGTAAATCTGTCATTGTTAGTCCTGTTATTAATAATGTTGATGTAGTGACAATTGTGTCTGATGAATATT
>BTUB01000172.1:0-1105 GCA_045863215.1 Candidatus Babeliales bacterium | reverse complement strand
TCATTACTCTGCATAAAAGGATTATGCCTATGAAGAATTATTCCGACAAAATAAGTGTGGCATTATTAATAAGCGCATTAGTGCTGCTTCCTGGTTGTGATTGGTTCAAAAGCAAGTTAGGTTTGGATAAAACATCTGCTACTTCTGGGGTAAATGATGGCAGCGCCGTACTTGCAACAATTAATGGTAAGCCACTTTTGACTGCAAAAGAGTTTGAAACACAATTTAAAAACTTTATTGAAAAACATCCCTATGGCGCAATGCTTGCTCAAATGGAAGGTGTTGAGCGCAAAATGTTTGATGGTATTGTGAGCCAAAAATTAATGTCAGTTTGGGTGAAAGAAAATGGTATTGATAAAACTGATGAATATAAAGAAAGCTTGGAGCAATTGGTGCAATTCTTGAATGCCAGATTCTTCCAAATGAAGCATCCGGTAACCACCAGCGAGTCTGACGCGCGTGATTTTTATAATAAAAATAAAGAAAATATGCCAGAGGCAGTAATATCTCGCGGGGGTATTAATGCGACTGCCGTATTATTTAATAAGGAAGCTGATGCTAAAGCATTCTTAGAAAAAGCCAAGAATGTAAAAGGTTCGTTGCAGAATTTAGCTAAAGAATCTAACTTGAGCGATAAATTTAAAGACTTTAAAGCTATTAATTCAACCAGTATTGGTATTGATTCAGTGCTGAAAGAAAAAATTATGGCATTGAAAAAGCTGCCAACCGTAGAATTGATAAAAGTGAATGATACCACCTTCTATGTGGTATCTACTACTGATAAGAGTGAACCAAAATATCGTTCATTTGAAGAAGTAAAAAATTCAATCGAGCAGCGCTTGAATCAGCAAAAGCAAGAACAAGCACTTGAAAAAGAGGTTGAAAAACTTAAAAAAGATTACAACGTGGTGGTTGATGAGTCTTATTTTGCTAAAAAAGCGGCAGCAGCTCCTGCAGTTGCAGATGAAGAGCAATTAGAAATGGTAATGCCTGAAGCTCCTGCGCAAGAAAATGCGCAAGCAGCAAAACCAAAGCCTGCTACTAAAGCTGCCTAGTTTTATTGCTCATTCAGTATGATATACTAAGGGGGAATCGAAAGATTCCC
>BTUB01000171.1:0-1111 GCA_045863215.1 Candidatus Babeliales bacterium | reverse complement strand
CAACTTTTTTAAAAATAATATTGGATAGTCGAACGTTGTCTCCAACGCTTACTTTTGGATTGTGCACCGAATAAATTGCAACACTTTCATTGACTACGGCATGATTATTTGTTGTGTAAATTTTCTCAAGATCAATAATTATATGCCATCGATGCCGTGCGTTTTGGATTTTTTCTATACTGGCAACAGTGCCGATTATGGTAAGTGGAATATTATTATATTTTTCTTGAAATGCTAAATGTTGTGTAAATTGATGCTGATAAAGAAATGCTCCTGTAACAAAGCTCATAGGCAAGAAAAACCATTTATAATCCACATGCACTGAATGAAGGCATACAAAAACAAAAGGAATTATAAAGGCGAGTGCGACCATACCTGTGATCCACAAGGGCAGAGCAACAAATGCAACAATAATTCCTGCGATTAAGGAGAGCGTTGCAAAGAAAAAAATATGTGCCCTGTGGCTAATAAATACTGAAGATAAATAAGATACCATGAACTTTTTGTGCAATATGATTATGCTAACAGATAAACTTTAAAGTAATCCTTTTGATTGTCAAATAGATGGTTTTGAGTGATACTGAATTTAAATATCTATCTCAATTTCAAAAAAATTTGATCATGCAAAAAGTACATAAAAAAATTCTTGATAACGGCCTTACTATTTTAGTGTATCCTCAGCATACAATTCCCAAAGTTGCGGTGCATTTGTGGTATGGTGTGGGATCCAAAGATGAAAAAGATGGCCAACGAGGGCTTGCCCATTTGCTTGAGCATATGATTTTTAAGGGTACTTCAATTTTATCTGAATCAGATATAAATATGATATCTCATAAATTATCAGGCAATTGCAATGCATTTACCAGCCATGATTATACAGGCTATCTTTTTGATTTTCCTCAGCAAAATTGGCATCATGCGTTGCCACTGCTTGCCGATTGCATGCGCAACTGCACATTCAAAGAGGATCTTTTGAATGCCGAGCTCAAGGCAGTGATCCAAGAGCTTAAAATGTACAAAGATGATTATAAAACAAGTCTTGCTGAAGAGATGATCAGCGCCATTTTTTCTGAGCATCCATATCATTATCCTATTATTGGTTACAAGCAGG
>BTUB01000170.1:0-1119 GCA_045863215.1 Candidatus Babeliales bacterium | reverse complement strand
ATTTTATTTTGATTGTTTGCTTCTATATTAAGTGCTTCTAAAACTACTATTTCTGAGTTTAGGCTTATTTCCGAGTATCTTACTACCTGCTCTACTTCGCAAAGCATAGGTACTCTAAGGAGCATCATATCTTCCTTTATACCCTCTTCTTTTAATTTTGCTAGCTTTTCTATTCTTGAATCAGCTATGCCCATGCATCCTGCTTTTATGAACTCTTTTGCTACCTCTTTAGAGGAATCACTTCCTTTTACTACTCCAGTGATGTTTATACCATTAGCGTTTGCAAAGCTCACAAGTTTTTTTGCATTTTTATATAGCTTTTGTAAATCGATTTGTAGATTTGGATAAGCTGTATTTTCCATGTAGTTTCCTCCTTTATGTCTTTAATGAGTATTTTACTGTAAATTTCGAAAATTATAAATCAATAAAATGTTTTACATAAATAAATAATATTTTACTTTACATTTCAAATTTTTTTGATAGAATTGAAACCATAGTACATTTTTGCAGTATTACTTTTTTTATTTCAAAATAAAGGAGTGATACTATGAAACAAAACCATGAAATACTGCCACTTATCGAAGCGATGATGCAGTATGATCAAAGAGACGTTGTGCCTTTTGACGTGCCCGGCCACAAGCACGGGCGAGGAACCAAGGAGTTGGTGGACTTCTTCGGTGAAAAAGTCATGAGGATAGATGTCAACTCTATGAAATGCCTAGATAACATAGGTAATCCAGTAGGTGTAATAAAAGAAGCTCAGCAGCTTATGGCAGATGCCTACGACGCTGACCATGCTTTTTTCCTTACAAACGGTACTTCTTCTGGAGTACAAGCTATGATTATGAGTGCCTGCCAAGCAGGAGATAAGGTAATCTTGCCTCGAAATGCTCACAAATCTGCAATAAACGCTTTTATATTAGGAGGCATTACCCCTGTATATGTTCAGCCTGAGATGAATACTCGTCTTGGTATAGCAATGGGAGTAACTGTTGAAAAAATAAAGGAAGCTATAGCTCTTCATCCTGATGCAAAAGCTGTCTTTCTTATAAATCCTACCTACTATGGAGCCGCTTCGGCGCTAAAAGAAATAACTGAGTTATGCCATAAACATGACAT
>BTUB01000169.1:0-1120 GCA_045863215.1 Candidatus Babeliales bacterium | reverse complement strand
AAGATAATCACCACCCTTATGTAACCAAAGGCGAAAAAGAAGCAAAGGTTGAAAGAAAAGGAAACGAAGTGCATGTTTATATGTCTTCTATCCGTTCACACTTTGTTCCTGATAATATTGAAGGTGTGAAATTAGGTGATGTGGTTTATTTCCACGTAACTAACTTAGAGCAAGACTGGGATGTGCCACACGGCTTCGCTGTAAAAGGGGCTAATAATGCTGAGTTACTAATCATGCCCGGTGAAACATCAACCTTAATGTGGAAACCGGACAGAGTGGGCGTATTTCCATTCTACTGTACAGACTTCTGCTCTGCATTACATCAGGAAATGCAAGGTTACATCAGAATCAGTCCGGCTAATTCAAATGTTCCATTGACTTTTAGTACAGGAACAAATCAACCCCCTATCAACTAAATCTTTAATTTAAAACATAACACAACGCACCTCGTTGTGTCACTACCAACGAGGTGCTTTATAAAAACTAAAGATTATTATGAACACAAAATTATTAATGGGAGTAATGTTTGCTGCATCAGTAGCATTTAGCTGTAATCCTCCCGCAGCAGAAAACCAACAAGCAGCCACCACTGAAGAAACTCAAGCAGGCGGACAAGAAGCTGTTATAGACGATGATTCGCAAAAAGATATTGTTAAAATTGCAGTAGGCTCCGCTGACCATTCTACTTTGGTAGCTGCACTAAAGCAAGCCGACTATGTAACATCTCTTTCAAATGCCGGTCCATTTACTGTTTTTGCACCAACCAATGAAGCGTTTAATAAGTTACCTGCAGGAACTGTAGATGATTTAATGAAACCCGAAAATAAAGCCAAGCTTCAGGATATTCTTGAATATCATGTCTCGCTAGGTGTTTTTAAACCGGAAATGCTTACAGATGGCCAGACAATCAATCAGGCAAATTTGAAAAACATTACAATTTCGAACAAGGACAATAAAATAATGATTAACAATCAGGCAAATATCATTGCTACCATTCCTGCAGCAAATGGAGTGATACATGTTATAGATGCAGTTTTGTTGCCACCCGATAAATGATTTAATTCTTAGGAGGTAAAATTAAATACAATTTTTTATGACAAAAATAAACGGTGCATCAAGA
>BTUB01000168.1:310-1125 GCA_045863215.1 Candidatus Babeliales bacterium | reverse complement strand
GAATAGTGTTTGATTCTGAAAGAATCAAGCTGGAAAATAAGCCTCTAGTTAAAGAGGAAACTAGCAGTGAGCTTAAAGAGTGCTTTATCGAAAAAAAGCTTATATCCGAGGAAATGATTAAGGAACTAGTAAAATCAGAGCCTAAGATAGTCAATATTCCTAAAGCTAGCATATTGACTCCTCTAGCTGCAGATTTTATTAAAGAAAAAATGATAGAGCTAAAAAGAGTGTAATCAAGTCTCCTAAGGCACTGCAAAGGAGTGATGAAATGAAAAAAATACTCATTACTAAGAAAAATATAAATGAGTACCTAGATGCAAAGACCTGTAGCCTAGTGATGGAGCCAGATATGATACTGACTCCTGGAGCAAAGGATGAGGTCAGAGAAAGAAATTACGCTATAGTCTATAAAGAGATTTCTGAATCTTCAGACGAAATATCTTTAGAGGACAGGATAAAATGTATACTAAAAAATGACTATACCGTGGAAGATGAAGCATTACTAAAGCTACTGGTTAAAAAAATTGGAGCAAAATAAACTCAACACCAGATATAAAAACGGATGAGTAAGGGAGGTTTTGCAATGCCAAGCATTAATGAAATCATCCTGTATATCATGATTGTTTTCATGGTAGTAGGAGCAGTAGATAAGATTTTTGGAAATAAATTTGGTTATGGGGAAAAATTTGACGAAGGCTTTATGGCTATGGGCTCACTTGCTATTGCAATGGTAGGGGTAGTTTCTCTTGCTCCTGTGCTTGCAAATGTACTAAGACCTATAGTAGAGCCAGTGTATGTATTTTTGGGAGCTGACC
>BTUB01000168.1:0-300 GCA_045863215.1 Candidatus Babeliales bacterium | reverse complement strand
AGCGATGTTTGCAACTACACTTCTTGCAAACGACATGGGAGGCTATCCTCTAGCTATGCAGCTTGCAAAGACAGAAGAAGCAGGTCTGTTTGCAGGACTGATTTTAGGAGCTATGATGGGACCTACAATAGTATTTACAATACCAGTAGCTCTAGGAATAATTAAAAAAGAAGATCATAAGTATCTAGCAAAAGGAGTTCTTGCAGGTATGATTACTATACCTATAGGATGTTTTGTTGGAGGACTAGTTGCAGGCTTTGATTTGACTATGATACTAAAAAATCTTGTTCCAATCATAAT
>BTUB01000167.1:0-1132 GCA_045863215.1 Candidatus Babeliales bacterium | reverse complement strand
GGAAAATACCAACAACGTAATACGGAAATAATGTGGCAAAAACAACAGTTATGGCAAGAACACTTGCAGAAGCACCTAAGGCAACAGCAATGTCAACTTCGCGACTGAATAGTGGAAACAAATTATAGAATACAATAAACAATACAGAGCCACATAAGCCGCCAACAAGATAAAGTGTTAATAATTTCTTTTCACCAAGATATTCTGTAAAAAGACGACCCATAAAAAACAGCCATAACATATTAAACAGAATGTGAAGAAAGTTTTCGTGGTAGAAACTATAAGTAATTAATGTCCACGGACGATAAAGCAATGACTTTACAGAAGAAGGAACAGCAAGCCAGTCAGTCAAAAAGCCGCTTATAATGCCATCCGGAAAATTAAAAAGTCGCAGCAAAACATCACCCAGATTTACAAACAAATAGATAATTGCATTAACTACAATAATCTTTTGTAGCATATCGAGTGATTTGTAATTACTTTTCACATTGTGCAGCATGTTCAGAAAAGTTGTGACCGGTTATTTTTCTGCCAATAACGAAGTAACAAATATCCGAAAAGCATACCCCCAAGATGTGCAAAATGTGCAACATTGTCTGTTGGATTGCTTTGCCATGCAGAATACAACTCTATGCCGCCAATAATGAGCACTAAATATTTTGCTTTTAGGGGAATAAAAAAGTAAAGATAGATTAAGGTGTTTGGGAAAAGAATTCCAAATGCCATGAGCACACCATAAACGGCACCGGAAGCACCAACTGTCGGTATATTGGTTTTGAAACGAATGTATTCATCAATTGCCTGGCGGGCCTGTTCAATAATCATTGGGCTGTCGCCATGTGCATACCAGTTTGATTTAATACCTTCAACAGCCATGGCATAATCAGCGTTGAGATATTGATATGGGATATTATCTTTTATAAAAATACTGAATGCATCGGCACCCGGAGCGTTAAAAAACGCATCGGCCTTTGCCTGTAACGAATGCAATTCATAATATCCAACGGCTGTATGTATTAATGCAGCACCAAGTCCTGTTACTAAGAAAAAAATCAGAAACCGTTTTGGCCCCCATAGATTTTCCAGGATGCCACCAAACATCCAGAAGGCAAACATGTTAAGAAAAATATGG
>BTUB01000166.1:0-1138 GCA_045863215.1 Candidatus Babeliales bacterium | reverse complement strand
ATAACCTGCACAGGGGGAGTGGCTTTACGGATTTTACACAAGCTCAAAATGATAGATTTACTTCGTATACTAAGAAACTTGATTTCCTTAAAAGCTTTGCAGCTTCTTATCCAGGCTTAGAGGAAGTTTATAATTATTATAGCTATTGCTTTAACAGTGATCAAAGGCTTAAAGATGCGCCGCATGATTCCTCAAGCATCAAGATAAAATATAAAGGAAATGACTATAATTTTGATTATTTAAGCGCAAAAGGTAGCGCCGAAAAAGGAATGGTGCAATTTATGTATCTACTTAAAGGAATGCCATTTTCAAAAGATAGCCCTCTCTCTGTTAAAACACCTGGCGCCCTGCCAAAACACTTTGTTGAACAGTTTTCTAATGAGTGCGAGCTGAGAAAGAAGATCATTGAAGCTTGGCGAATCAACTCCAAAGAAGAAGACCCAACACTCTACCAAGATCTTTTGAAGACAGGTTTGTTTATAACCAATCAAGATCATGTGGCCGCAATCAGAGCGCACATTCATGCAAAGAAAAACGCTGAGGCGGTAAACTATGCAGATGAGCTGTTAAAAAGGTCGGAGATTACAACCAATGATTATTCATGGGCTATCAAAGCATACGCTCATGGGGAGCAATTCGATAAAGTCGCACGTATTGGAAGGGTAATTGCTATACACCCTGGATCCAACCTCAAGCATTTGGAGTTTGTCTCTAAATTGGCCATCTTAAGTAATTTGAATAATTTAGTTAAAGATATTTCAAATACAATCATTTTAAGAGATGACAAGTCAGCTAACCACTACAGGCTTGCAGCAAACATTTGCTTCAAAATAAGAAATTTTGAACTTGCGATAAAACATAGACAGGAGCTGATAAGGCGTGGTGAAGTTCAGGCTCAGGATTACCTTCAACTTGCAGTGTACCATAAAGAATTAGGTTTAAAGGATCAGGCAATATATTATGGATTGCTTTATAATCAGAAAATTCTCGGCAAATTATGATTTTGTAATCTAATCTGTCTTTACTTCAGCTGATTGTTCTGTTTGAGCCGTGCCTCTTTCAGCTTTTTGAAGTCAGCATCTGCGTGATAGGATGAGCGGGTAAGGGGGGTTGCAGCGATCACCAAAAAGCCTTTACC
>BTUB01000165.1:445-1138 GCA_045863215.1 Candidatus Babeliales bacterium | reverse complement strand
TGTTTTTTTATGTGAAGATTGTCTGATATCAGTAAAGATGAAATAAATAATCAGAATAAATAGTTCCTGAAATTTTGAAAACAAAAAAAGTTGCTACCTTTGTCTGATTAATCATGTAAAAATTAAATTTTATAAACAATGAAAAAAGGTTTACTAATTACTCTTGCTCTTGGTGCTGCAGCTACGCTGAATGCTCAGGAAGCAACGAAAAAAACAAATAAGCTTGAAGCCATTGATAATGGTGTGAAGCTTAATGTTTCTCAGCGTGTGCATGGCGTATCAGGCACAACATTTACTGCAGGATGCGAAAACACTTTGGGAAGTTCTGCCAATAGTTATACAGCACTTGGTGGAGGTCGTTCCAATCTGATATACAACCCTGCAATCAACACAATAGCATTCATTCACCGTGGTAATCCTTCCGGTGGTGTAGGTACAAGTTCCGGAGATCTTTTCTGGGATATATCTACTGATGGCGGTGCTACTTGGAACATCAATCAGGGTCCGGCTTATCAGCCTGTAAATTCCAACAATGCACGTTATCCATTAGGCTCCATCTATAACCCAGCAGGAAACACAGATCCTGCAAATGCATGGGTTGCGGGTTTTGGTGCAAACACCAATGGTAGTGGCTGGATTAGCCAGGCACATTGTACCTCTAAATTAGATGGTACCAATGCCAATCAGGAGACT
>BTUB01000165.1:0-435 GCA_045863215.1 Candidatus Babeliales bacterium | reverse complement strand
CAGGACTTTGTTCTGGGTGGTTTCATGGGTGATATTCCAAACAGCATGGAGACAGATAACGTTGGTAACGTTTGGGTTTCTGATTTTCAGGATGATGCTATAGGTTCGCAAGCTTATGCAAATACTAACCTTTGGTTGACTAAAGGTGTGTGGAATGGTGCTGCCAATAAATATGACTACACCAACATTGCAATGCCGTTTGTAGCCGATTTGGATCCTAATGATGGTACGCCTTTATTCCAGAATGAAGTTAGAAGTGTATGGTCAACAAATAACCAAACCGGTTATTTATTTACTATTTCTCACTATGGTGATACTAACTTTACTTACAGCCAAAATGCTTACATGCCTTGTTTCTTTAAAACAACTGATGGCGGTGCTACATGGAGTGGACCAACAATGGTAAGTCTGAATAATATGGATACTATTTTAGGT
>BTUB01000164.1:0-1145 GCA_045863215.1 Candidatus Babeliales bacterium | reverse complement strand
AACAAATTGTACATAAGTATTGTTGTTTTGCGGCTAAAGTAATAGAAATTGATGAAACAACATTAATCTGTGCCACCAGCAATGCGTTTATTCAGTGGCGAGGCACTATCGTCAATGGCAGGCAACTGTCCACTAAAGTGCACAACGGCAGAAGTATCTGTTAGCGCTTGCAGAAAAAGAACTAATTTTTTCTTTTCGTCCTTAGTAAGTTTTAATTTATCTTCGGGCAAGGTTTGATCAGGAACATGAATGCCCAGGCCTGCCCCACCGCCTTTGTTATAAAAATCAACTACTTCTTCAAGTGTTTTATAAACTCCGTTGTGCATGTAGGGTGCTGTCACAGCAATGTTTCTGACAGTAGTTGTTTTGAATGCATATTTAAGCTCGTCATTCTTAAAAACATTGTAGCGTCCAAGGTCGCCATCTAATTTATAAGGACGCTTGTTTGATGATGGAACACCAATAATATCAAACTCACTTTCTCTGTACTGTGGTGGTGTAGTTCCGTTAAAGAGTCCTGCAAAATGGCAGTGTCCGCATTTGGCTTTGCCCATAAAAATATTGTACCCATCAATGACAGGTTGTGCCACTGTGCCTTCACCACGCATGGCTTTATCGAAAGGCGAATCGAACGACAGTTGTGTGCGCTGAAATTCTGCCAAGGCTTTTAGAATACCTTCTTCGCTGATGGCAGTATCTTTTGTACCTGCAAATGCCTGACTGAATATTTTTTTGTAGGCTGAAGACTGATTGAGTTTGGCTACTACAACTTTAAAATCGCCATGCATCTCTCGTTCATTCTGAACAACAGTTTTTGCCTGATCTTCAAGAACCAATACACTGGCATCCATAAACAGATTGCGCTGCAATGCAGCATTTAGAATGGTGGGTGTGTTGCGTGGCAACGTGTCGTTCTTTAAAAAACCATAGGACTTAGGTAAGCCATCTGTATAAGCCATATTGGGTTTATGACACGAAGCACATGACACAGAATTGTTGACAGAAAGAATGGGGTCGAAAAATAAAAGCTTGCCGAGATAAGGTAACATATCTCCATTGATGCTGCGTTGCAGTTTAGTAAAGAAATAGGGGTTGTATGCTTCTTTTTCAAACAAGGTTGCTGCATCAAGATTTAAGGCTCTGAT
>BTUB01000163.1:0-1151 GCA_045863215.1 Candidatus Babeliales bacterium | reverse complement strand
CATTTTCTCTTTTTAAATATCCGTATGCAAAATCACCCTCTATTTCTAAGGTAACAGATTTTATTCCTGCAACATCACCATCTTGCCTGTCAATTTCATTTATGCGATAGTTCATTCTTTCGGCCCAGCGTATATACATTCGCATAAGCATAGATGCCCAGTCGCAACTTTCTGTTCCTCCTGCACCGGCATTTATAGTGAGCACTGCGCTTAATGCATCTTCTTCACCGCTGAGCATGTTTTTAAATTCAAGCTCTTCTAATGATTTTTGAACAGACGTATATTGCTCTTCTACTTCTTGTTCTGAAGCATCGCCTGTTTTTGAAAAATCGAATAATACGCCTAAATCATCTACAGCTTGCTGTACGGCAGCAAATGTGTCGGTCCAGTTTTTTTTAAGCTTGATGGATTTTAGAATCTGCTCTGCCCTAGTCGGGTTGTTCCAGAAATCCGGTGCATGGGTAAGCTGTTCTTCTTCTTTTATTTTCAGGAGTTTGACATCAATGTCAAAGGTGCCCCCTCAAAGCGTCAACGCGCTCCTTACATTCTGTTAATTGTTCTTGTGTCATACGGGCTGCGAATTTACGAATTAATGCTTAACAGCTTTTTCTGACTATGCAGTTTTCATCAGCTTATAAGCTTTGGCTACATCAAAAATCATAAACAGAAAATAGGCCATCAAAAAACTAACCGCAAAGGGTATAGCTGTATCAGGGTTTAAAAACATATAGCTAACAATAACTGTAAGCATCAGAAATAATTTAAATGCTGTTGATGCCATAAAAAATCGAATGGACTCATTACCTTTACTCTTGGTAAGTCGCAAATAATGTATGACAGAAAAAAGTATGAAGAAAAATATCCCGCACTTCCACCACGAAGGGTAGAAACGTGCAGCCAGAAAATCTTTCATCAGATAATAAAGTAAAATATACAGCAGGGTTATGCCGGCAAGTTGCAAAATGTAGGTGATGAAACCTTTGTTCATTTTTTCTTATGTAAAAAATCTTTCAATGTTAAGTAAAGAGCAGCAGCAACAGCAATTAAAGCAAAAGTAACAGTGAATAGAGGAATTTTGTTTTGGCAATATTTGTCTAAGCGGTAACCTCCATAGGTACCAATAAACATAATAGCACCCATTTGAAATCCCA
>BTUB01000162.1:518-1157 GCA_045863215.1 Candidatus Babeliales bacterium | reverse complement strand
GCTTCAAACTCACTTCTGAAATGTCTGATAGATGAAGCAACCGGCCATGCTGCTGCATCGCCTAAAGGACAGATTGTTTTTCCTTCAATGTTGCCTTGAATGTTCCACAACAAATCAATATCTTTCATTTCACCTTTGCCATTGAGAATTTTATTTAATATCCTGTACATCCATCCTGTTCCTTCACGACATGGAGAACATTGTCCGCAACTTTCGTGATGATAGAAGTGTGCAAACGTCCACAGATTTTTTACTACGCTGGTATCTTCATCCATCACAATAAAACCACCAGAACCAAGCATGGTACCTGTAGCAAATCCACCATCGGCCAGACTTTCATAAGTCATGAGTCTGGGTTCACCGGCAGCAGTTTTTAAAATGAGGTGTGCAGGTAAAACCGGAACAGAAGAACCTCCGGCCACAACGGCCTTTAATTGTTTTCCGTTTTTTATTCCTCCGCAGTAGGCATCGCTATAAATAAATTCTTCAACAGGAACTCCCAATTCAATTTCATAAACACCGGGTTTATTGATGTGCCCTGATGCCGATATTAATTTTGTACCTGTGCTTTTTCCAATACCGATTTTTGCATACTCTTCACCGGTTATTTTTATTATTGGTACAACTGCGGCAATGGTC
>BTUB01000162.1:0-508 GCA_045863215.1 Candidatus Babeliales bacterium | reverse complement strand
TGCTGGAAATGGAGGTTTAATTCTTGGATTACCTCTTTTACCTTCTAACGATTCTATCAATGCTGTTTCTTCACCACAGATATATGCACCTGCACCGCAGTGTACATGCAGATCAAGATTAAAGCCGCTTCCTAAAATATTTTTTCCGAGATATCCTGCTGCATACGCTTCGTCAATTGCTTTTTGAAGAATGTGAAATACATACATCATTTCACCTCTGATATAGATGTAGGATGTGTTTGCACCTAAGGCAAAGCTTGAAATAATCATTCCCTCAATTAAAATATGAGGTTTGTGTTCCATCAAATACCGATCTTTAAAAGTTCCGGGTTCGCTTTCATCGGCATTACAAACTAAATAGCGAGGCACACCTTCGGGCTTAGCAATAAAACTCCATTTCATTCCTGTTGGAAAACCTGCACCACCCCGTCCACGCAATCCTGATTTTTGTACTTCACTTACAATTTCTTCAGGCTTCATTTGTAATGCTTTGCGCTAAGCTTCGTAT
>BTUB01000161.1:0-1159 GCA_045863215.1 Candidatus Babeliales bacterium | reverse complement strand
AATATTGCTCAGAAAACAACAGTTGCAGCTCAAACCAAAATTATAGATGAAGTGGCAAAAAATCCTAAATTATTAGATGAGATGCTTGAAAAAGAAACATCTGACAAGCTGAAGACTTTCATGTGCAATAATATTGGAAAAGGGCTTTTGGATCAGGGCCTCTAAAAGGAGGCAATCTATGCATTCCGAAGAGTCAATACTCGTTATCTAAAGGATCCTCATCTGGATGATTTTTATTGGAATTATTCCTATGCCCTCATATTGTTCTCAAAAGCTAGCCCTTCAGAGAATCATAAAGAGGAGCTAAATCAAGCCTGGCAGATCCTCAAGACTCACCATAAAACAAGTATCGTAACCTTCCTGCAATCACTTGAGGAATATCGCAAATCTCTAAGGGGTAAGGTTAAAGATAAAGAAGGTAGAATTGTTGAAATCACTATGCCTCAGCTCATGGGATCTTTAGGTACAGAGCAACTGGTTACTTTTGGTGATCCGGAATGGGGGCTTGTCAGTTGGAAGCTATTTAGCGCTCTCAAAGACGCAAAATATAATGACATTCTGGCATTAGTCATGAGAGATATTTTCTCTTCAAATGATCCCAACACTGAGTATTATGTTCCTTTTTTTATCATTGAGCATGAATTCAAAGATCGCCCAGAATTACAAAGAGTCATGCGCCAGCGTGGGATGATGAGATCTGAGCCAACATCCTTAGGTGAAGACAATAAATCTTTTATGGAACAAATTTTGAATGCCAAGAATCGGCTCGAAAATTTGAGGAAGGATTTTCAACAGCACATGCAAAAAAGGGCTGCGTCTTTTGGAATTCAAGAATTAAAGGTTTTAGAAAGCCACGACCCAAAAATTAAAACATTCTTCTCACTTCCAGAACAAAAAAGAGAGTTAAGCAGCTTCGTAAGTTACATTGTTGGAGCCCACAAGGATAGGCTTTTCCCAAGCTCAGATGCAGATATGAAAGAATGGCTTTCAAATGTTGATGAAAAAAAGCTCGAAGAACTACTCGTCTCAAATGTTTTGCCAAAAATACACATTGAAAAATTACAAGAGCTTTCTGACCGCCTCAAAATCCTTATTTACAACCGCTTAGCAATTATAATGCGTGATAGGCTTTCAGAAATTAAAGAGTTGCGATCTAAAA
>BTUB01000160.1:0-1168 GCA_045863215.1 Candidatus Babeliales bacterium | reverse complement strand
GTGGAGGGGGGGTGTATAAATTGTATACCTGGTATTAATTATAAGCTTGGTTTTATAGCCCATCTTATTGATTCTAATAAAAAGGTAATTGCTTACGTCATAGAAGACACCGGGGGTTACCCTGAAGACTTTTCTCCTAGCACTTCGCCTAAGGGGGATATCAGTGTTGTACACACTTCTGTTTCGTGCCCAAAGGGAGAAAAATATCTACCATACACATTACATAAATTTGCATTTGTGAGTACCTATGAGCCTGTTTTCAAATGTGCTAAAGCTCCCTCATGTTTCCCGGATGAGCATCTAAACCAAATCCCCAAAATGTTTGGGACGCAACTTATCAACAATGGGGATAAACCTGGTAAAAAATAAGTATTTCATTACCTAGCAGAAATTAAGCTCAAAATTTTAAAATATATAGAGAGGCATAAATGAAAAAAAATCACTCCATTATCTTATTTTCAATAGTTTTCTTGCATGCAGGTTTAGTTAAAGCCTCGCCAAAAATAGAATATTGTAAGGCTTGCTGTGAAACGGGGCATCTGTCTTGCCATGAACCTTGTAATAAAAAGGAAAATAGAAGCGAGGAGTGGATTTTGTGTACTTCTGCCTGCGATACAGGTTACGTTAAATGCCGGGAAGCGTGTTTAGATTATTAATGTGATATTGGGCGCTCAGATTATACCTAGCGCCCATTCATACTCTTCCATCTAAATTTTTGGAGATAGGATGGCCGTCACCCATAAGGATGCTTCAGGGCTGTTTGGTGCTTGGTAGGTTATATCGTAAAGGCATGAGTTTGATATGCCATTATAAGTATTGTATAAAAAAGTAGGTGGCTGCTTTATTGCTGCCTTATTGTTAATAATAGGCTTAAGTGCTACTTGTGAGTCCTCATTAAAATTTATGTATTCAAAGCTTTTATTGTAAATGTTGTTAATGTCATCTGGTCTGAGCTCTGGGCAGCTGAGAATAAAAAATGATTTTATGTTCGTGCCATATTCGCATACAGCAATTTTATTGGGGTCTTGAATGAGTGCAACGCCGCCTTCAGGGAAGTCGTTAAGTGTTTGCTTAATAATCTGCATTTTTTCACTGTTATTGACTGTCCCCAAGAAATTTGAAGATTGAACATTTTGACTGTTCCTCAGATTGTAGAGCTCTTGCAGTC
>BTUB01000159.1:0-1192 GCA_045863215.1 Candidatus Babeliales bacterium | reverse complement strand
CTTTAAGCCCGATAAGTCCCATCATTTCTTGTGCTTCTTCATCAGAAAGTTGAGCAAGTTCAGAAGCAATACGTGCACACACGGGAACTATTTTTTCTTGCCCAAATCTCTTAACTAATTGTTGATAGGCCGCATTATTTTTATAGGCATCATTTTCGATTTCATCTTCAGCAATATTGGCAATAATCAAAAAATCTTTTTGAGTGAGCAATGGGATAGTCTTTACGGCGGCAGAATTTACCAATTCTCTTGCGCGTTCTACATTATCGGTATTGAGGGCCGTTTGTACTGCATTTAATAATTCCTTTTCTGCTGAAAGCTCTTTGAGTTCAGTTGGCTTTCCCTGAGCCTTTTTAATGCCTTGCTCAATACGCTCTAAACGTTTAGTGATTGATTCTAGATCTTTAAGCATGAGCTCAGCAATGATAATCTCATAATCGCCAATGGGATCCACGAGCCCTCGAGAGCTAATAATATCCGGATCTTGAAAGCAGCGAAGCACATGTAGAATAAGATGAACGGATTGAATATGGCTCAAAAATTGATTGCCTAAGCCTTCTCCTGAAGCAGCACCCGCTACTAAACCCGCAATATCCACAAATGTAACGGTTGCGGGAATCTGCTTTTGAGAATTGAAGATTTTCTGGAGTTTATCGATGCGAAGGTCGGGCACATTGGTAATGGCCACATGAGGCTCAATGGTGCAAAAAGGATAGTTTTCTGCTGGCACACTCGATTTAGTGAGCGCATTAAAAAGCGTTGATTTACCCACATTGGGAAGTCCTACTAATCCTGCTTGAATACTCATGGAGCGCCTTTATTTGAATAGTTGCAATCTTTAAATCTTTTATAGTGTGCGGTAAAAATTCGATTTCATCAATCATCTATTTAGATTTTTGTTTATTAAATTTAAAGAAGAGCCAATGATCTTTTTGATCTTTTTTGATCATTTTTTTAATGGTGAGGGGTATACTTGCTCCTTTTTTTACTCCTTTATCACGATGGGGCTTTTTTGGTTGAATATCTTTATATTCGTGGTAACTTTTCATTTTTTCATTAAAATTTTGGATAAGTATTTCGCTTTGATCATCCTTACACGAAAGTAAATCCAATGCTAAATTAAATAAGTCGCTAAGTTCCGTGCGACTCTTTTTACGAGATGCAGGTCTAAGTCCATATCGACCATAATAAC
>BTUB01000158.1:0-1202 GCA_045863215.1 Candidatus Babeliales bacterium | reverse complement strand
TATTAATTGGCCCATAGACATTTACCGGCCCATAGACATCTAAATACTCATTAATCGCAGCACCTTCTTGCACATATAGAGTACCATCCAGATTAGTATCACCGCAGACATACAAATTTTTGCCAATACCCACACCGCCATCTACTACTAATGCTCCTTGGCCACATCCTAAACTATCACCTTCATTAAATATATGTATTTTACCGCACACATTTAAATCACCTCCTACCCCTAATCCGCCTCCGGTAGTCAGTGATCCATCAGTGCAAGAAGTACTTGGGGTAGTATTAGTGATATTCACCGTGCCGCAAATATTCGCGTTGCCACCAACTCCGATTCCGCCACCTATTATTATCGCACCCGAGTTGCAGCTCGTGCTTTCTGTGGTATCAGTAATTATAGTAGTCCCATTAATAATGGTATCACCGCATACATTCAGATTTTGCCCCACTCCCACTCCACCGGCAATTACCACTGCACCCGTTTCACAATCGGTGCTCTCCGTTACATTCGTCACGTTTATAGTGCCGCCTATATTCACATCACCGCCAATTCCCACTCCGCCATTTACTACCAATGCTCCGCTAAATTGATCAAAGCTATCACTCGTATTGGTAATTAGTACTTGACCTCCAAAATTTACATCCTCATTCACTTTGGTGCCAAATAAACTGCTTGGAACATTTGAAGCGGCACCTGCCATATTGACAGTCTTCGCAGCAGTAATTGATTTTCCATTACCAATGCATATCTGTACCGATGGGCATGCCGGAGTGCATGAACTTTCGGGGGTAATACACGGATTGCATAAACATGCCCGCGTTATCTGATCCGTAATTCCCATCTCATCCAAATCTATTTTTACCTTTTCAAGGTAAAGTTGAATGGACGCCTGATCCATCGGATCAACAATAGTTGCTACTGTTTGCTCAAGCTCTTGCATGCACAGTGCTAATACTATTGGATCAACCTGGTCACCTTCTTGCAACATACCATTTATATGTGTAAAATTCGGCATATGCTGCAATCGCACCGCTTCGCATTTCTCTTTGAGAATTGCAAATCGTTTTTGTATTTTATGTGGAATTTGAATGCGATTATTTTCATTGCACATACTTGCAATAAAAATACACATAATTCCATAGAGTATTTTTTGATTCTTCATTTTCTTCTACCTTTAATAAATTCTAATTCTTATCAAA
>BTUB01000157.1:0-1204 GCA_045863215.1 Candidatus Babeliales bacterium | reverse complement strand
GCGGAAATTTAGATAGTTTAAAATATGCCAATCTTAACAATTATGTGATTGGTGGTGGTAATATTTATGCTTCTGACTGGTCAGTTGAGTTTTTAACCGGTGATGGTTTTTTCAGACCTTCCGCTTCTTCCTTTTTTACCAACAGTGCATCCAAAAATCAATCACATGAAGCAGCTTATAGTACAATGTCAACCTGTACCTCTCCCTTAATTGGCGGATTTTTACCTGACAGTGCTTTATGTACTGCCAAATATGGACCTGTCACCACGGTGCAAAATGCACATATTCTTGATCCGGATATTATTAATGTATTGGGTAAAGATTCTATGGATATTTATTACAATTTAAATGCATGGGAAGTCATCAACTTAGTTGACGCCCCATTTACCACCATCATTGAAGATACGCATTTCGGATTGGGATCATTAGCCGTTGCATGTGATTTAAACGGAGCCATGCCGGCAGGACACATTACCTACACTACCTTTCACAATCATCCACAGGGCAACATCAGTCAGGACGTAAAATTAGTCTTGCAGCATTTTATTCTGAACATGTAATCAGCAGCATTTTTACTGCTTAATTAAAACAACCAAAAAAGTATTTGGGCTGAATTTGCTGTAAGCAAACTTATTAAGAACGCTTCTTTTTACCTTTGCCAAAATTTAGTGGCAAATGAGCAATACTTCAGAATATGATGTGGTAGTTATTGGTGGAGGATGTGTAGGCATGGCATCAGCCTATAAACTTAACCTGCGTTTTCCACATCTGAAAATTGCAGTGCTTGAAAAAGAAGACCGTCTTGCTGCACATCAGACAGGAAGAAACTCCGGTGTTATACATTCAGGACTTTACTATAAACCCGGATCTTATAAAGCAAAAAACTGTGTAGAAGGCAGGCGTGAGCTAGTTGCATTTTGTAAAGAGCATGGTGTGGCACATGATGTATGCGGAAAAATTATTGTTGCCACTGATGAAAAAGAATTGCCACACATGAACCGTGTTTTTAATAATGGTTTGCAAAATGGCGTTGAAGGAATTGAAAAAATTAATGCACAACAAATAAAAGATATTGAGCCATTTTGTGCAGGAATTGAAGGAATCTGGGTGCCCTGCACAGGCATTGTTGATTATGTTGGGTTAACAAATAAACTTGCCGAACTAATTGAACAACAATTTACAGGAAGCAAGGTTTTTACCGGTC
>BTUB01000156.1:0-1207 GCA_045863215.1 Candidatus Babeliales bacterium | reverse complement strand
ATCAAACAAATGGCAGACAAAAGCGCCATTGATATGTTAATACTCGACCAGTTCAGCACCTGGGACCAAATAAGAAAAACCAAAAAACCCATCATTGCAGCGGTTTCTGGTTTTGCCCTTGGTGGTGGCTGTGAACTGGCCATGACTTGTGATATGATCATCGCATCAGATACCGCAAAATTTGGTCAGCCAGAAATAAAATTAGGCGTAATACCTGGTGCTGGTGGTACACAACGACTTACCAAAGCAGTTGGCAAAGCAAAAGCCATGGAGTTGATCTTAACTGGGAGATTTATTTCTGCAGAAGAAGCACATTTTTATGGGCTCGTCAATAAAGTGGTGCCTGCGGAGATGTACATGAAAGAAGCTCTTCAGCTTGCGAAAGAGATTGCTCAGATGTCGCCTATTGCAGTGCAGTTAGGAAAAGAAGCCATCAACCGTTCCTTCGAAACCCAACTGGATGAAGGCCTGATGTTTGAACGAAAGAACTTCTACATGACCTTTGCATCTGAAGATCAGAAAGAAGGAATGAGTGCTTTTATTGAAAAGAGGGCTCCAAAATTTATAGGGAAATAAAAAGGCTACCTGAAGCAGCCTTTTTATTTCCTGTTTTTTAGTTTCTATCTTACACTAATTCCAAAACCAACTGTAAGTGCGCTGTACTTTTGCAGTGTGTAGTCTGCATGGAAAGTAAACACTGCTAACTTCAATCTCATACCTGCTGATGCACGAAATCCCGATGCCGCATAGCTCAAATCAACAGGGTCCTTTATGTTAGACCCTCCTATATCATAGGTGCCTAGCATAGCTAAATTAGATTTGGCAATGTTGTAGCCTAGACCTCCATAAAAAGTTACTACCGAAAATTTCTTGGAGGCAATCCCTTGAATAGTGGTGGACTTTACCTCAAACAGTCCTCTTTGATCAGGATTTGCTGTTGGATCAAAAGCAACATCAAGTTTCATTTTTGTATAGCCAATTAATGCAGACAAATCAAATGGCATATTTTTTAGGCCTGGGATATATTGCTTTACATCATGCATCACACCAATACCGAACAAATTGAATTTGCCATCATCACCCACATCTATCTTAGGCACAAGTCTAAGTTTGATATCTGTTCCCTTAGGCAATCCAAATCCAAGTTGGAGCATTGCCGCAGGCATTTTATTTTCCAGGAATTTAACGTCTTCACCTAACGCCAAAC
>BTUB01000155.1:0-1214 GCA_045863215.1 Candidatus Babeliales bacterium | reverse complement strand
TTATACATTGGTAATTTAATTCATTTAATATATGAATGAGCTCTTTAGCAGAGGAGCCTGCTCTTTTAAGCAATGACTCGCTGACTTCAATAAACATTTCAGGCTTTAAATTTCGAAAGGTATTTATACCACCTTTTAGGACAAAAACTTCAAATCCTTCTGTATCGATTTTCAGAAAATCAAGTTTTGACAGATTATGTTCAGCAACAAACTTATCAATTGTTGTGACAGCAACTTTTATAGCATTGTTTGCATCTTTACTGATAAAGGCTCCACCGGAATGATTGTTTCCATGAGAGATTAAATTTAGTACGCCAACCTCATCACCCATTCCTTCATTAAAAAGAGTAATGTTCTTAAAGTTATTGAGACTTACATTGGTTTTCATTCTTTCAAAAACAGCAGGTGATGGCTCAAATGAAAATATTTGGCCGCGCCCATTTAACTTTTTAGCCATTTGCAATGTGGTATCTCCTATGTTGGCACCTATGTCCAGAATGTACGAGTCAGATTTAATAAAACCGAGAAGACTTTCTCTGTCAAAATCTATGTGATCTTGCATTCCAAAAAAGATACCATGATCAAGATAATCGTTAATGTGTAATTGATAGTTAATTCCATTTCTGGTACAATTACGTATGGTGCCGGGTTTATATAAATACTGACTACCAACTAATTTTCGTGCAATGCTATGTTTGTTTTGTGATTGTTGAACTAACCATTTTTCCACCATCGGTATTTTATTTACCGCACGTATTGTATCTAACAATCGAGTCTTAATTGATATTGCCATTCTATAATGTCACTTTAAAAAACAAAAATATAGAAATGGCAGCAGATAGGTATCAATTTAAATACTACTAATTCTCTGAAAGTATATTACTCAATTGAATAACCCTATTAAGATTTTTTTATGTTGAAGGTAGTTTGCTAAAAATCGCAAATAATAACAGGCTATTGCAGATTTGCATTTTCAGCTTCACGCATACGAGTGATTTGTTTTGTTTCGGCAGCGTTAATATCTACCTGATAATACTTAGCCCAACCATTGTTGAGTGAAAAAACTATTTGCTTACTCAGAACTTTTTCAAGCCAAAGTGGAACAAAAAAACCTCTGTCGGGGCGTAGATAGTTATAATAATGATGATCGTTACAAGCAGCATCATCATAAGCATGTCGTGCAGCAAAGTCACCACAAAAAGTTGCCCAGGGAA
>BTUB01000154.1:0-1226 GCA_045863215.1 Candidatus Babeliales bacterium | reverse complement strand
AAAATAAGGCTGATAAGCACCTGCATTATTATAGGTATGTGTTGCAGTAGATGTAGTTGCAGTATTTAATGCACCTGAAGCAGGATCGCCAAAATTCCAAAGATAGGAGGTAGCATTTATGGAGTTTTGAGTAAATGTTGATGTTAGCGGACTACAACCAACAGTATCTATAGTTGTTGCAGATGCTGTTGGAACAGGGTGAACAACTATCGGATTACTGAATATATAATGTGAAGAGCAACCAAGGTTATCACTTGTAATTAATGAAACTGTAAAGCTTCCTGTTGTAGAATATAAGTGTGTTGGATTTTGTAGCGTAGAGCTGTCGCCATCGCCAAAGTTCCATAACCATGTTTGTGCATTCAATGAACTGTCAGTAAACTGAACTAAGTTGCCTACACAACTTTGCAGACTTACCAGATTGAAATAAGAGAAAGTACCGGGCACATGCAGGTAGTTAACTTTTGTCATTGTATCACGACAAGTTCCGTTGATGGCAATTAAAGTGATGGTATAATCACCGGGAACATTATACACATGCGATGGTGATGTGGCAATAGAGTTAGAGCCATCACCAAAATCCCAATAATATGTAGTAGCGTTAGTAGAAAGGTTGTTGAAATTTACAAGTGCTGGTGCACAGAATGCCTGTGTGGGCACACTAAAGTCAGCAGCAGGGGTTGAAATGGTAACTGCATTCGTCATGACTAAAGTGTCTTTACAGCCTGTGGAGAAGGTTGTTATCAAAGTCACTGTATATACACCATCTGATGTATAAGTATAACAAGGATTAGCTTGTGTTGATGTAGCACCATTTCCAAAATCCCATTTTCTTGAAACAACAGTCGTGTCACTAGCGTCAGTAAAACAAATTGTTGTTGGATTACAACCTCCGGTTGCCGACATGGTAAATTTTGCTTGTTTGTATTTTATTCCTTTAAGACGTTTTGTTGCTGAACATCCATTTGTATCTCTAACCCATAGTGAAATTGTATCAGAGGTTGGTGGAGCATAGAATGTGTAAACCGGATTTTGTGTTGAATCTGTTGATCCGTTATAGAAATTCCAACCCCATTTAATTGCCGGTGTAGGTCCGGTAAGATCAGTTAGTGTAACTGTAATGGGGAAACATTGCGAACTCTGCGTAAATGAGAAATTCGGTGCAGCTCAGTTAATTCTGATTAATGCAGGATAGGTAACCGTTCGCGAACAGGCACCATTGGTTG
>BTUB01000153.1:0-1234 GCA_045863215.1 Candidatus Babeliales bacterium | reverse complement strand
ATTTCACTTCCTTTTCAATATAAACAGAAGTGCTGGGAAATGCAAAGTCACTTTTATTGGCTGCCACAATTTTCATAATGGCAAAATTGACTTCTTGTCTTGTGTTTTCGAAATCGCTCAACTCTTGCGTTTTTACGAAATAAATAACCTCAATCTCTAAAGCACTTGCCCCAAAATTGATAAAGTAAACATTTGGATTTTCATTTACCAATGGGTGTTCGTTAAGCATATCCAGAATTTGTTGTGTAATGGTTTGAATCTGATCGGCTGTTGTAGAATATACCAAACCAATAACAAACCTATGGCGGTAAAAAGTTCTTTCAGTTTGATTTTCGAGTTCAGCATCCATCATTTTTTTATTCGGAACTATCACCAATGTTTTCTCTATGGTACGTACTTTTGTTGATCGGAATCCAACCTCTTCAATATGCCCACGAAGATTATCGGTTTTAACTAAATCGCCTACCACAAAAGGCTTGTCCATAAAAATTAAGAAAGAACCTAACAGATTTTCTAATGTATCTTTTGATGCTAAAGCAATGGCCAAACCACCAATGCCTAAACCGGCAATTATGCTGGCTACATTGAGTTTAAACACAACGCCCAAAATAAAAAACAGACTGATGATAACTGTTAAAGCTTTAATGGAGGATACAAAAAAAGGAACAAACAAATCGTCCATTTTCGATTCTGTTTTGTTGGCACGTGCACGCATTACCAAACCGATGTAATCAATTATCCGAAGCAATGTCCAGGTGATAAAAAAAACTGTAGCAATCTGAAAAATCAATTTAATTGTCATTCTCACACCAAACTCACTCTCTGAAGCAAGTTTCCATTCATCAGGAAAATGCACATAACGACAGGCAATGTAAATGAAAATAAGAAACAGTGTTGTAGAGAAAGGTTTTTGTGTCAGTTCTACAAATTTTTTTACACCAATGGTTTTAAAATATTTTCTTAAAACATTGAAGAGTAAAAAAGTCAGAATTCTGGAAATAAGATTCTTGAAAATAAGTCCTGCCAGAATAAGTCCTGCAAACCACAGATAATCCTCAACGGTGTTTCCTAATATCCTTTGTTGCAGAACATCTATAAACATTACAGCAGTTTTTTAAGAGCTATTTCAAAAGCAGCAGAAGCAATACCTTTTTTATCTTTATGTGTTACAATCACTTCCTGCAATGCATTTTTGATAGTGTTTGCTGCATCATCAAAAATCAATCTGTCATCA
>BTUB01000152.1:0-1235 GCA_045863215.1 Candidatus Babeliales bacterium | reverse complement strand
CTGCATTTAAAAACATCTTATGTTATGGTTCAGCCCGCGCCTTCTTTAAACGCATAATCCGTTACAAAAATATTTAAAAACATCTTATGTTATGGTTCAGCGTATCTATTCGATGGGCAAATGGCCAACTGATACGTATTTAAAAACATCTTATGTTATGGTTCAGCTAAAATAGCGATCGATGAAATAGCAGCAAGAATGCATTTAAAAACATCTTATGTTATGGTTCAGCAGCTCTGGATCAGATGCTGGAATTTATCCGGGAAGGATTTAAAAACATCTTATGTTATGGTTCAGCTCCGGAAAGTAAGCTGAGCGCAAGCCCGGACGATGTATTTAAAAACATCTTATGTTATGGTTCAGCCAGAGGATGCGGTTCGATTCAGCGAGAAGGGGATTGATTTAAAAACATCTTATGTTATGGTTCAGCTAAAAAATTGTGCTACACTGTGGATAAAATTAATAATTTAAAAACATCTTATGTTATGGTTCAGCGTCGTCATCATAATAATATTTCAAACCCTGCAACGAATTTAAAAACATCTTATGTTATGGTTCAGCTTATCAACGGCAGCCATATTCGACGTCGCAGCATCTAATTTAAAAACATCTTATGTTATGGTTCAGCTTATAACGGCGTTAATTCCTACTGGAAAGCCCATCGAATTTAAAAACATCTTATGTTATGGTTCAGCTGATGCAATTGAGCGTATCGAAGGGATCTTAAACAATTTAAAAACATCTTATGTTATGGTTCAGCAGTGTCATATTTTGGATTTCTGCATCGAATGTATCTATTTAAAAACATCTTATGTTATGGTTCAGCCCCAAACCTCATTCATGGCTGCAATGTTGGCAATGAATTTAAAAACATCTTATGTTATGGTTCAGCAAAGATGGTATTTTAGGAGACGCCGCTTGAGTGAACATTTAAAAACATCTTATGTTATGGTTCAGCGGCAATGGGAAAAAGAAGGCTATCGCCGTTTTTCTTATTTAAAAACATCTTATGTTATGGTTCAGCTATTTCAACTAAGAAAAAAAATATTGAGTATCCAATTTAAAAACATCTTATGTTATGGTTCAGCTTCAGGGTCGCCTCTTCGCTGAAGACATTAATCAACATTTAAAAACATCTTATGTTATGGTTCAGCTTCAAGAAGGAGTTTAATAAGATGAAAATCGAAGTATTTAAAAACATCTTATGTTATGGTTCAGCACATTACGGTTTCGAT
>BTUB01000151.1:0-1246 GCA_045863215.1 Candidatus Babeliales bacterium | reverse complement strand
ATGAAAAACAGCCGGAAATTCCGGCTGTTTTTTTTATGCTCTTATATACACTTGTTTTACTGGAACTCCAAAATAAGAAGTATAAGTTTTTTCATCACATTTAATTTTTTGTTATTTGATTAATTTGTTCTCTTAGTTGGGCTATTTCATTTTTTAATTCGTTGAGCATGGCTGTTACATCTTGTTTTTGGCTTTCGTTTGCTATGATGAGTTGTTTGGTGGTTATGGTGCCGTTTACTTCTAATTCACATTTGCAAAACGTAAACGATGTGGTATGGCGAAGGCGGCTGTGTATGTAGAAAAGCGCAGCTTACGCTTAAAGCGCGCGAAACGTGCAAGTGTTTCTGTTGTAATCATGGTAGTTTAGTTTAATTTACAGAATTGTAAAAGTAATGTTGTTTAACTTAAAACTCCAATTTTTTCAGAATCTATTTTTTTAAATACAGTGGCTTAATTGGATTTTTTAATAGGATGTAAATGATTTATTAGCTTAGTGCTGTTTGAATAATGGTACTTTACCAAATCAGTAGCATAACCTCATCTGGCAAGCCTCAAAAAACATTTTGGTTGAAAAACAGCCGGAAATCTCTTCCGTTGTCATTTTACCACATGTTTGGCAGACAAGACACTGTAAAAGCTATCTTTGCCTGCCATTTTGACCCCATTGGTCGAATGGCAATGTTTTTGAAAATCAGCGATGAAATTGTTTAAGCGAAGAAAAATGAATAAGGAAAAAGAAGTGCTCAACAACGAAGAAACCACTAATGCAGAAGAGATTAACGCAACACCTGAAGTGGAAGCCGGAGCCTTAGCAGAAAACGAAGCAGAAAATCCGTTGGAATTGCTCAAAGAGGAGTTGGCTGTTGCCAACGACAAGTATGTGAGATTATACAGCGACTTCGAGAATTATAAGCGCAGATTAGCAAAAGAGCGTATTGAATTGATAAAAACTGCAGGTTCAGACGTGATTATTTCACTGCTGCCGATTATAGATGATTTTGAGCGCGCCATGAAAGCACAGGAAACTACATCTGATGCAGCGGCTTTAAAAGAAGGAGTTCAATTAATTTTTCAAAAGTTGAACAATACCCTAACCCAACATGGGTTGGCAGCCATTGAATCAATAAACAAACCTTTTGATACCGACCTGCACGAAGCCATTACAAGTATTCCTGCAGATGATGATAAAAAAGGATTGGTAGTAGATGAAATTGAAAAAGGCTACCTGCTTAACGATAAAGTTGTG
>BTUB01000150.1:0-1246 GCA_045863215.1 Candidatus Babeliales bacterium | reverse complement strand
CCTGCAAGCGGAGTAATAGGACAATTAGATTTTATTTCTGGTACTGCAGGAACAACATCGAACAAATTAAATGCACCTTCTGGCGTAGCAATTGATCCAACAACAGGAAAATTATTTGTTGCAGATCGATATAATAACCGTGTACTTAGATGGAGTTCTGAAGATAAAATGATGAATGGTTCTTCAGCAGAAGCAGTTTTTGGACAATTAGATTTTAATTCTTCTACCAGCGGATTGTCTGCTTCAAAATTCAATGATCCAATAAGGGTTTTTGTTGATAGCTCAGGCAATCTTTGGGTAAGTGATTATTTAAACAACAGAGTATTAAAGTTCGAAAACGCTTCATCAAAATCCAGTGGTGCATCCGCTGATGTAGTGTTGGGTCAAGCTGGATTTACAGTAAATACATCAGGTACAAGTATAAATAAAATGAAAGGCCCGGTTGGAATTTTTGTTGATGGAGATGATAGACTATGGATCACAGACCGATTGAATAATCGCGTACTGAGATTTGATAATGCCTCTACATTAACAAATGGTGCAAATGCGGATTTTGTTTTAGGTCAACCTGATTTCAATACCGGAACAAGTGGCTTATCATCAACCAAAATGAACAAACCAATGGGAGTTTATTTAGACAAAGATGATAATTTATGGGTTTGTGAGGATGATAATAGAAGGGTAGTGAGGTTCGATTCTGTTTCATTTAAATCAAATGGTGCAGAAGCTGATGGTGTTCTGGGCCAGCCGGATTTTACAACAAACTTAATAAACTACTCAAGAAATGGAGTTGGTAATTTACGTGGAGTTTATGGTGATAAGGCTGGAAGAATTTATCTTGTAGATGAATCCAATCACAGAGTGCTTATTTTTGATCACGCATCCTCACAACCAAATGGTGCTTATGCTGATTATGTAATTGGCCAGCCTGATTTTGGAAGCGACCCTATTATACAACAAGAGATTTATGATCCTTCAACATTAAACTATTTACTATTTATACCGCGTGATTCATCCGCAGTTGAGAATGGAAAATTTCCATTGATAATATCTTTGCACGGAATTGGTGAGCGTGGTGAAGATTTGTGGCGTGTTAAAGGTGATGGACTTCCAAAAATTTTAGATGGTAAAAATGATTTTCCTTTTATAGTAATATCACCACAATGTCCTTTATCAACAGAATGGTATTACAATGATGGAATCCAACTTAAGCTAAATAAACTTATTGATAGTGCAATTGTTCGAT
>BTUB01000149.1:0-1261 GCA_045863215.1 Candidatus Babeliales bacterium | reverse complement strand
ACCTGCAACATTAACCTTTCACAACTTACTTCAACACACCACTTCAAGCAGCGTGCGAAAAGCCACAAACTTTTCTTTATATCGTGCAGTATGTTCCTGCTGAAGTTCTGCTGCATAATTATTCTGATAGCGTTCCATGTCTTCCATCGTCCTGAAATAATATTGAACAGAATAAGTTTTTCCACCGCTATCTTCATCAGCCATCACTCTGAAAATACGATTTTCAATAAAACATCCGGTATTTAACACATCAGGAATATGAATTTCCTGCATCCACTGCAGCCATTCTGCCGCAACATCATTATCAATATTTACAGTTACATTATAAACAAACATATACTTTAACCAATAATTAAGTTTTATCTTAGACTAAAAAGAATGTATAGCTTTAATTTTGCACATTCAAACACAATATTAAATTAAAATGATTAAACCATTACTGAGTGTATTAACAATCACTTCAATTATGATTTCATGCAAACCGGCATCTGAACCGGCCACATCAGAAAAATTAACCTATCCCATAACTGCAAAATCAGATCAGGTTGATGATTATTTTGGTGTAAAAGTTTCTGACCCGTATCGTTGGTTAGAAAACGACACTGCCGAAGATGTAAAAAAATGGGTTACAGAAGAGAATAAGGTAACCTTTGGCTATCTTGAAAAAATTCCATTCAGAAATAAAATAAAAGAAAGACTTACCGATATTTTTAATTACCCAAAATATTCCAATCCTTTTCGTGCCGGTGAATATTATTTTTTCAGCAAAAATGATGGTCTGCAAAATCAAAGTGTCATTTATTATCAGAAAGGTCTTGATGGAAAACCGGAAGTATTCCTCGACCCCAACACCATGAGCAGCGATGGTACTGCAGCAGTTTCACTGTTAGGGTTTTCTAAAGACAAGAAATATGTTGCCTATGCTATTAATCAATCAGGCAGCGACTGGCAAACTATTTATGTAATGGAAGTTGCCACAAAAAAACTAATGAGCGACAAATTGGAATGGGTAAAATTCAGTGGTGCATCATGGAAAAACAATGGCTTCTACTATGCACGTTATGATGCCCCTCCAAAAGGTAAAGAATTTTCACAAAAAAACGAATACCATAAAATCTATTACCACCGCCTTGGCGACACTCAGGATAAAGATGTTTTGGTGTATGAAAACAAAGACAAACCCTTGCGCTACTATGGTGCCTCTGTAACAGAAGACGAGCGCTTTCTTATCATTTACGTTTCTGAAGGTACTGACGGAACA
>BTUB01000148.1:0-1269 GCA_045863215.1 Candidatus Babeliales bacterium | reverse complement strand
GTCATGCATCAAAACAATAAAAACAAAAAATGACAACTACCTGATTGTAACCGGGCATAATGGCACGTATATGGTTGACAGTCAACACCACATTAAGGATATTAAAAACGCTGATGGACAGTCGCTAACATTTTACACTATCAGTATAACGCCTTCACAAAAACAGATCTGGATGGCCGGGAAGTCAGGAAAAATGGCCGTTTTAAAATTTTATTGAATATATCGGAATTAATGCCTACTTTTATATGCCGCTAAAACTCTGATGTATCAAAAATCACTCAATATGGAACTCACCATCATTGCTAAAGAAGATTTATCTGACTACCATTTTGTTCAACACGATGTATTATCGAATGAAATTGATCGCGCAAGGCGAAAAATTTTGCTCGATGGCGCCATGGCATTAGGAAACGATTACAAACAAAAAGTGCGTATCGTGTTTGAAACCACTGAAGGCACCTGTGCGGTAGAAACAACGGTTTGGGCTGTCACCAACGATCATGTGGAATTAAAAGCAGGAAAAGATATTCCTATTCATGTCATACAAGAAGTAGTGCTTTAATTTTTTAAGATATTTTGAGTTTATTTTATGGAATCGCTTTTAGCAGGGCATCCTACCATTAATCAGAAAGTAAAAATTATTTATGTGGCTCATCCGGAGTAAGGATAAGAATGCGCTTAGCGATGAAGAGCTTGTGTTGCAATATCGTCAGCAAGGTGATAAACAAGCTGTGGGTGTACTGTTTAACCGCTATTCTCATTTAGTGTTTGGTGTGTGTATGAAGTATCTTAAAGATGTTGACGACAGTAAAGATGCCGTATTGCAGATTTTTGAAAAACTTTATGCCGATTTGTTAAAACATGATGTACAGAAGTTCTCGTACTGGGTGCATCGTGTGGCACAAAACTTTTGTCTGATGCAATTGCGCAGCAAACAGGCAGCAAAAAACAGAGCAGACATTTACAACCGCGATGAAATTGCTGCAACAACAGACTTTGTAACAGAAAATACTGACCAAGTCTATGAAAAAGAAAAAGAATTGGTGATGCTTGAAGAAGCAATAAAAACATTGAATGAAGAACAAAGAATATGTATTGAGTTGTTTTTTCTGAAAGAAAAATGCTATAATGAAATAACAGACCTTACAGGTTTTGACTTCAAGCAGGTGAAGAGTTTTATTCAGAATGGGAAAAGGAATCTCAGAATTTATATGGAGAAAAATAATCATGTCAAGTCGTAAAATTGAAATATTTAAAACCTCTGACTGC
>BTUB01000147.1:0-1299 GCA_045863215.1 Candidatus Babeliales bacterium | reverse complement strand
ATCAAATTTTTTATCTGTTGATTTGGGCGTGATGTTTTAAGTAATAAATAGAAATTTTATAAAAAGCTACCTCAAAGGGTAGCTTTTTATATTTGAGCTATGTCATACCTTGAAGATTAGATTACTTTAGAAAAAGATTATTAAGAAAGACAAGGCAACATTATTCATATAAATATACCTTTGCCTGATAATTTCTAAATATGCGCATTGCACTTGCCCAACTCAACTTTCATGTGGGCAACTTTGAGAACAACACCACAAAAATTATTGAGGCAATCAAACAAGCCGAAAAATCCGGTGCAGCACTGATTGTATTTCCTGAACTTGCAATTACGGCATACCCTCCACTTGACTTTCTGGAGTTTGATGATTTCATCAACCGCTGTTATAACAGCATTGAAAAAATTGCAGCACACAGTCAGAATATTGCAGTTATTGTAGGTTGCCCATCGCGCAATGCCGTCCCCGAAGGAAAAAGCTTGTTTAACTCAGCTTGGTTTATTCATCAAGGTAAGGTGCAGTCAGTTATTCATAAAGCATTATTACCAACTTACGATGTTTTTGATGAGTACCGCTATTTCGAATCCGGCAGAATATTTCAATGTATTGAACTCAACGGAGAAAAAATTGCTTTAACCATTTGCGAAGATTTGTGGAATGTTGAAGACGATCCACTCTACATACATTCTCCAATGGAAGAGTTGATAAAAGAAAAACCTTCTTTCATCATCAACATTGCAGCTTCGCCATTTGATTACAAACATGCGCATCAGCGGAAAGCAATTTTACAGCGAAATGTAAATCAATATAAAATTCCATTGCTATATGTCAACCATGTTGGAGCACAAACCGAAATTATTTTTGATGGCGGTTCATTAGCCTATGATGCCAAAGGCAGATTGGTGCATGAAGGCCCTTACTTTAAAGAAGAAATTATTTATCTGAATACAGCAAACACTTCGCCTGTGGATGAAAAGCAAACCGAAAAATATGAATTGATCTATCAGGCATTATTGATGGGGATAAGAGATTATTTTTCTAAGATGGGATTTAAAAAAGCCATACTGGGTTTGTCAGGCGGTGTTGACAGTGCCATTGTTACAGTGTTGGCTGCCGATGCTTTGGGTGCAGAAAATATTTTGCCTGTTATGTTGCCTTCTGCTTTTTCAAGCGGACATTCAATCTCAGACTCTGAACAACTTTGTCAAAATCTTAACATCAAAGTTGATAAAATGGAAATAAATCCATTGTATGAAACATTTTTGAAAACACTTAAACCTTTATTTGGTGATAATCCTT
>BTUB01000146.1:0-1303 GCA_045863215.1 Candidatus Babeliales bacterium | reverse complement strand
CTTTTCCTTGTGCTAGCTCAAGATCTCTTTTTTTATCTTCCATTTGGATAGTAAGAAGGTCAGTAATGGTCTGAGTAGGGTGCTGGTGTCCTCCATCTCCAGCATTTACTACAGGAATGTCTGAGTAGATAGATGCTAGTTTAGGTGCTCCCTCTAAATAATGGCGCATTACTGCTATATCTGCATAGCAAGCTACGGTTCTGATTGTATCTTTTACGGATTCGCCTTTGGCAACGGATGAATTTTGTGCTTCTGAAAAGCCGATAACCTGTCCGCCTAGTCTTAGCATAGCTGCTTCAAAGCTGAAACGGGTTCTAGTTGATGGTTCATAGAATAGTGTGGCAAGGAGTCTTCCCTTCATGGCATCCCCATATTTTGCTGGGTTTTGCATGATGTCTTGACCTACCTCGATTAATGAGATTAATTCCTCTTTAGAAAAGTCACTTACTTCGATAAAATGTTTCATATCATTTTCCTCCTTGTTAGTCTCTCGGACTAAATTAAAAGAGCTGAGTTAACAGTCTATTTTGTTTTTCTTTACTAATAATACACCTGCTAAATATCCTTGTCAATTATTTTTTAATGCTCATTAAAAAGCTTTTCTTTCTTAAAAAAAGGGCTAATTTCTTAGCCCATAATCCTTTATTCTACTGGTATTGCGAGTACTGGCACTTTTGAATGATGAACTACATAGTTGGTAACTGAGCCTACGAAGAATCTTCTAACTCTAGTCATGCCTCTTGTAGCCATAACTATTAAATCCACTGGATTCTCATCTGCATAGGTCACTATGCCATCGCCAGCTTGGCCTTTTAGAGATATTTTTTCTACCTTCATATCCTCGAATTTAAGAGCTTCTTTATCTAGTAGCTTTTCCCCTCTTTTAATAAGCGCCTCTTCAACCACTGGGTCATAAGAATAGAATTCATGCATTGTTCCTCTGGTGCCCACATCCACCACGTGGATTAATACAATTTTAGAGTCGAACTTTTGTGCTATAGCTTTTGCTGTGTCTATAGCTAATAAACTGCCTTCTGATCCGTCTACTGGTACTAATATGGTATCAACTTTCATAACTGAGGCCCCCTCACTTTTTATTATCATTTATCTATTACCCAAATTTTAGAAAAAATAGCAACTATACATTATATTCAACAAATTTGATAATAAAATCCCAAAAACTTCACCAATTTTATACTATTGAAAATAATAATATGTTTAAAGTGAGGTATTTAGAGATATAATAAAATAGAAATAAAATTTATTAGGCATAATTTTGTTTTTTACAAAAACTAATTTATTT
>BTUB01000145.1:0-1308 GCA_045863215.1 Candidatus Babeliales bacterium | reverse complement strand
CATTTTTTTATCCTTTATATTTTCTACTCGCATCCTTCGAAATGCTCAGGGCGAGTGGGAGTAAAATTTTATTCTGTTTGTTCGCTTCGAGCAAGATCTTTTTTAATTAGGACTCATTTTTGAGTCCTAAAAGTTATTGACACACTTCACAATCAGGATCTGAAGACAAACTGCATGCAGTTGCCGGCATCACTTGATCAACCAATGCGGTTATTTTTTCAACTTCTTGCATTTCATTATTTACAGTCATAGTTTCTTGCGCCGTTACGGTCGTAGTATCCACCGTGCCATACTCACGTTTTTGAGTAAACCCAAACTTCTTCGCATCCAAGGTTGATTTCTCAATTTGCGAAGCGGCAAGCGTACGCAAGTAATACGTGCTCTTAAGCCCCATGCGCCATGCTTTAATATAGATATCATTCAATTTCTTGCCTGATACTCCCTTCATAAACACATTGTGCGATTGGCTCTGATCTATCCATTTACCACGCGCGGCAGTTACTTCAATGAGCCACTCTGCATCAATCTCAAATACCTCTTTATATTTCTCTTTTAAATGAGCGGGTACTGCTTCAATCATCTGTACACTACCATCATAATATTTGAGGTAATCGAGCATGCTGCGATCCCAGAGACCTAATTTTTTCAAATCTTCAACCAAATATTTATTAACCACGGTAAATTCACCGCTCATATTTGCTTTTACATACAGATTCTTATAAATAGGCTCGATGCACGGGAAACAGCCCACAATATTAGAAATCGTTGCCGTCGGCGCAATTGCCATGCAATTAGAATTACGCATACCATGTAACTTCACGTGCGCTCTTACACTCGCCCAATCACGCTTACCCTCTTTGATCACCGGAATTTCCACACCACGCTCTTGCTCAAGCAAAGCCAATGTGTCTTGCGGGAAGATATTGCGATCCCATTTAGAACCTTTATAGCTTTGATAGGTGCCCCGCTCTTTTGCCAATTGTGATGATGCAGAGATTGCATAATAGGCTACCGTTTCCATAATGTAATCAGAAACTTCTAACGCATTAGGACTCGCAAAATGCACATTCATTTTATAGAATGCATCCTGCAATCCCATGATTCCTAATCCGATCGGGCGATGGCGCAAGTTAGCATTTTTAGCTTCTTGCGTTGGATAATAGTTAATATCGATCACATTATCTAGCATACGAACTGCCATGGTTATCGTTTGCTCAATTTTTGCTTCATCAAGCTTACCATCAGCAGTAATATGCTCTGCTAAATTTACTGATCCTAAATTGCACACGGCCGTCTCATCCGCTGAAG
>BTUB01000144.1:0-1312 GCA_045863215.1 Candidatus Babeliales bacterium | reverse complement strand
GGATGGGACATTTGCGTTATGGCACCTATGGTGGCAATGGTATTGAAGCCTGTCATCCTTTTTTGCGACAAAACAATTGGATGACACGCAACCTTGTTGTGGCCGGAAATTTTAATATGACCAATGTTGATGAGTTGTTTGAAAATCTGATTCGTATTGGTCAGCATCCAAAAGAAAAAGCCGACACGGTTACCGTAATGGAAAACATCGGTCACTACCTTGACGAAGAAAATGAAAGATTATATTATTCATTTAAAGAGAAAGGTTTTTCCAAACAAGATATTTCACCGCTCATTGCCGAGCATCTTGACGTGGAAAGTATCCTTAAACAATCTTCAAAAAAATGGGATGGCGGCTATGTTATCTGCGGCATGATGGGTCATGGTGATGCCTTTGTGTTGCGCGATCCTGCAGGAATTCGTCCTGCATATATGTATGCCGACAATGAAGTTGTAGTAGTAGCCAGTGAACGTCCGGCCATACAAACAGCATTTAATTTATCGTTCAGCGACATTACCGAAATAAAACCCGGACATGCATTAGTAATGAAAAAAAACGGGAACATTTCAATGCCTTGCATTAAAGAACCTGTTGAACGCAAATCATGTTCGTTTGAAAGAATATATTTTTCAAGAGGCAGCGATGCAGAAATTTATCAGGAAAGAAAAGAGTTAGGACGTCTGCTATGCAAAAGTATTTTGCCTGCTGTTGACAACGATTTAAGAAACACTGTTTTCTCCTTTATTCCTAACACTGCAGAAGTTGCTTTTTATGGCATGATGCAGGGCATGGAAGACTATTTGCGTGAAGTAAAGAAGAAAAAACTAAAATCTTTAGGAAAAGAAATTTCTGATGAAAAGCTCAATGAAATTCTTTCCATTAAACCAAGATTTGAGAAAATAGCAATTAAAGATGCCAAGCTGCGTACTTTTATTACCAATGATGATGACCGCAGCGATATGGTGACACATGTTTATGATATTACCTATGGCACCATCAGAAAAGGCATAGACAATTTGGTGGTTATAGACGATAGCATTGTGCGTGGCACAACATTAAAAAATTCTATCATCAGAATGCTTGATCGTTTAGGTCCAAAGAAAATAATTATTGTTTCATCAGCACCACAGATACGCTATCCTGATTGTTATGGTATTGACATGGCAAAAATCGGTGACCTGTGTGCATTCAAAGCAGCTATTGCATTGCTTGAGGAAAACAATATGGAGCATATTATTGAAGAAACCTACATGCATTGCAAGCAACAACTTGAATTGGGTGTAAATGAAATGAAAAATTATGTGCGTGATTT
>BTUB01000143.1:0-1315 GCA_045863215.1 Candidatus Babeliales bacterium | reverse complement strand
AAAAAAGCATGTGCGTATCTTTTTGCGATGGTAAGTTGATTATTAATCATCGTGACTCCGCCAATTTTTTTATTTGCGCGTCAAGATATGCCTGATTCTGAAACATTTTTGCGTATTCTTGCTCTAATTCTTTTTGCGCTTGCGCAATTGCGTGCGGCATCACGGCATGTTTAAAATATTGTTTTTGTATATGAGCATTTTTAACTTCCGTTCGTTGGGCTGCTTTTTGCGCAAATTGTATTAATTCATGCATTCGTTTTTTGTCTGCCGCCATTACCGCCGCATGCCATTCATCAATTTTCGCGGTAATGGCATGCGCCCGTTGTGCTTGTGAATCTAGTTGTTGTTGCAAAACTCCTGCTCTTCCTTCGAGTGCATGCCCTTGTTCTTCAAGCCCTTTAAAAAGTGCTTCTTTTTGATTCACCTTTTCTTCAATTCGATATTTAAAAAAACGGCGATAGATAAAATAACCTAGGCCCAACAAAACGAGGGAATTAACAATCCGGAAAAATAAGGTAATCAATGGGTATTCACCAAACATTTTTCACCTTTTTTATTATTTCTTGGCTTGCCTCAGAGATTGATTTATTCAATTGCTCAGGTGCAATATGAGGTAATTCAATATGAGTCTTAGCCCTCAAAGGAATATCGATTGGTTTAATCACAGGCATATGCGCTGCAACGTATTTTTTGAGCGCTTGCCATTGCGCGGTAAGCTCTTGCTCTTTAAGCACCACGGTATGTTGATGAGATTGCACAGTGGCAATGAGCGATTCTTGCAATTTCTCTTCTTGTTCAATTTGAGCAAAAACTGGCTTAAAAAAAAGATGCTTAATAAGTAAATACGCAATAAAAAAGTGGAATGCTTGCGCCACCAGTGTGGCATTTATAATAGACATGCCCTGGGCCTAATTGATAATGATCATTAACCGAATACGAGGAAATATACTAAACCCCCCGCAATTAATAATACATAAATTGCGAGCGTTTCAATGATACCCATACTTACAAACATTACTTGCCGTATTTTATTGGCGCTTTCAGGGTATTTCCCGATATTTTCACATGCTTTCATCCCTATAGCTCCCTGGCCAAGCGCGGGCCCGAGCACCCCAAGTCCTATTGCGATTGCCGCTCCTATTGAAGCTGCTGCTTTAGCATAAAAAATACCTTCCACCATATCACATGCCTTTCTTTGAAATGGTAAACTGAAACGTTATTAATTACATAACATAGCGCATATTTTATTTAATTCTAGCGGGCAATGCAGATTTTTTACAATAAATCTCCTTATTTGTCATAAAAGCTAAAATAC
>BTUB01000142.1:307-1321 GCA_045863215.1 Candidatus Babeliales bacterium | reverse complement strand
AAATTGCTTTATCCCTTATATCTGCTATTTTATTTCCTTTATCCCGTGATGCAAGCATGGCATCAACATTTTTCTTAATGGCATTTACATGAGCACTGATTTCTTTTATCAGTTGCAACTGTGTGGAATATGTTTCTGCTTTCAGATCGCAGTCTTTCAGATTATCAACAGTCTCTGCCAGAAAATTCTGATAACGGAATGCGGCAGGAATAATATGGTTTTGTGCCAGATCACCAATGACACGACTTTCAATTTCTATTTTCTTGATATATGTTTCAAGCATAATTTCGTGTCTTGCTTCAGCTTCGCGATGTGTAAAAATATGGTTGTCTTCAAAAAGTTTCAAAGATTTTTTTGAAATCATTGCATCTAATGCAACAGGTGTTGTCTGATGATTAGAAAGACCTCTTTTTTTAGCTTCTTTTACCCACTCTTCACTATATCCGTTTCCTTCGAATCGAATACTTTTTGTTTCAACAATATACTGACGCAGCACACGCAAAATAGCTTCGTCTTTCTTGACATTCTTTTTAATTAAAGCATCTACTTCTTTTCTGAATTTACGAAGTTGATCAGCAACAATGGTATTAAGAATAGCCATTGAATTACTGCAATTGGCAGATGAACCTACTGCACGAAACTCAAATTTATTTCCTGTAAAGGCAAAGGGCGATGTGCGGTTGCGATCTGTGTTGTCAAGTAAAATTTCAGGTATTTTACCTATGTTAAGTTTTAGTGCTGTCTTATCCTCAACACTCATTTTGCTTGAACCAACTTTTTTCTCGATGTTATCTAAGATACTGCTTAACTGTGCACCAAGAAAAACACTCATGATGGCCGGTGGTGCTTCATTAGCACCTAAACGATGGTCATTAGCTGCCGAAGCAATGCTTGCACGCAACAGGTCTGCATGTTCGTGAACAGCCTTTATGGTATTGATAAAGAAAGTTAAAAACATGAGGTTGGATTTTGGATTTCCACCTGGCGACAATAAATTTTTTCCGGTGTTGGTAA
>BTUB01000142.1:0-297 GCA_045863215.1 Candidatus Babeliales bacterium | reverse complement strand
TTGTTGTGCTTGCCGCTACCGTTAATTCCTGCATAGGGCTTTTCATGAAACAACACTTTAAAATGATGTCTGCGGGCAACTTTATCCATCAAATCCATGAGAAGTTGATTGTGATCAACAGCAAGATTTATTTCTTCAAAAATAGGAGCACATTCAAACTGACATGGGGCCACTTCATTATGACGTGTCTTCAATGGAATACCAAGCTTGTATGCTTCAATCTCAAAATCGTTCATAAAGGCATTTACTCTGTCGGGAATAGAACCGAAATAATGATCTTCCAATTGTTGTCCTTTT
>BTUB01000141.1:0-1381 GCA_045863215.1 Candidatus Babeliales bacterium | reverse complement strand
AGCAAAAAAGGTTGAGTATGGATAATTCACGTAGAAAATTCATCATTATCACCGCCTCTATTATTTTACATGCCATTACTTTATTTGTGATTCTTGTGCTTTATCAGGAGCCACATAATGATTTATTTGCATCTATTGATCCTTCAAAGGCAATTGATATTACGGAAACCATTTTTTATGATCCCACGGATACTGATTCCCCCCAAGCATCTGCTCCTTCCTCATCAGTATTTGATGATTGGGCACAGCTTAATCCCCGTGCAAGCACCTTAGGATCATCAATGGAAATGCCGAATGGCCCTATCGGCGTTGAGATGCCGGGCAATCTTAATGGCTCAGATGATGGAGCAGCTCAAGAAACGGAATCCTCTGAAAATTCTGAATCAAATACGGATCAAAATTCTTTGGAATTCACTCCCCAAATTAAATTTGAAGACACGGAATTCGTTGCAACTTCCATAGGTAAAGAGCCTGACATACGTAAAAATTCAGATATTTCTGACAAGCCAAGATCCAAAAAAAGCCAGGCCCGCAAAGCGCTCGCCGGTATCACGCGAGGCTACCTGCAGCAATTAAAAGATGAAGGCGAAAATCTTATTAAAACACTTGGTGGCGATCCAAATAAAAAGCCAACGGCCGAACAACTTAAATACGAAAGATATTTGGCCAAAATTCAATGGTGCTTGCAAAATGCCCATAGCATCAATCAAGAAAAGTGCCCACTTCACGAACAAATAGATACTGTAATGCGCATATATTTTGTACTTGATCGCGAAGGGAAAATGACTGGATTCAAAATTATGCAATCTTCAGGCAAGGCCTATGTGGATCAATATATTAGCTCTCTTTTTCAATTTGCCAGCAGTTCATTTCCACCTTTACCCGCCTATGTAAAAGAGAATTATTTACCACTCACATACACCGTGATGGTAAATTGGAACACTGGCTCTCATACAGGATTTAGTAGATATTAAATTTAATACTCTTGAACGATAGAAAAAGAATTTCTATTCTGTACACAGTATCAATTCAAATCTTAAAGGAGATCCCATGAGAATAATCGGATTTTTTGTTGCATTAGCCATGGTTACCAGCGCAGTAGCTAAAGTTGACCGTTGTGGTTGTAATAAACCTAATATCAATAAACCAAAACAAACTATGCCTGCTCCGGCAAAACCGGCTCCACGCCAGTGCGCCCCAGTTAAGCCGTGCGTGCGTCCAGCTGGAAAGTAAGCAAATCAAAGTTCGTTCGGGGAGTGAAGTAATTTCACTCCCACTTTATTTTAATTATTTTCGCAAACTAGGCATTGCCTCATCAAGCCATGCAAGAACTAAAAGACCAATGGCTAATCCTAAATCGCGAATAGCAATATCTAAATAT
>BTUB01000140.1:0-1385 GCA_045863215.1 Candidatus Babeliales bacterium | reverse complement strand
CTGTAGTTCTGTTTTTTATTAGTAAACTATGATGAATTATTTCCAATAATTATTTGCTGCTGCCACAGTCTGAAATTCTAATGCTACTACATTAGCAGAAGCTATCAGTTGTTTTGTGTCGTTGGCATAATCATCACGCAATTTTTTTCTTACTTCAGGATCAGTTTGTATTGCTGCAATTGATTTTCTTGCCATTTTAATTGCCAACTCTCTTCCTTCCTGAGGTGTTTTTGTAATTAATGATGTTAACCATATTTCTTTACTTTCCATTGTGTTTTTATTTTAATTGTTTATGTACTGAATAATTGTTCGTGCGGAATTATTTATCGTATTAATACTGTTTTGCCCGACTTAAGTCCTAATGCCAGATCGTAAACAGAAGTTGTAGTTAACATTTCTTTTATTTCTTTTCTGACTTTAATAAATTTATCGTGCATAGGGCATGGCTGTGTTTTGCTGCATTCACTCAACCCCATACCACAGCCATTATATAATGAGTCGCCATCAATAGCATTAACAATGTCGCTCATTTTTATTTTTTTCATATCCTTCACATCTATAAAAAAACCTCCGTTTGGTCCGGTGTATGAATTAACGATATGATATTTGGTTAATGATACCAGAACTTTTGCAGTAAAAGCTTCCGGTGAGCCTGAGTTTTCTACAACATCACCAATTTTTACACGCTTTCCATCCATGGATTGTGTTGCTATATATATTATGGCTTTTATGCCATGCTCGCATGCTTTAGAAAACATTGTTGCGTCTTTTCGGGCTACAAAAGTAGGAAGTTTTTTAATTTACGACAAAAATATCGTAAATTAATTTTAGAGGCAGTTTTCAATGTGTTCAATAACTGTTAAAACTGTTTTCTTTTTATGTTGAATCGTCAAAATCATGTCATAAATTTGCAATAAAATATTCAGATTAGAAATGTAGAATGTCTGCCTTGCATAACACAGACGGAATTATGTTACACCTGTCGCCCTATGGCGATTCATCCGTTATTGCTAAAATTTATACAGAAAAGTTTGGCATGCAAACCTACTTAGTCAATGGCGTGCGTTCTTCAAAAGCAAAAAACAAAAGTGTTTTTTTTCAGCCATTAAGTTTGCTTCAGCTTGTTGTTTATCATCGCCCTGATAAGGGATTGCAACGCATAAGTAGTCTGGCTTTTGCCAACAGATTTGTTTCTATACCCTTCGAAATTACTAAAAGCGCACAGTCAATTTTTATTGCTGAATTGCTTTACCGAACCATTCGTGAAGAAGAAGCCAATCATGCCCTTTTCAGTTTTTTGTTTGATGCCATCGTTCAGCTCGATAATACTATATCTGCAAATCCTGATTTTCATCTTCTCTTTATGATCAGACTTTCGGCTTTTC
>BTUB01000139.1:0-1395 GCA_045863215.1 Candidatus Babeliales bacterium | reverse complement strand
TAAATACGGAGTTTGGAGCCATTGCCTTAGGTCTTCCGCACGGAGTAGATCAGGAGCGTTATCTTTATTTTATGGCAGGCTCGGGTACGCTAACTTTAGGGCCATCGGGCAGTGGGCAGATCCATAAAGTAATAGTAAACAATGACGGCACGGTGACGGTTCCAGTTAATACATCACAAATATATCCAACTACACCGCTGGATAATGATGGGGCACGAATTTTTTCGCGTGAGTTGGAACTGTCGGCCGATGGAAAATGGTTGGCCTGGGCAAGCTATGCAAAGGGAAATTATGGAGGCGGTTTCCCCACCCAACAGCGCTATCACTATGTGGCATTAGATGGCAACGGAGATGCAGATGTAACCGCTTATGGAGCCAACGTTTATCAGGAGTTTAATATTCCCGGAGCTAATTATAATTTAAGCACATCAGGTTTTCGCGGAGTAGAGTTTTATCAAGATGGTAGCACCACAAAACTTTTTGTAGGAGCAGGCACTGATGGTATTTTTTCGGTGGATGTAGCTATACCTTATAATACAAATCAAATATCAACCTTTGTGATAGGATCAAATAATACCAATCCATCGGCATCCTTCGGATTCTCGCAAATAGAATTAGCCAAAAACGGTTACATGTATGCATCTTCTTTAATGGGTGGAAGTTTCGGCAAGAACATTGGAGCGTTCGACCCTAACATTGTACCACAACCTGTAATGTTAACAGGGAATGAGCCATTTGCATTACCCAATCCTCCCAAGGCAGACTATACACAAGGAGGTGTAAACCCGAATAGTACACTTTACACCCTTCCTGATCAGATAGACGGGCAGGATTATAGTTCGATAACACCATCTGTTGCACCACAAGTAGTAACCACGCATACATTGAATTATCCTGCCAATGCAAGCACCAACCAAACCGCTACATGGAGTTATGGTACATCAAACAATCCATTGGGAGTAAGTGTGCCAATACATGTAACAGGAGAATTGCGCATACGGCAAAATTCCAACCTCATTATTTCCGGCATGACGTTTAAATTTAGTCCGGAAGCAAAGGTTATTGTAGAGCCCGGCAGCACGCTAACACTTAAAGATGGTACGTTGTTAACGTCAAACTATATGGGCGACCCATGTAATGTTGCCTATACCTGGCAGGGCGTAGAAGTATGGGGCAGCCAGAGCAATCAAAGTCAGAATATAATGCCGCTTGCAGTGGGTAAGCTCATAATGAATAATTCAACAATAGAATATGCAATATGTGGTGCCCTCACTCATCCTCGTCTGACGGGTAGCATTGTGTGCGAGAGACAAGGATGTAATTAACGTTTGTCATAGAATACAAAAAACAATACATGAAATAATTTTTTACTTTTGAGAGTATAATCATATAAAC
>BTUB01000138.1:0-1406 GCA_045863215.1 Candidatus Babeliales bacterium | reverse complement strand
AAAAGCAAATGCACAAAATCTGGTGTTAAACCCAAGTTTTGAAGATACCATAGCCTGCACAGGTACCTATGCCATGCAATGCAAATATTGGTACACGGCTAATATAGGCAGTCCTGATTATTTCAGTGAACAGCCTGATATATTTTGCGGAACATCTTACGTTCCGCAAAGTGGAGTTGGATACCAATATGCACGAACAGGTATTGCTTATGTAGGATTGGCTACACTTATGCAGCCTTTAAATCCAAATTATCTAAACAGGCGAGAATATATTGGAGGAGAACTTTCAGACACATTAAAGCAGGGGCATGAGTATTGTGTCAGCTTTTATGTTTCGGTTGCCGAAGAATTAAAGTATGTTACAGACGGCATAGGTTTATACCTTTCTGTTGACAGTGCTGTTGATTATACCATCAATATCAACCTGTCGTTTATTCCTCAAATAGAAAACCCTTCAGGCAATATTATTTATGATACGCTTAACTGGGTGCAAATTTCGGGAACGTACATAGCTAATGGTGGTGAAAAATATTTGACTATTGGTAATTTTAAAGATGATGCTAATACCATGATTGATTCTGTTAACTTCAATGCTCCACTTAGCGCATATAGTGCATACTTATTCATAGATGATGTAAGTGTAATAGATTGTACAGTGGGGATAAATGAAGTAAATGGTAATTTAAGTTCAGGGAAATTATATCCCAGTCCTGCACGTACAGCAGTGTACTATGAAAGTGAGTTGAATGACAATGAAAATGGTTTGCTGGAATTATATGATATGCTCGGCAATAAATTATCGGCATATACATTAAATCATGGTAAAAATAAAATTACCATAGGAACATCAGGTTATGCACGTGGAGTATATATGGTTAAAGTAAATATAACTGACAGGCAACCTGAATTTATAAAACTGATATTGCAGTAAATAACCTTAAATTTGAAAAAGTCAACTATTTGTTTATGCTTATTTTTATCATTAAAGGTAAGTGCACAAAACTTGGTATTAAACCCAAGTTTTGAAGATACGATAACCTGTCCAATTGGAACATGGGCTATGCAGTGTCGTTACTGGTATTCAGCATCAGTTGGCAGTCCTGATTATTTCAGCGAGCAGCCTGATATATTTTGTTCAACATCTTATGTTCCGCAAAATCAGGTAGGCTTTCAATATGCTAGAACAGGGGTCGCTTATGTGGGCATAGGGGTTTTTACTGAACATATAACACCTAATCATATTAACAGGCGTGAATATGTAGGAGGAGAATTATCCGACACGTTAAAGCAGGGGCATGAGTATTGTGTAAGTTTTTACGTTTCGGTTGCAGAAGAATTCAAATACGTTGTGGACGGCATAGGTTTATACCTTTCTGTTGACAGTGCTGTTGATTATACCATCAATA
>BTUB01000137.1:0-1487 GCA_045863215.1 Candidatus Babeliales bacterium | reverse complement strand
TTATTACGCCAACGCGTGAATTAGCGCTCCAGATTCAGACTGAGCTTAAAAGCTTTGCAGATAATACCTACATCAAATCTGCCATCTGCATTGGTGGTGTGAATATTTTCCATCAAGTGAATGATCTTAAAAAGAATCCGGAATTTGTGATCGGAACCTCCGGCAGATTAAAAGATTTAGAAAACAATGGCAATATTCGCTTTTCTACCTTCGATGCGATCGTGCTCGATGAAGTTGATACGATGCTTGATATGGGCTTTATCCATGATATTAAATATATCATCGCTAAACTCCCGGTGAATCGCCACTCACTCTTTTTCTCTGCAACAATCCATGCAAGCTTAAAAGAGATCATGGCAAAATTCCTCACAAATCCAACCATGATCAGCGTAAAGCAGCGCCAATCAGCTGAAAGCGTGAATCAAGATGTGATTAAAGTGGCCGGCCGCGATAAAGTGGATCTGCTTCATGATCTATTAATCAAGCCTGAATTTAAAAAAGTGATCATCTTCTTGCGCACCAAATGGAATGTAGAAAAGCTTGCACGCATATTACGTGAGCGCGGATTCCATGTGGCAACTATTCATGGCAACAAATCACAATCGCAACGGAACAGCGCATTAGCATCATTTAAAAATAATATTGTGCATATCCTGCTTGCTACTGATGTCGTAGCACGCGGCATTGATATTGATGATGTGACTCATGTGATCAATTATGAATTGCCCCAAACATCTGATGATTATATCCACCGCATCGGCAGAACTGGCAGAGCGGATAAAGTGGGCCAAGCAATAACCTTTGTTGATTAATCATTAAATTGCAAACGATTAACACAACCATATCCAGCTTTGCATTCCAAGGGTTACTGTTATTGATATCCTCTTTGGCAATAAAGAAGGTCCCAAAATGACAGCAAAAAATACAATAATATTTATAAAGGAGAGCACATGGACTTTAAAGAATTAATGGCAACTAGCTTTGGATTAGGCTTAGTAAATAGTTTAATCACCTATCCTGCCTCTTTGCTGGTTCAACTACCCACTCACTTCGATGTGCCGCATCTCCCCATTGCATTTCCTTTATTTGGTGTGCTTGCGGTAATCTTATACACCATATTTTATTATCCGTACCGCATGAGCTATGCTTTTATATTTTCTGGCATCATTTCTATGCAATTAATTTCCATGATCTTTAGAACCGTGCACTTACTTTTTTCTAACATACAAAGAAATCTCTTTTTTGAGCAAATCAAGCAGCTATTTACTGCATCAGCTAAGATCCAAGCAATGGTGCCACTTAATTTCTTCGTTCAAGCAGTAATCTGGTTTTCAGTGATACTCGTATCAAATCGTCTTGCACTGCATTGGTTTGCTAAATCATCAGACATGCATTAATAAATATCTTTAATATTCGTCAGATAATACCACACACCAATGATAAGTGCATAAATTACTACTATGGCAACTGCTTTGGTAATCGCCAAC
>BTUB01000136.1:0-1502 GCA_045863215.1 Candidatus Babeliales bacterium | reverse complement strand
GATGTTTCTATGTGGACTTCAGGGGCTATGATTGGGACTACATGGGCTCAGCTTAAAGTAATCATTCCATTTATAACAGCTGGAATAGTTACGGCGATGTTTTTAGCTAGGCAGCTTACGATACTTAGTCTAAGTGAAGAGGTTGCTCTTGGATTAGGGCAAAACACTACTAAGGTTAAGATGATTTTGTTTGTAGTAATTGTTTTGCTTGCTGGCTCATCAGTGGCATTAGTGGGGAATATGGCTTTTGTTGGACTCATGGTTCCTCACATAGTCAGATTCATTGTAGGCAGTGACTACAGGTATATAATTCCCATGTCAGCTGTAGCTGGAGCCATACTGATGCTCTTTGCAGACACTCTTGGGAGGACTATAAATGCTCCATATGAAACCTCGGTATCAGCTATTATTGCAATTATTGGGTTGCCCTTCTTTTTATTTATTGTAAGTAAAGGGGGTAAGGCATTTTCATGATTGAACCAAATATAATAAGGAAACAACGGCGCACACTGGCTATTTTGTTAGTACTTACAGCAGCTACAGCTATTACTGGAATGGCAATGGGCTACGGAGCCTTGTCTTTTGATAGGCTTATTCCTACTTTGATTGGACAGGGGAGCTTCAAAGAAAGCTTTATACTTTTTTCAGTTAGACTTCCTAGAATAGTTATAACTTTATTAGCAGGTATGGCTCTGGCTTTATCGGGGTGCATACTTCAAAGCATAACTAGAAATTATTTAGCAGATCCTGGTATTATAGGAATCAACTCTGGAGCAGGAGTTGGAATAGCCATTTATTTCTTGTTTTTTCCTATTAATACGACTTCTTTTATATACATATTGCCTTTGGTGGCTTTTTGCAGTGCACTTCTTACTGTGCTTATAATCTATATATTTTAATATAAAAAAAATGAAGGAATTCAAACTACAAGATTTGTATTGGTTGGAGTAGGTCTATCTATGGCTCTGTCGGGCCTTATGGTTGTTATTATTTCATCTACAGAGCAAATCAAGGTAGAGTTTATTGCAAAATGGCTATCAGGTAATATTTGGGGTGCAGACTGGCCCTTTGTCTTAGCAATATTACCATGGTTAGTTGTGCTTATTCCATTTACTCTATACAAAGCAAACAGATTAAATATTTTGAGATTAAGCGAGCAGGTGGCTATTGGAGTAGGGATATCAGTAGAAAAGGAACGACTTTCGATGCTGCTTGCTTCAGTTGCGCTTGCTGCATCAGCAGTTTCTGTGACAGGAGGAATATCCTTTGTAGGGCTCATGGCTCCACATATTGCAAGAAGCTTGGTGGGACCTAGAAATCAGCTTTATACTCCTATTGCTCTTGTGCTTGGAGGCTGGATGCTTTTATTTGCAGACACTATTGGAAGAAATATAGTTCAGCCTGAAGGCATATCAGCAGGGATAATGGTTTCTCTTATAGGAGCACCATATTTTATTTATCTACTTGCAAAAAAATAATTACAAAAAGAGCCCAATACTCAA
>BTUB01000135.1:0-1539 GCA_045863215.1 Candidatus Babeliales bacterium | reverse complement strand
GTCGGTAGCCGAAAACAAATCCTGCCACAGCACAAGTTCCGGCTCGTGAATTTTCAATTCAGAAAACGCCTTAGCAATCGGATTTCCGGCAATTACTTTGCCGCTATACCAACTATATTGTGTAGGTTTTTTTAACCCCAAATCTTTCAGGCAACTTGCCTTTGTGATGTTGGTCCCGGCAAAGCATTTATCAAACCATTTTTTACGCTGCTCAAAAGAAATTTCAATTTCGTTTTTTTCAATATCTAAAATCTGAATGTTGTGAATGTCGCGCCATATTCTGAATTCCTGATAAACAGGATTTGATGCATGGCAAACCTCTCTGTTGCGCTCATAACAGCACTTGCCTACTTTTCCTTTCTTTAACGGATTCTGAAAATAAATAAGATTGTATATCCGTTCGCGTAACTTCTCACCTTGTGCCAAGTTAAGATGAAACGTTGCCTGCATGTCCATGATAGCATTAAATTCCTGCTCATAGCTTTGGCGCATGAAAACAATATTCTTACTGCTATCGGTGGTCAGCAGATATTCTGCAATGCTCCTGTACTGTTGAAGTTTTTGCTGATGCTGTTCTATTTCCTTGAGATACTCACTGTTCTCATTATCGCTCACGCCTCTTAGCGACTTATAGCCACGTTTATTTTGCAGTTGACATATAATATCAACCAATTCCTGTGCCGTAACAATTTCTGTTAACGCTTTTACCCTGATTAATAAATTAGCAGTACGTGTTCGGTTAGTAGGCTTGCAATTAAATTCCTGCATCAACAATTTTTGGAGTCGTTCTCGTCTGCTTTTGTAACGCCATAGGTTTCTTCTGGCTTGTCGTTTTAACCTCCGGCTGATTCGTTTACTCACCGGAAGACCTGCGATGAACTCGTAATAATTTTCGTAAGAGATATTTACTCTCTTGATGCCGTGCTTCACAACATTAATGCCGTCAGTAATGATGTAGGCTATTGCACGTAAACCACAATAAACAGAAAGTTTCATGTGAATAATTTTGACTGTGAAAATACACTATTTTCAGCTACATAATAGCATTACAATGATTGATTTTTTCATATAACTATTTTAAAACTAAGACTAAGAAAAGTGTAGTCATTGTTTTACTTTTTGCAACGCATTTTCTTTCATTTCCACCACGTTGAGCGAGTAAGATTTAATGCAATAGCAGTGTTGACCAGAATCGTCCTGAGTAAACTGCCGAAGTCGGTTGTTATTTTCATCCTGCATGTGGTAGGTTTTCTTTCGTAATCTGTTCCCCGAAATCAGATTCCGCACTCCTATTGCTTTGCCGCTGCCGATGTAAATGCTTTTGACATTTTATTTTTTGCGCGACATAAATATTTTATGCAAAAGAGCAACGTCTTTTCTGTGACTGCTGCATGTAGCGTGTGCCCGCTCATTGCGCATCAGTACCTGAATGCAAAAGTTTTCCCGACATAAACCACTATCAGTGTAGCCCGCTCACTGTATCGCTTTTTATTTCAGTTTCCTTTTGCATTTCACGCCAAGAACGTTGCAATTTCTTTA
>BTUB01000134.1:0-1546 GCA_045863215.1 Candidatus Babeliales bacterium | reverse complement strand
GTGCAAGCTGCGATAGGAACTGTATGTTGCATCAGCAACATCATACACTACTTTATCAGCATGGCTCACTAAATATGCCGCAATGTAACGCGAACTCAATGCATCGGTAACATTTCTTTCTAAACCAGCCAGCACATTGTTCTTTACTCCGCTTGGATTTAATCGCGAAATTTTTAAAGGCAAAACATTGCTCAGTTTGGTAAGCCATGCGTACCAGTTGTTTTCAAAACCTCCCGTGCTTTCCACAGCACAATAAATTAAACTGATTTGATGCGCTGTAATAAATTTTTGCAGCAATTCTTTTAATGCATCATGCCCCAGCCGTGTGTCATCCAATTGAAAAACTGTTTCCAACTCTTTTTTTTGTTCGTTCAGCAAGGTAAAGTCGGCATAGCCCTTGCTTACATCAATTCCCAAATACGCTTTCATCTTTTTACTGTTTGAAATAGTGAATAATAAAAAGTCAAGCCTCGTTTAACCTTATAATTTATTCGGCATCCGTGTGCCAGGTTATACCGCTAACTCTACTTGACAAAAGGAGGAAACTGTCAGACGGTGTCTCTGCACCAAGGTGAAATCCCCCTCAGTTTGCCAAGTTACTTAACTTTTAAAAATTCAAACATATAAGGTGAGGTTATAAGGAGCTTTTTTGCTTTCATTAACGGATTATTGTCAGCTTATCAACTTGTTTGAATACATTATTAATAGATACTCTGCATGAGTAAACACCCGGAGGCAAATCATTAATGCTAAAAGTTGTACTTATAGAACCCTTCGTCAATATGATTTTTTTAACCATTACTCCTAAGTTATCATACACCTCTATCTGTGAGTTTTCACTTACTGGTTCTGAATATTCAAACCTCACTTTTTCTTTTGCCGGATTGGGCATTACCGTTACTCCCTCCCGATAGCTATCGGGATTCTCCAAAGGAAAGGGAGCAATGCCTGTGATTGTATCACACACACTTCCCGTTAACGCTCCCAACTCATAATTGGGATTATTAGGCAAGCTGTAATATGTACGTTTGCCGCCTAAGTAGAAACTGAACGGTTGATAATTACATGCTGCACCAAGATTATCAGGTTCGTTAATTACACTCAGGTTCATGTTTATGTAATTATACATAGTATCCTTATAAGGAAAACTATTTACTCCCGGACTTTCGTAAGCACGGCTGTAATATATTTTACCATCAGGAGCTAAACGCACAGCACCTGTTCCAATAGGTACTGTTGCCGAATCTAACGTATCGCAGCTTGCCGAAATATCTGTAGCTGTTAAGTCATATTGCAGAAGGAATCCATAATTATTACCGGAGGCTCTGCTTGTAGTAGCATAAAAAACACTGTCATTGGGAGAATAAGCCCCCTCCCAAAAAACTCTGTTATAAGGGAGTGAGGTTATTTCAGGATAAATGACATGAGGATTGCTGATGACACCGCTGCAACGGTCAAAATCAAATTCGCACATATAGCCATAAAGATTAATATTCATAATCTTAGTATAAGAGTTATTGAGTATAATTTTTTGGAAGTCCATGTC
>BTUB01000133.1:0-1588 GCA_045863215.1 Candidatus Babeliales bacterium | reverse complement strand
AGAACTCCGTAACAGCCTAACGTATCAATAATTTTTTCGAAAGTGTTTTGCGCTTGCACTTTTATGGTGTTCAACAAAATAATAAATAGAATGAGGACTACTCGTATGTTTTTTAGTTGTTTTTTACTCATATTTGGTTGATTGATTAATGCTATGCTGTTGTAACTACACTTTTTTATTTCTTTACAGTTTTATCCTCATAGGAGAATGACTTCTGTTTCACTCTCCTATGAGGATGCTATCTTTTTATTTTCTCACCGTCAACTTCCCTCTTGCCAAAGTTTTACTACCTGCTTTTATACTAAAATAATACATACCGCTTTTAACAACAACTGTCTGCCATTCTATTACACCTTCTTTTTCTGTTATCCTCACCTTCATTATTTCTCGTCCTGTCATATCTCTTATCTCAAACTCTGGTTTATCTTTTAAGCTGTTGATGCTATATTGAAATGTTGCCTTGTCAGTTGCTGGATTCGGTAAAACCATCACCCTGCATGCCACTACATCTTGCACCTCCTGAAAATGCGCTGCAGGAATATTTGTATTTCGCATTTGTCTGTTGTTTCCTGTACCTGTGGTATCATAATTATCCTGTGTACATATATCATAATAAAAACATAGTGCGTTTTCAGCTATGCTTCCGGCTATATTTGCGTTGTTATTTGCAAATAAAATCAACTCATTGATCTGACTGCTATCCAGCATGGACAAGGTTTTTCCAGAATCTAAAAGATTCTTTCTGTATTGATAAATGTAGTTGTAACTCGTTAAGGTTTGTTGTTCTGCTTCTGTCAATCGGTAGCATAGTGGTATGGATAGTAAAACATCTTCTGCCAATGCATAGCTGCCCTCTTCAAAGTAATGTTCTGCCATCTCATATTTTGCCTCCAGAGTTTGAATCCGATTTAACCAATAATTTATTTGTTGTGAAATATTGGTGGTGTCGCCCGGATTCGATTCTTCAATAGTTTGGTTGTTCTTATAATTTAAATCTGATAATATCTTGTTTGACACCAATGCCATTTTTTCATTGTAGTCGCCTAGTGTGTTTTCCATTACTGTGCGCGAGGTGCCTACATCCCACGTTGTCTCAATGGCGGCTATCATATATGCTGGCAAGGGTGATGGTATATCATATTGCAAATAGTCTAAAAAATCTTCGCTTCTTGTTGCATCAGGATTGGCCATACATACTACCAATAGCATGGCTGGTGGCAGTATGCCTGTGCCTGCAACATCACGCAAAACCTCTTGCGATACATAAGGTGACAATAACAACAACTCGTCTCGTAATGTTGTTGCCTCGGTGGACCATGTTTGCTGTATCTGTGTCAGCAGATTGTTTGTACTGCCACCATCCATAAGCGTATTATATGTATAGAGTAAATTCAAATAGGCCGTCTCGGCAGAATCATATTCCATATACAACTGTGATAGCTCTACCTCATCTAAGGGCCTCAATGCACAAGGTGGATCGCACAGATTGGATGGGCATGTTTCACTTCCGCTTATTGGAATTGTTGTTACCTTATACGTACTTACCGGAGTCTGCTGTGTATTGCCGGTTTGGTAATAATAACTTAGC
>BTUB01000132.1:0-1631 GCA_045863215.1 Candidatus Babeliales bacterium | reverse complement strand
GGCAGAAACTCTTCTTTCTGATAATAGTGATTTAGTTTTTCTTACAAATGGGCCTGGTGACCCTGAGGATTTAACTGAAATAGTTAATGAAGTCAAAAAAATCATAGGCAAAAAACCAGTAGCTGGTATCTGTCTAGGTCATCAGCTTATCGCTCTTGCGATGGGCGGAAGTACTGAAAAGCTAAAATTCGGCCATAGAGGCTGCAACCATCCTGTGAAGGACATCAGAAAAAACAAGGTGTATATTACATCCCAAAATCATGGATATCACGTTTCTAAACTTCCTGAGGATTTTGAGATAACACATATCAGCCTTAATGATGAATCTGTAGAAGGCATGAAACACAAAACTCTACCTGTTTTTTCCGTGCAGTTTCACCCAGAAGCTTCACCTGGTCCAGTAGAGAGCAGTTATCTCTTTGATGAATTCATTGAGCTTGCAAAAATAAAATTGTAAAAGTAGGAGGAAGACTATGCCCATAAATAAATCCATTAAAAAAGTACTTGTTATCGGCTCTGGCCCTATCGTAATCGGTCAAGCAGCAGAATTTGATTATTCTGGAACTCAAGCCTGCCAAGCTTTAAAGGAAGAGGGAATAGAGGTAGTATTAATCAATTCAAACCCTGCAACCATAATGACAGATGCTGAAGCTGCAGATAAAATATATATTGAGCCTATCACCTTAGATTATGTAAAGAAAATAATCGAATTAGAAAGACCTGACAGTCTGCTTCCAGGAATGGGCGGACAGACAGCTCTGAATATGGCACTTGAGCTTCATGATCAAGGCATATTAGATAGCTACAACATAAAAATAATAGGAACTAGCATCGATGGTATAAAGCAAGGCGAAGACAGATATCTTTTTAAAGAGCTCATGAATCGCATAGGCGAGCCTATGATTCAGTCAGAAATATTTACAGAGCTAGAAGCTGGTATCACCTATGCTAGTCAAATAGGCTACCCTGTGATCGTAAGACCTGCATATACGCTTGGCGGAACTGGGGGAGGAATAGCTGAAACCGAAGACCAGTTAAGATTAATTATGAAATCAGGACTTTCTTACAGCCCTGTAGGTCAGGTTCTTATAGAAAAAAGTATAAAGGGCTGGAAAGAAATAGAGTACGAGGTAATGAGAGATGCTAACGGAAATAAAATTTCTGTATGTAATATGGAAAATTTTGATCCTGTAGGCATTCACACTGGAGATAGCATAGTAGTCGCTCCTAGTCAAACTCTCTCAGACAAAGATTACCAAATGCTTAGAACATCATCACTTAAAATAATAGAAGCTATAGGCATAGAGGGTGGCTGTAATGTCCAGTTTGCCCTTAACCCAGACAGCTTTGAATATGCTGTAATAGAAATAAATCCTAGAGTGAGCCGTTCATCAGCGCTTGCTTCTAAGGCCACTGGCTATCCTATTGCAAAGGTAGCTGCGAAAATAGCACTTGGATACAGTCTGGATGAAATTAAAAATGCTGTGACTGGAGTAACCTATGCTTGCTTTGAGCCTAGTCTAGATTATGTAGTTGTGAAAATACCAAAATGGCCTTTTGAAAAATTTGCTAAAGGCGAGCGCAGTCTAGGCACCAAGATGATGGCAACTGGAGAAATTATGGCTATAGGC
>BTUB01000131.1:0-1634 GCA_045863215.1 Candidatus Babeliales bacterium | reverse complement strand
GAAGAAATAAGAAAAAGATAATTCTTGAAATTCCGAAGAACAACATCCAGTAAATTGACAGAACTAGAAAATTTCTAATCAAGCGCATGCTAATCTGCTTTAATTAATTTTCCATTTCCAGTACCTTCACGCACTACGCTGTCGGGGTTACCGAAGTAATAAATATCACCCACATAGGAAATTTTTGCTGTGAGCCATTGTTTAGCTCTGACATATTATTTGTTAGCACCTTTGTTTTCTGTAAAAGTAACTTCTGTATTCAGGTTGCTTGCATCGGCAATGCCATTACCGTTATTATAAAAATAATGTACACCAACATAACCATGAAAGACGAAATCGCCAGGTCCGGTATGTATGTTGGTTCTCACTGCCTCTGTGTTAAACAGAAAGGTCACCTTGCCTGATGCACCCCAATTGTTGAACGTAAACTCATTATGACGAATAGTGTCCATCAAGTCAATATTGCCTGAACCATTTACTGTAAGCTCTGCAATATCAGGCATCCAAACAGAAACGGTAAATTTATTTTTAAAACTTCGAACCCAGTTACATGCATTTTCGTTTCTAATGTACAGCATGCTGTCTTTAACTTCTGTGGTGATGCCATCAATCAATTTTGAACCCGCCTTTACTTCAACTTTATAATCATGACCCGGATAAATTTCTACATCTACATTGTTGCTTGCTTTTATACGGTTAAATCCTGATATGTTTCTTGCTTCTGATTTGTCTTTTCCTGTACCCTTAAAGCAATCAAACATGTGGTCTTTCTGACAAGAACAGAATACAAGCATCAGAAGAAACCAAAACCAATTAATGATTTTTACCATAGGCCAGAATAATCTCTTTAACCAAACGATGACGAACAACATCACCTGCATCGAGTGTAATAAAGTCAATGCCTTTAATGTTTTTCAGAATCTTCATTGCCTGAATCAACCCTGATGGTTGTTTGTTGGGTAAGTCAATTTGCGTTACATCGCCTGTGACGATAAATTTTGCAGCAGGTCCCATTCTTGTAAGGAACATTTTTAGCTGACTTTCTGTGGTATTTTGTGCTTCGTCAAGAATAACGAATGCATGGTCTAACGTGCGGCCACGCATAAAAGCCAATGGTGCAACCTCAATAACTCCGTTTTCAATAAAGGTCTTTAACTTCTCACCGGGAATCATATCAAACAATGCATCGTAAAGCGGACGCAGATAAGGGTCAATTTTTTCTTTTAAGTCACCGGGTAAAAATCCAAGGTTTTCTCCGGCCTCAACAGCAGGACGAGTCAGAACAATCCTTTTGATTTCTTTATTTTTTAATGCACGTACAGCTAATGCCACGGCAGTATAAGTTTTTCCGGTTCCGGCAGGTCCTATGGCAAACACAATGTCGTTCTTATTGCAGCTGTCAACCATTTTTTGTTGATTGGCAGTACGTGCCTTTACAACAACACCATTTGGTCCGAAGACTAAAACTTCGCTGCCATTTCCGGTTGGTGGATTTACCAAAGCATCAGAAATTTGTCCATCAGCCATTAGTTTTTCCAGCACCTGCTCATCAAATTTTCCGTAATGATGAAAGTATTCAATTGCACCGATAATTTTTTTTGCTACCCAATGAATTTGCTTTTCATCACCCAAAA
>BTUB01000130.1:0-1638 GCA_045863215.1 Candidatus Babeliales bacterium | reverse complement strand
GCCAGAAAAATATGCTGGACTAGGTGGTAGAGCACTTACTTCTAGCTTTGTTAATGACGAAGTTATCCCAACATGTCATGCACTTGGAAAAAACAATAAAATAATTTTCGCTCCAGGTCTACTTAGCGGAACATCTGCCCCAAACTCAGGACGTATGTCTGTAGGAGCTAAAAGCCCACTAACTGGAACTATTAAAGAATCAAATACAGGTGGTTCTTCTTCTCAAATGCTAGCTAAAATGGGAATTAAAGCATTTGTAATTGAAGGCAAACCAAGCGACGATAAGTTTTATGTAATTAAATTAGATATGAACGGCGTTACTATCGAGCCTGCTCCAGCTGAAATTTTAGGCGGTTGCGGAAACTATGATGCTATTCGTATCCTTGGTGAAAAATATGGTTCTCACGTTGGAATTGCAATTATAGGACCTGCTGGTGAGCACAGACTTCCATCTGCAAATATTTCTTTCAAAGACCCTGAAGGTAATATAAGAAGTGCTGGTAGAGGTGGACTAGGAGCAGTACTTGGTTCTAAAAATGTAAAAGCTATAATCATAGATGAAACTGGAGCAAGCAAAGTGCCAGTAGCTGACCCAGAAGCTTTTGCTGCTGCTTCTAAGGTTTTTGCAAAGGCTCTATTAGACCATCCAGTTGCAGGCCAAGGTCTTGCACTTTATGGTACAGATGTATTAGTTAATATTATTAATGAAGCAGGTGGACTTCCAGCAAACAACTTCACTGGCGGAAGAATAGACCACAATGACAATTTCTCTGGAGAAACTCTAAATGCAACTATCACTGAGCGTGGTGGAGATGGAAAAGTTTCACACGGATGTCATAAAGGATGCGTTATTCGTTGTTCTCAGTGGTATCCTGATAAACAAGGTAAATACATCACAAGTGGTTTTGAATATGAAACTATTTGGGGACTAGGCGCTGATGCTGGCATCAAAGATTTTGATACTATCGCATATATAGACCGCGCTATGGATGATGTAGGAGTTGACAGTATAGAAGTTGCTGTTGCTGTTGCTACTGCAATGGAAGGCGGATTAATTCCTTGGGGCGATGGCGAAAAGGTTCTTGAAATAGTTAAAGAGATGGCTAATCCTACTCCACTTGCTAGAATCATAGCTGGAGGAACATCTATAGTTGGAAAAGTTTGCGGACTATATCGTGTTCCAGTAGTAAAAGACCAAGCAATCCCAGCGTATGATCCACGTGCTATCAAGGGTATCGGCTTAACATATGCTACTACTACTATGGGCGCAGACCACACTGCAGGATACTGTATCTCAGGAAACATCCTAAAAGTTGGAGCAGACATAGATCCTCTTAAAAAAGAAGGTCAAATAGAGTATGCACGTGCTATGCAAATCGGTACAGCTGCAATTGACAGTACTGGAATGTGTCTATTTGTATACTTTGGTATAGCAGACAGCCCAGCTGGCTATCAAGCTCTTATTGATATGATAAATGCTCAATACGGACTTAGCTTAACTTCAGATGATGTAGATGAGCTAGGAAAGAATGTGCTTCGCGTTGAAAGAGACTTCAATAAACGTGCTGGCTTTACAAATTCACATGATAGGTTGCCAGAATTTATGGAATATGAACCTATAGCACCACATAACGTAGT
>BTUB01000129.1:0-1647 GCA_045863215.1 Candidatus Babeliales bacterium | reverse complement strand
ATACTTACAGATAAATTCGGAGGTAAGGTAATTTTCACTTCCTTATTATTTTTTTGTTCTATTCCAATGTTTCTTCTCTCTTATGCAAATGATTTTACAATATTTGCAATACTTAGTTTTCTTTTCGGTTTAGCAGGTGCAAGTTTTGCATGTGGAATTGCATTTACATCCTTATGGTATCCAAAGAATAAACAAGGAACCGTATTAGGAATATTTGGTGCCGGAACAATGGGAACAGCGCTTACTGCCCTATTTGCTCCAAGTCTCCTGGACTCTTTAACACATCATGGTGAATTTTTAGAAGGCTGGCGAGTACTGCCGCAAATTTATGCTGCAGCGTTATTAGGGATGGGAATTTTATTTTTCTTTTTCACTACAAATAAAATCTCTGAGAAAAGAAAAAAAATAAAAGAACTTTTATATCCATTAAAAGAAGTACGACTATGGCGTTTTGGGTTATACTACTTCTTAGTCTTTGGATGTTTTGTAGCGTTTTCTCAATGGTTAATACCTTATTATGTTAACGCATATTATATGTCGCTCGTTACGGCTGGTGTTCTTACTTCTATGTTTAGCTTACCTGCAGGACTTATTCGTGCTTTCGGCGGCTGGCTTGCCGATAAATTCGGGGCAAGGAAGGTTATGTATTATGTATTTAGCGCATCAATCGTTCTATCCTTCTTACTTATGTTTCCACGGATGGAAATTTATTCACCCGGTTCAGGAGTTACTGCAGTTAAAGGCGGAATTGTAACAGCCGTGGACGAAAACGAAATATTACTTGGAGAAGAAAAATATACTTTAGTTAAAAAAGCACCAGAGTTTTACCATAAATCAGATGCAACCTTGGTCCTTCCTAAAATTGAAACCTGGAATGAGCCGATTGTTAAAGTTGGAGATAAAGTTCAAAAGAGAGAATTGTTAGCAAGCGGCGTTACAAGAATTTTCTTTCAGGCAAATGTTTGGATATTCACAGGACTTGTTTTATTAATTGGAATGGCTTGGGGAATCGGTATGGGAGGAGTTTATAAGTTCATCCCGGAATATTTTCCAAACGAAGTTGGTGTTGTTGGTGGAATGGTAGGAGTTCTCGGTGGCTTAGGTGGATTCTTCTCACCAATCATTTTTGGTTATGCTCTATCTTTTTCCGGCGTATGGACTTCAAGTTGGTTTTTGATGCTGTTACTTTCATTAACCTGCTTTCTCTGGTTCCATAAAGTTGTAACACGTATGTTAAATAAGAAATCGCCTGAACTTCAAACAAGATTTGAAACAAGCAAATAAAATTTTGTTGTTCTTTGAATGATTGAATAACTGAATTGCACGTTATTTATTAATTCAGGAAGTTAATTACAGTTTAACTCGCGCCTGTAGGTCTAACCAGAAGCAATTTAAATTTATTTAGAAGAGAGTGCATAAATCCGATAAACGCAGCAAGCCAGGCAGCAAGTGCAATGTAAATAAAATAATTCGGCACATCATCCAAAAAGTGTATGTTCATTGCTTCTGCCATACGAAAAGTACAGGCTGTGTACATTCCCAAAGGGAACACGGCTCCCCAATATAGCGGGTCGTACTTCATCGGAAATCGTTTATAAACATGCCGCCAGATTGCCAGTATAAACAGCATTGGTATCCACCAGGTTC
>BTUB01000128.1:0-1666 GCA_045863215.1 Candidatus Babeliales bacterium | reverse complement strand
AATCATTAATCCCGATTTAGCAGAAGAAGACGCATATCCAGAAGCTAATGATCAATGCAATCAGCAGTAGAATTTATGCCCAAAATAAGAATCTTAAACAAATTAGCCCGTAATAACATTCATGAGAATCTCGCATTACGCGGTGCAACGGCAATCACGCGAAGTTTGTCCGATCAAGAATATAAGCAAGCACTTTTTGCCAAACTTCAAGAAGAAGTGGCAGAGTTTTTACAAGATCCGATACCAGAAGAACTTGCCGATATTCAAGAAGTGATTAATGCCCTTGCCCCCATTATTGCCGGCTCACGTGAAGAATTAGAAAAAGTGCGTGAAGAAAAGTTCAATTTCCGCGGCGGATATGATAAAAAAATATTTTTATGTGAAATTCATGAAAAGTAAAAATTTACTTGCAACACTGCCACTGATTGTTTCTACGTTTGCTTGGTGCGCCCAAAAAGAATCAACCCTTACTCCTGAACAAAATCAGAAAAACATCATTGCGCGCGTTAAAGAAAGATTGAAAGATAGTCCTCTTGCAAATATATCTGAACTGAGCGCAAAGCTGATTTTGCATAAGCAATATGGCCCTGAATTGGCGGATTTGCTTGATCTTACGTTTGGCATTCAAGAATATACTTACCTAGGGCAAGGTATTTATAAGCATGCGCGTGGACCCGCTGTGCATAGTTATCCGCGGCATATGTGTGAGCCAGAAGTAACTGAACAAATAGCAGAAAAAGCCCATAATAAATATGAACCACCATCGTATGTTTCCCCCGATGGCACGCGGCATTATGCGTTTATGCATTAATTATTAAGGAAAACTATGAAAATAGAAAAAACAAAACTTTTTGAAGCTCTCTATTTTCTCAAAATGAGTGAACTTAAAGCACTTTGCCTTAAACTCGGCTTGCCTTACTCGGAAAAGAAGGGCCAAGTAATTGATACCATAAAACACTTTGTTAATACTGGCAATGTTCTTGAAATTCCAGAAATTCCTTCAATATCCAAAGCCAAGAAAAATCAAATATATCCACTTGCTCCTGACACCAAAATGCTTCTAGGCTCATATAAAAATGATGCCCAAACGCGCGCATTCTTTAAAAAATTGATCGGGCCTCATTTTCATTTCACTGCCTTTGGCATTGATTGGCTCAATGAGCGTTGGCAAGCAGGCAAACCACCCACCTATCAAGAATTTGCTGATATGTGGCAAAAAGAAGTAGATAACCGTAAGAACAAAAAACCGCAGCCAAAGCAAGAATGGGCGCTGATTACATTTGTGCAAAAATATATGGAAGTACATCCGGATGCAACTAAAACTGAAGTAAATAATGCATGGCATAAAAAGCGTATGGAGATGGTTACTTTAGTAGAAGAGTATTTTAGAAAATAAACTTTATCCCGTATTCGTTTTTAAAGGGAATCCCGGGGATATTGTTTTTTAACAACAGATTATTTATTTTCGGGCTTAAAATATTCTTTAATCTCTTCATAAAACCCTTCAGTAAACTTCTCTTGTGCCATTTTCCAACATTCTACATGCTTGATCCACTCACATTGACCATTTTCCGTTTTCACTATTTCAGTTTCTTCGTTATAGCATTCAGCATATTTAAGATGAAGACGCCGTGCACACGCACGATAGGTTCGCTTTGCATTTTCT
>BTUB01000127.1:0-1668 GCA_045863215.1 Candidatus Babeliales bacterium | reverse complement strand
ATAAATTTTGATACCAAGTTTTTGTGCCAGCTCAATGGCTAGTGCCGGGTCGGTATCATTTTCACTCGGTGCACCATCGGTGAGGACAATCATAATTTTGCTTTTTGCCTGAGAATTTTTTAGGCGGTTTGCCGCAGAAATAATTGCGGTAGCAAGCACTGTGCCATCCGGATCGATAAAGCCTAATTCAAGACTAGAAATAATGGAATGAATCAGTTTTTTATCCATGGTGAGAGGGATGCGTGAAAGTGCATCCTTGCCAAACAATACCAAGCCAATTGCATCATCGGTGCGTTTATCCACAAATCGCATTGCTTCATCTTTGGCAACTTGAAAGCGGGATCGCTGATCATCATCATAATCTTGAAATTGCATACTTGCAGAAGCATCAAGCACAATTACGATATCAATTCCATCAATCGTAATACTTGAGCGGCTATCCACCAATTGTGGTTTTGCTATTAAAAATGCCAAAATAATAAAAGTAGCTATTTTAAGCGCAGCAAAAATGCGCTTATGGATAGGCGGTTTGCTATATCCAGAGCGGACCAAATTACTTGCAAGTGAATAACGATACACCGGTTTTTTACTATAATAGTGCCCAATCAAAGCGCCAATAAGTGCAGGAACGGTCCACCACAAAGTTTGTAAATCTGCTAAACGAATAAAATAATCCATATGCAATTATCCTTGTGTGTTCACAAACCAAGCGTATACCCGATCTTTGAATTCATGTTCAGTTTCTTCTGCGCCAATCATCATGGTAGGGCCGATAATCACGGTAATTGGATGGCGATGCATCCAAAATGTTTTAGGTGGATATACCTTATTTACTCCGATAATTTTTACCGGCACCACGGAACGATTTATTTTTTTTGCAATTAGAGCAAATCCGCCAAAAAATTCATGAACCTTTCCATCAGTATGCCGAGCTCCTTCAGGAAAAATCACTAAATCCCATGGGTGTGCTTTAACAATATTAATTGCTTTTACGAGTGTGCGCACTGCGCGTGTAGGGCTGCTTACATCAACTAATACCGCAATGCGTGGCAATAAAAATCTAAGTAAAGGTCCTTTAGTAAGTTCGGCCCAGGCGATCCAAATATGCGGCCGTTTGCGCAAAATATATCCAACCAGGGGAATATCAAAAGAAGATTGATGATTGGCAACCACAATGCAGGGCTCCGGGGGAAGATTTTCTAATCCTATATACGTGATGGGAATAAGTGCGAGCCGCACGCATGCCCAATCAAAAAATCGTTGCACTAATAAAAAAAGCTTATTATCTACAATGTATGTACCGCCAAATAAAAAACAGAGCGATAAAGGAAGTGCGATGATGAGTATGATAATAGTTAAAATTACACGTGAAATAATGGTATACATAAGAGAACCGAGTGATACGCTCATATGATTCCTTTTTTTATTCCTTTATTGATTCCGGGTAATACAATGTAAATTGTTCATGGAGCCGTTTGGTGTAAAACATTCCATATACACAAAGCGGAATTACGGCAAAAAGTGATTCTCCTACCGTTAGGAAAATTGATGTAGGGCCCAAGAAAGTACTGATTGCTAATTTGAGTATATATCCTAATCCTAATATGAGCGCGTATGCAATGATACAAAAAGGATAATTGTATACAACTAATTTGAGTGCGCGCCAGA
>BTUB01000126.1:0-1677 GCA_045863215.1 Candidatus Babeliales bacterium | reverse complement strand
GTTCCAGTGAGTGAGATCAAGTATATACTGATACTGCTCTTCATCTCCTTGCAAAGCAAAATAATGAAGTGGTGTATTGCCATGTCCATCTTGCACGTTTACTGAAGCTCCTGCATTAATAAGTTGTCTTATAATATTTTTGATTATAGAAAAATTATTAAGCGCCATCACTAGATGAGCAGGGGTTTTACCCACATGGTTGAGTGCACTATGCTGTGCTCCTTGGGCAAGTAAAACCTCAACAGCTTTAGGATTACCATGAAATGCTGCTGTGTGAAGCGGAGTATAATGAGCATAATCTTTTTTCTCTAAAAGTTCGGGGCATGCATTATAAAGAGTTAGGATCAATGATCCATTCCAATCATAAAATGTGGCATAATGCATAAGTGTTTTGCCATCTACATCTGTCCATAAAAATTGATTTGAAGAAATTTCTTCAATACATGTATTTCTTTTTATAAGATCTCGACAGCAATTTATAAAATAAGATCGTTTGGGTTGCATGCAAGAAATGGGCAGTGCAAAAAATAATAGAAACCAAGACATGTTTGTTACCTCCTTCTTTTATTTTATTCACCGCTAGTTTTATAGAACATTAATCCTATCAATAAAAGCAAGATGAAACCTATAAAAGAGAGTATGCCGGTATAACAAAAATTTCTAATACACGTTCCAATGAGTATTGCACAGCTAAAAAAGGCAATCATAGGAACCACAAAAGATGAAACCGTTTTTTTGGATCGCATATAGGCGCACATCAATGCAATTACGCATGTGGTATAGGTAAGTGCGGTTCCTAATGCTGCTAATTGTTGCAATACCACTTGATTGCCGGCAAAAAAATATAAAAAAACAGCACATAAGAGCCATTCAACAAACAAACAAGCTACGGGAATTCCGTGCGCATTTAATTGTGAAAGCCATGCATATCCGGCAATTGTTTTATGTTGTGCGAGAATATGCAGATTCCAGTTGTTACTATACAAAACGCCATAGCACCCGCCTAATGCGGATATTGCAATCGCTACATTGAAAAATATTTGCAATGAATATGCAAGATATGGATAGTTTGGCATTACATGTGCCAAAAGTGCCGGAAATGTATCCAAAAAATTAGCTTGGGCTGTTAAGGTGTTTCCAAGCGTGGCATACAATAAAAATTGAAATAAAAATACCAAAAATATCATGGTTACAAAAGAAATCAAAATCGTTTTTGGTCCGTTTTTCTCAGCATTTTCTATTTTGCTACTCAACGCGCAAATTGCTTCAAATCCCATGGCAGCATAAAGCACCAATGGTAAGCTACTTGGAATACCTTCCCATACATTGGTAAAAGTATGTGCATGAGTTGGCGTAAAATAGAAAAGACCCACTACAATGACAAATAAAATCGGAATTAATTTAAACCCAAGGAAACCAAATTGAATTTGACTGCCAGTACGCATATTGAGGGTATTCAAGAAAATAAAAAGAGTGAGAATCAATAAATCATAAAAAAGAAGTGATCCAGATATTATTAATTGTGGAAAGATCTGACTTATTAAAGAAACAGCAACATGAATCATTAAAGATGCAGATGCCAGTTTTGCGATAAAATAGCTCCAGGTACTTAAGTAACCCACCAAAGGGCTGATTTCTTTTTGGCCAAATACATAAAAGCCGCCGGCCGGATGAAGA
>BTUB01000125.1:0-1680 GCA_045863215.1 Candidatus Babeliales bacterium | reverse complement strand
ATGAAACTGTCTCACCGGTATCAACAATATCTTCAACAATGATGACATGTCTATTGTTTATATTTCCTGAAAGACCGACTACATTTTTCATTTGCCCGGTAGATTCTGTGCCGCTATATGATGATACTCTGATAAAAGAAATTTCACAGGGAGTCTCAATGTTGCGGAATAAATCGGCCATAAAAAGAAAAGCACCGTTAAGCACACCAATAAACACAGGATTTTTGTCTTTGTATTCAGAATTCAAGTCGCGAGCAATCTCCAGAATTCTGGTTTCGATTTTCTTTCGCGGAATCATGATAGTGAATGTTTTATCAAGTATGGTAACTTCGTTCATTGCCACTTTTTTGGGTGCGGCTAAAGTAAAAATAAATTCCCTATGGCTGACGGAGTTTCTATTCTTAGCTTATTTTGTTTTCATTGCCACAGGTTCTTTATTTTTGTTTAATAAATAGCGTTAATTATGAATACATTCAATCCCAATATAGTTATCGGAGTTTTAGGTGGTGGTCAGCTAGGCAAAATGTTGTTGCAAAAAGCTGCCGATTACAATCTTTCAATTCATGTACTTGATCCTGATGAATCTGCACCTTGTCGCTATATGTGCAAAACATTTGAACATGGCGATTTTCGCGATTATCAGGCTGTCATGGCCTTTGGTAATGATTGTGATATTATTACCATTGAAATAGAACATGTCAATATTGAAGCTTTGTACGAACTGGAAAAGTTAGGTAAAAGGGTGTATCCTCAACCACATATTCTTGAAATGGTTCAGGATAAAGGACTTCAGAAAGAATTTTATCAGAAGAATAATTTACCCACAGCCCCATTTTATTTAGTAGATAAGCCTGAACAGATAAAGCCGGAGTTTCCATTTGTTCAAAAACTTCGCAAAGGAGGTTATGACGGAAAAGGTGTGCTGGTTGTTAAAGATGCTGATGGCATGAGTAAGATGTTTCAGGCACCAAGTGTAATAGAAAGTAAAGTAGCTATTGCAGCAGAAATTGCAGTTATTACAGCAAGAAATAATTCGGGAGAAATAAAATCATATCCTGTTGTTGAAATGCAGTTTAATGCAGAAGCTAATTTAGTTGAATTACTTTTTTCTCCATCAAAAACTTCGGCAAGCATACAACATAAGGCAATTTCAATAGCAGAAGATTTAATCAATAAGCTGAACATGGTTGGGCTTCTTGCTGTAGAAATGTTTGTTACAAAAGAAGGACAAGTGCTGATTAATGAAATTGCACCACGACCACACAACAGCGGACATCATACCATTGAAGCAAATCATACCTCTCAGTTCGAGCAACATTTAAGAGCTATACTTAATCTTCCGTTAGGTAATACAGCATCTGTTTTGCCTGCTGCAATGATTAACCTGTTAGGTGATAAAGATTCTAATGGCAAGGCAATTTATTCTGGCGTGCAAGAAGCGTTAAACGCTGGTGATGTCCACATCCATTTATATGGTAAGAAAATTACTAAGCCTTTTCGTAAAATGGGACATGTAACTGTAACGGCAGCTACCGTTGATGAGGCAATTGTAAAAGCCCAAAAAATTCAGTCGCAGTTAAAAGTTATCAGTTAAAATAAAGTGTCCGTAAGCCAATATCCTTACCAGTAATTTTTTTATACTCCTTTAATAATTGCTGGTGAATAGCAGAGTCTGCTTCC
>BTUB01000124.1:0-1682 GCA_045863215.1 Candidatus Babeliales bacterium | reverse complement strand
GTGTTTACACTTCCATTTCTACTCCTGACGGAAAATGTTTCTTCAACACAACAGGAAATGCAGGACTGGCAAAAGGTGGCAGTGGCGATACACTAACAGGCATAATTGCTGCAATGCTTGCTCAGGGCTTAAACGCAACCGATGCTGCAATTGCAGCAGTTTATATTCATGGCCTGGCAGCAGATTGTGCTATTAAAAAAATTCACCCCTACTCTTTAACAGCAAGTGATGTAACAGAATATCTTTCTGAAGCTTTTATGCAGACGGTGTAATAACGGTTTAGGGCTTGTAGCAGTAGGGGATTTGAAAAATTACTGTTCAACTTAATCACCACAGCCCAATAGAAGTAAAAGGCTGGAAACTTGCACTTCTGCCTCTATTGCAACAAACCCTTATTAGCGGTAGTACGGTCAAATTTACAAGAGATATTTCAGATTAATAATAATAAATAATATGAGTTACATTGTAGTAGATGTAGAAGCAGATGGGGAAATTCCTCACAAATTTTCAATGGTTTCTTTTGGAGCTATAATAGTTGAACCTTCATTATCAAAAACCTTTTATGGCGAAGTCAAGCCAATTTCTGAAAAATGGAATCCCGAAGCATTGGCAATTAGTGGATTTAGTCGTGAACAACATTTAGGTTTTAACGACCCAAAAGAAGTAATGCAAAAATTCTTTGATTGGATAACGCAAAATTCTGTAGATAAACCAATTTTTATTAGTGATAACCTTGCTTTTGATTGGCAATGGATAAATTGGTACTTCCATAATTTTATTGGTAAAAATCCATTTGGCTTTTCTGGTCGCAGAATTGGTGATTTGTACTGTGGGATGAAAATGGATACTGGTTTAAATTCTGAATGGAAGAAACTTTACCGTAAAACAAGACATACTCATCACCCCGTTGATGATGCAAAAGGAAATGCAGAAGCATTGTTACAATTTAGGAAAATGGGTCTTCGTGTTAGTTTCCAGTAGTATTATCGCTAACAGCAGGCTCAATCCAGTCACCATTATCGCGAATCAATTCTATAAGTGCATCAACAGCAAGTGTGGCATCAATATTTCTGCGTACAACTTCTTTGCCTTTATAAAGTGTTATTTTTCCAGCACCGGAACCTACATAGCCATAGTCTGCATCGGCCATTTCACCGGGACCATTTACAATACACCCCATTATGCCAATCTTAATGCCTTTGAGATGATGTGTTTTTGCACGAATTTTAGCTGTAGTTTCCTGTAAGTCGAATAAGGTGCGGCCACATGACGGGCAACTGATATATTCTGTTTTTGAAATGCGAGTTCGTGCAGCCTGTAAAATTCCAAATGCTGTTTGATTAATATCTGCAGGACTAACTTTCTCTGAACAAAGCCAAACACCATCACCCATACCATCCAAAAGCAAAGCACCGGCATCGGTGGAGCTATTTAAAAGAAATGTTTCTAAATCAGTATTATCATAAACACGCTTAATGATGACAGGCAAAGAACTTTTCTCCTGCATCATACCAACAAACACCCTACGTAAATCCGGCATTGCATGTTCGTTTGATGTTTTTAAGACCAGAACAGCATCAGAGAGTTTATCAATCTTTAATTGATATTTAAAAAAATCTTCAGTGTATAATTCAACAAACTTTATGGCTGCATTGCATTTTGCCATATCATCTAACTCACTC
>BTUB01000123.1:0-1703 GCA_045863215.1 Candidatus Babeliales bacterium | reverse complement strand
ATCAAAAATATGAAGACCATAGGAGTGATTCATGAAGATGAGCAGCATGGTATTGTGGAAATAGGTGTGCCTTTTGGAGTAATTGCAGGACTCGTGCCATCCACTAATCCAACCTCTACAGCTATATACAAGGCATTGATATCGCTAAAAGCAGGAAATGCCATTATTTTTAGCCCACATCCAGCAGCGCTTTGCTGCATTATGGAGGTGGTAGATATTTTAAGAGAGACTCTTAAGAAAAATGGATTTCCTGAGGATTTGATATCCTGTATATCTGTTCCAACTATGGAGGCGACAGATGCACTTATGAAGCATCAGGATGTATCTCTTATACTCGCTACAGGAGGCTCAGCTATGGTAAGAGCAGCCTACAGCTCAGGGACTCCAGCGCTTGGAGTAGGTCCTGGAAACGTACCTGCCTTTATTGAAAAAACTGCTGATATCAAAATGGCTGTGAGTAGAATAATAGCTGGAAAAATCTTTGACAACGGCGTACTATGTGCTTCAGAGCAAGCTGTAGTAGTTGAAAGAGAAATTTACAAGGAAGTTAAGAAAGAATTTATAAATCAAGTCTGTTATTTTGTAAATGAAGAAGAAAAGCTTAAAATGGAAAAGATAATAGATACGCCATATGGAAGTCTGAATGCAAAGATAGTAGGTAAAACTGCAAGCCAGCTCGCCGATATGGCAAAAATAGAAGTGCCAGAGGACACAAAAATAATAATTGCTGAAGAAACTGGAGTAGGAAAGGGCTATCCATTTTCTAGAGAAAAGCTATCGCCTATCCTTGCTTTTTATGTAGAGGATGATTGGAAAAAAGGCTGCGATACGTGCATAGAGCTACTTGATTATGGAGGAATGGGACATACTCTTGGAATCCATTCAAACGACAAGGATATAATCATGGAGTTTGCACTTAGAAAGCCAGCATCTAGAATAATTGTAAACTCTCCTACTACTCACGGAGCAATAGGAGCAACCACTAACCTTGCGCCAGCTCTTACCCTAGGGTGTGGGGCTGTAGGAGGAAGTGCTACCTCAGACAATGTGAGCCCTATGAATTTAATAAATATAAGGCGCCTAGCATATGGCAAAAGTGAAGCAGAGGATCTAAAGCCAAGAGAGCTTATTAATAGCTCATGCCAGACACCAAACATAAGCCAAATAAATGATACCGAAAAGCTTGTTAAGACAGTTGTAGATTTATTGATGAAACAGCTTAGTCACTAATTTTATATTTAAATTGATGAGGAGGAAATTAAAATGGCAAACGCTAACGCATTAGGAATGATAGAAACTAAAGGTCTTATTGGAGCAATAGAGGCAGCAGATGCAATGGTAAAAGCAGCTAATGTTACCTTGGTAGGAAAAGAGCTTGTTGGTGGAGGGCTAGTTACAGTTATGGTAAGAGGAGATGTAGGAGCTGTAAAGGCCGCTACAGATGCAGGAGCAGCAGCGGCTGATAGAGTAGGAGAGTTACTATCAGTACACGTAATACCAAGACCACATATGGAAGTAGAGTCTATCCTTCCTCAGACTAAACCTCAAGCTGAATAGCTTTTAATAAGGTAAGCATAAAGGGAGGTGTGGATTTATGGCAGTAATTACAGAATCTGCCTTAAGGACTCAGTTAAAAAGTAAAACTGCTACGGTCTATGCCGTAAATAAAGGTGATAAACTCACTCCCTCAGCTTCAGAATATC
>BTUB01000122.1:0-1779 GCA_045863215.1 Candidatus Babeliales bacterium | reverse complement strand
ATGAAAAATCTTTAAATTAATTATTTAGAATATTTGAATAATGTTATTAATTATACAATGAAATAAAGTATATGAGCAATGTACATCGATTGAGGCGTATATATTGATAATTTTTAAAAATAAAAAGGCCCGTGAATTAAATCAGGGGCCTTTACTTTCTATGTACTAAACAGATTCATCTCAAAATGTTGGTGCATCAGAAATCTCTATTTTTTCTAGATCCCATTTATCACAAAATTCATTCAGACTTCTTTGAGCTATTTCATCACCTCGATTAAAACTCACACAAAAAAGCTTTTTTAAATCTTGTGCCAATTGCGTATTACCTTGGGCCAAATCAGAAAAATCACCATCAATTAATGCCATTTCTTGAAAAAAAACTTTATAGATTATGCGTTTGATTTCTGAAGCAATAAATTGCTTATCAAAAGCATTGGAAATCACAATCTCATCACCATTTCCAATACACGCACCCTTTACACTTAATTCCATCACATACCAACTCATTTTCGTAAAGAATGCCATCTTTAACTATTCCTTTTTTATAACGGGTATTTCTTTGCTTAATAGTTTCAGCGATACTCGCACAACAAATAGTAGTTAATGCAACCAACAAAATAATAAATTCGAAGATTTCATAATTCACCATTATTTAAATATTTTCTAAAAACGAAAGACCTAGTTTGTTACCCAGTTTAATTGAAAGATATTGTATACCCACAAAAATAGGAGAAAACACCAAATAAGTAAAACCAAATATCACATAAGAAAAAAACATTATTTCTGTAGTGTTAAAGTTTTGTAATAGTACTTTGACATTTTCTATGTCTTTAAGATCTATAAAAGTTAGAAATTCCAAATTCATGGTAACTTTTGCAAGAAATACCATACAAATCATCCAAGCGAGTGATAGTAAATATAAATAAAGAGAAATTTTTAAGATCTGCTTAGCAGATAACTTTTCTTTATAAATCCAGATGGTATACAAGCACACTCCCATCAATGGCAAAAGCCAGTCAATAATAGCCAGGCCAGTTCCTGAAATCTGTAGGATACCTAAAAATATTCGGACTACAAAAGCAAAAAGGCAAAGAAAAGTAACACAACCGAACGGTTTTTTGAAGAAATTGAGCATTTTATAAACTCCATAGTTATGATCTAAAGCTCATTTTAAGCCTATCACAAAACCAAATAGAGCCTATTAATTTATAATATCCTTGGAATGTATTCTAATTGGAATTATTCAGGGATATAAAAGCACTGTGTACCTGTTTTGGCATTTTCTGCCACGCGCCGTGCAAATGGGCTCATCTCTTCGGGTAAAGCATCCATATCAAACCAGCCAATTTCACTGCATTCTTCTGGTTCATTGTTGATCGGCTCCCCTTTCCATTGTGTAGTTTTAAAATAGAATCCTAAAGTCTTTTTATTCAGATGCAAAACATGCAGCAAACATAATTTTTCCGGGTCCACCTCAATGCTCAGTTCTTCTCTTGCTTCACGAGCTACTGCATGTGTAAGCGATTCATCTTCTTCCAAACCACCACCGGGAATATGCCAAAAGCCATCCATCCAGCCGGTATTCTGGCGACGTGAAAGCAAGATTTTGCCATCTTTTTCTAGCACAATGCATACATAAATTTTATAAAGAGCAACCATGATATTTCCTTATCATAAAAAAACGCTCATGATAATTATATCAAGAGCGCCTTTATATTTATAAATAATAATTTGGATATTACTTATTTTTTTTCAACATCCATAATCCTAATTTATTAC
>BTUB01000121.1:0-1784 GCA_045863215.1 Candidatus Babeliales bacterium | reverse complement strand
CATGGATAGACTTTAACTTTGATGCAGACTTTATAGATGCAGGCGAAACATTATTGAGCGAACACAATGGCACCAACCCAACAGCAGATGTTAAATTCAAAATACCGGATCACTTAACACCGGGCAGGGTAACACGATTGCGCATAGGAGTAAGCGAGGGCGGAACGGTACTAACACCGGATAAATCACGCTCCGGCTGCTTTGAAGATTACGGTATAGAAATAGGCAACGACTTGGTAGCACCAACCATAGCCTTAAAAGGAGCACAAATACACCGCGTACAACGCAATACAGTATATGTTGATCCGGGAGTAATAGCAACCGATAACTTAGAAGGCGATATATCCGACCGCTTTGAAATGACCTCCAACATCGATATGACCCAGTTGGGAGTTTACACAGCCAAATATTGGGTAAAAGATTTGTATGGCAATGTAAGCGATACGATAACACGCACCATACAAGTAGAAATAAACCAAGTAGGACCAACCGTAACGATAGTAGGAGCCGATACCGTGCGCATGGAAGTACGCAGCAGCTATACCGAGTTAGGAGCAACTGCAATAGACAACGAAGGACAAAACATAACCAACCGTATAGCTACAATAGGACAAGTAGATACGGCACAAATAGGTACATACTACATCAATTACAGTGCACGTGATGCATTTGGCTTTACCGGAGAAAAGACCCGTGTGGTAATAGTACAAAAAACAAGCAAGCCATGGATAAAAGCCTTGCAAGATTCCATAGCAGCCGACCAAGGAATAGCCAAACACCAAATATTTACGGCATACAACAATGGCGATGGAATAGCAGCACAAGATGCTTACTTTAGCAGCGATAGATTAACATTAACCCGCACAGGCAGTGTAGATGAAAAGATACCGGGCAGCTATGTAGTGCAATACACAGCATGCGACCCAATAGGCAATTGCAGTGCACCATACTACTTGCAGGTAGATGTACAAGATACTGTACCACCGGTAGTATCTTTGTTGGGTTCAAACCCAATGGAAGTGAATGTATATGACGATAACTTCAACGATCCGGGAATATCAGCAGTGGATAATTACTATTCAACCAATGCATTGATATATGTTACCCAACGCAATGTAAATACCAACCAATTGGGCACATACAACATTACTTACACCGTAAAAGACGGCTCAGGAAATAAAACCACATTAGAACGTATAGTAAAAGTAGTAGATAAAAATGCACCTACAATTGAAATATTGGGTGGTGACCCAATAGATATGATTTGGATGGATACATTTGATATGGCTGAGGAAGTTAGAATAATAGATAACTATTACGATAAAGAAGATTTAATGCCATTGTTGGTAAAAACAACAACATTAAACATTGACCCAATAACAGGAAAATACTATGCAGGTGAAAGAGGATGGAAAGAAATAACTTATAAAGTAACTGACCCTTCCGGAAATGTTTCGAAAAAAGTGAAACGCATAGTTAGTGTTGATTTTCGAAGTGGAATCATAGAAGTAAGTAATGCTAATGAATTAACCATTTATCCAAATCCAAGTAATGGTAAATTTACAATACAAAGCAAAGAAGTATTGAATGGTGCTACCGAAATTAGTCTTTACAATATACTTGGGGCAAAAGTTTATTCAGCAAGCACTGAAGCAAAAGGTACAAGTATAGATGTAAACACACAGGGACTAAAAGCCGGAATTTATTTGGTACAAATAAATAATAACGGCACAATACACACTGAACGGATTACGATTAAATAAAAGCAAATAATTTGCATAAAA
>BTUB01000120.1:0-1815 GCA_045863215.1 Candidatus Babeliales bacterium | reverse complement strand
TTTTAAATTGGTTACAAATAGCGCTTGTTTACCAATTAATTCTTCCGAAGTAAATGCCTTACGAATACCCGATAGAATTTGTCGTATTCCCAACTGTCCAAAGTCAACTTGCAATTTGTAAAGTTTATCTGAAGCAGGAATTTCTTCACACGCCACAATCGTTCCTACGGTAAGCTCTACTTTTGCAAATTCTTCAATATCAATGGTTCGAGACAGATTCTTCGAATCTTCCTCACCATGACTAGGAGTTGAATTTACTTTTTCATCCCGAGGAGCACCTGAGTGCATCTCAAGGGATTCTTGTGCAGGCTTTACAAATAAAGCATCAATTTTCGTAATCATAAAGGTATTTTTCCATGGTTGTGCAATAAGCTCATTAATTTGATCAAGGTTAAAATTAAGTCGGCTCCCCAAGCTTGCTAATAGCGCTTCCATTTTAGTTGGCATCACGGGCCATAGTAAAATTGCTATCGTGTGCAAACTCTGCGCAGTGGCCCACATAATTTCCGCAAATGCGGTAGGATTCGTTTTTGCAAGTTTCCATGGCTCTTGCGAATGAAAATATGCATTAGTATGGTTAATTAACTTCCATACACGCGCAAGCGCCATGTGAAACATACCAATTTCAAATTCTTTTTGGAATTCGATTACGGTTGCTTGCGCCTCATGCATTAACTCGTGTGTTTTAGATGATATTTTTTCAACCGGATTCAATGTGGCCAATTCATATTTACCACACAACATCACCATTCGGTTAAGCAAATTTCCTAAATCATCAGCCAGTTCGGAAGAAATTCGTTGCTCTAAATCTTCGATACTAAATTCACCATCATGAGTAATAGCCAAATGGCGCAGTAAATAATAACGCACCGGATCAGCACCATACACTTTTTGCAATTCTACCGGATCAATCACATTGCCAAATGATTTGGACATTTTTTGGCCACCCACCTTGAACCATCCATGCACTAATAAATGCTTAGGAATCGCTAAGCCGGATGCCATCAAAAATGCGGGCCAATAAATCGCATGAAAGCGAATAATATCTTTGCCCATTACTTGCACATCAGCAGGCCACCATTTTTTAAATTCAGTTTCTTTTTCTTTTTTGCCATAGCCAACTGCCGTAATATAATTATTTAAAGCATCAGCCCACACATATGTCACATGCTTAGTATCATGAGGAAATGGCACACCCCAAGAAATCGTGGTGCGTGAAATACTCAAATCTTTAAGCCCTGATTTTACAAAATTAATGACTTCTTGAGCACGCTCTTTAGGCCAAATAAAATCAGGATGCTCTTCATATAATTTTAAAAGCTTGTCTTGATATGCTGAAAGCTTAAAAAAATAGGCTTCTTCCGAAAGCATTTGAGTGGGACGTCCGCACGTGGGGCAATCGGGTGCATGGGAACTTACTTCATGTTCGGTCACAAATGTTTCGCAATGAGTACAATACCATCCTTTATAAAACGATTTATAGATATCCCCTTTTTCCATTAATTGCAGAATCCACTTTTGAACCGCCTCAATGTGAAACTGATTTGTGGTTCGCATGAAAATATCATACTCAATATGATAGTCTTTCCAGACATTTTTATATGCGTCAATAAAGCTATCAACAAATTCTTGGGGTTGCTTCCCTGCTTTTTCTGCCGCTTGAGCTATTTTTTGCCCAAATTCATCGGTTCCCGTTAAGAAAAAAACGTCATTTTTTTTCAATTTATGCCATCTAGCCAAAGAATCGGCAATTACGGTAGAATATAAATGCCCTAAATGCGGTTTAGCAGTTACATAATAAATGGGAGTGGTAAC
>BTUB01000119.1:0-1947 GCA_045863215.1 Candidatus Babeliales bacterium | reverse complement strand
GGTTTATTCAAGCAATTAAAAAATCGGGCAGTTGCAATCCGGTAATGGTAATTGATGAACTTGATAAAATCGGCTCAGATTTTAGAGGTGATCCATCAGCAGCCATGCTTGAGGTGCTGGATCCGCAACAAAATAAGACCTTTTATGATAATTATTTGGGTATTCCTTTTGATTTATCACAGGTAATGTTTATTGCTACGGCCAACTCTTTAGAAACTATTTCTGAACCATTGCGCGATCGTATGGAAATTATTGACGTTTCAGGCTACACACATGAAGAAAAACTTAATATTGCACGCAGATATTTATTGCCACGCGCAATTGCGACTTCTGGCCTTCAAGAAAAAGACATTTGCATTCCAGATGAAATTTTAACTGATGTAATAATCAATTACACCAAAGAATCCGGCGTACGGCAGCTTGAACGGCTCATAAAAAAACTCTGTTCAAAAGCCGCACGCGTTTTAGTAGAAACCGGAAAAAATACCATATTTACTCCAGACAATCTTCCCCTCTTTTTAGGACCACGCAAATACACTGATGATGAGCTCTGCCAAGATGATCAGATTGGGATTAGCAACGGGCTTGCCTGGACACCATGTGGTGGCGAAATGATCAAAATTGAAGCAGTGCTCATGCCTGGTAAAGGCAAATTAATTCTCACGGGTCAACTAGGCGATGTAATGAAAGAATCAGCACAAGCAGCATTAAGCTACTCAAAGGCACATGCACAAGAATTTGAAATCGGACCCAAAATGTTTACCAATTATGATATTCACATTCACGTGCCTGCCGGCGCGGTACCCAAAGATGGTCCATCGGCTGGAATCACAATGCTCACTGCAATTCTTTCAGTGCTCACGCAACGGCCAATCAATGCACAATTTGCTATGACTGGTGAACTTAACTTGCAGGGCCATGTAATGCCGATTGGCGGCGTGAAAGAAAAAATCTTGGCCGCTAAGCGCAATAAAGTGGATAATGTAATTATCCCGCACAAAAATAAACATGATCTTTTGGGATTAGAAGAATTGCTTGAAGGGGTAAATGTGATTCTGGTGAGCCATGCGGGCGAAGTGCTTCAAAAAGTATTAATGCCAAAATCAGCGCTTAAATCATTGGATGTGGTTTAGACCAACTAAGGGGTAGTTTTACTACCCCTTCATTAATTATAATCTTGCTTTTCAAACCTATTTCTTTTATTTTTTCATTATGATTATTTTCATCTAAAGGAGTTCCTTTGATTTTTTATTTATTGTTTATACTTTGTTTTGCAAACTTCTCATATACTATGCATCATTCTATTCCTACTAGTGAATATAGAGAAATTGAAAAAGTACTAAACGAAACTTCAGTTCAAATCGCATTAAGCCGTACATTAATAGAGAAACTCACCACGCAACGTCAAACACGTAGCAGTCGTGCAAAAATAAGAACTGAAATCAATAGACTACATCAAAAAATTGATGAAAAACTGGCAATAATACGCCCAAAATTTAAAAAAACAATATTAAAACGCCAAGTAATTGACTCATGAAACGACTTATTTCCTTAATTTTGTGTATATGCACATATTCCATAAATAGCATGGAGAAAAAAGAAACTCTTCCTAGCTTTGCCGAACTTATTGCAAGTATAGGAAATCCTGAGTTGATAACGGTTATGCCCGCACAACCTTCTAATAATTCTTTACAAATACCAATTCCACACAGAGAAATTGCCCCTTCTGTTATTCGTACCAAACGCAAGCACAAAACACCGGCTCCGCGAGGACCTCATCAGTTTAATTTTTCACAATTTCCTGAGAATGAAAAACACTTTCAACCTTCAGGTATTCAATTTCCTTCGGCTAAGCGAAAATATATTAAAAAATAAATCCTTTATCTTTACAAGAGAAATAGCTTCATTTAGCTTGGAATCAACATATATTTTATTTATTAAAGAGAA
>BTUB01000118.1:0-2031 GCA_045863215.1 Candidatus Babeliales bacterium | reverse complement strand
GAGGCTGTCTCAAAAGTAGGCAGCCTCTTTTGATTTTTTAGAAAATCAAAGGTTATTAACAAAAAAAGAATAGTTATCCAAAAGGGAAAGAAGGAAAGGTGATGCAACTAAATTTGTTGCATGAGCAAAACCAATATAGTATTCAAACCATATCAGTTTAATCCGCAAATGTTGTTGCCACCGAGTTTTGATGAACTCATTGATAAGAATCATCCGGTGCGTGTAGTACAACAAATCATCAGCGAAATTAAAATAGATGGGCTGATTGATCAGTATAAAGGAGGTGGTACAAGTTCATATCATCCACGTATGCTATTAAGCGCCATTGTGTTCGCTTATTTAAGCAATACGTACAGCAGTCGTAAAATAGAAGCGGCCCTGAAAGAGAACATCCATTACATGTGGCTAACGGGTATGAGTACACCGGATCATAATACGATTAACCGTTTTCGCAGTTCGAAATTAAAAAATGAGATTAAAGAAATATTTGCCCAGGTGGTAACCCTGTTGGTAAAGGAAGAACTGGTTAGTATAGAAGAAGTTTATACCGATGGCACCAAGATAGAAGCCAATGCCAACAAATACACCTTTGTGTGGGGCAAAGCCATCAAAACGCAAAAGGAAAAAATAGCAAAACAGTTAGAAGCGTTGTGGAACTACAGCCAGCAAGTTGCCGTAGAAGAATTAAAAGATACCGAACCGATTGATTTTAAGAACATCGATGCAGCAAAAGTAAAAGCTGTGGCAGCGCAGATTGATGAGGCATTGAAAAACAAACAGGTTGAAAAAAAAACTCTTGACCAAATCAAAAAAGCAAAAACCGATTTTGTAAAGCGCATGGAAAAGTATGAGCAACAAGAGGCCATACTGGGTAATCGAAACAGTTACAGCAAAACCGATCCGGATGCAACTTTTATGCGTATGAAGGAAGACCACATGCGTAACGGACAACTTAAAGCCGGATATAATTTACAAGCCAGTTCATGTCCCGGTAAAAAAATATTTTGTGTGAACTACAGCTTGCATCAAAAACCAACCGACACCACTACTCTCATTCCGCACATCAATCAATATCAACAACTTTACGGTAGTTATCCAAAGAGCATCACAGCAGATGCCGGATACGGGTCGCACGAAAACTATCAGTTCCTGCAAAACAACAGCATTGAGGGCTATGTTAAATACAACACCTTTGATAAAGAACAAAAGCGCAAAGCCACCTATAAGAAAGGATTTAAGAGTGATGAACTTTATTACAATAAGGAGCAAGATTGCTACTACTGCCCAATGGGTCAACGCATGCAATACATCAGTACTTCAACACGCACAACCGAAAATGGATATACACAACAGGTAAAAAAATACCAGACGCAAAACTGCAACGGATGCCCGTTAAGAAGCGTATGTCATCAATCAAAAAACAACAGAACAATCGAAGTCAATCAGCAACTGATCCAACTGAAAAATAAAGCCAATGAAAATTTGAAAAGTGAACAAGGCATCGCCCATCGAAAAAAAAGATGCTACACCATAGAGCCTGTGTTTGCTTGCCTCAAGCAAAACAAAAATTTTAAACGGTTCATGCTGCGATCTATTCCTAAAGTAGAGATAGAGGCCGGATTGTGCCTGATCGGATTTAATCTCAAACAAAAAGCACTCTTGAACTGAAAAAAATCAAAAAAAGGATGTCATAATCATTAAAAACATCTCCTAATGCACCATAACGTCCTTCAGGAATAAAAATAAAACTTGATTTCTTTTTAATCATCTGCCTCTATAAAGCAGTATATAAAAAAAGGCTGCCTCAATTTATTGTTTTGAGACAGCCTCGTCTTGTTTTTATATCATTTTAAGTAAAACCTTTTTAGAAAACAGATTTAGGAGAAGATAGACAAATTGAGCTAAACAATCATGAGCTATAAACGATGAATATCTGAAAACAAAACCTCGTTCATGTTAGGGTAAATTTGAGTAATCAATAAATAATTGTTAATATTGAAGTCTGATTGGTGCAATAAGCAATACAATATC
>BTUB01000117.1:0-2112 GCA_045863215.1 Candidatus Babeliales bacterium | reverse complement strand
CGCGAAAATAAAAGAGCCTAAGCTCAAAAGAAAACATCTATTCATACCTATTCCTAAAAAATATACAAATCTGTTTATTTTTTAAGCAAACAGTATATCGATCAACAAAGTTAACGCAATGGCACACTCTTTTGATAGCACACAGCATTCTATTTGTGTTATCTTTCAAAAAAATATACATTTCCATCATTCTTACTCAAGGAAAGGCCGTGCCAAACACAAACACTGGACGATTCAAATCGCTCAAATTGATTATGAGCATACTTCCTTTTTTATGGGTAAATGATTGGAAGATGCGAATTCGTGTGATATTTTCTTTGATCTTCACCGCAATTATGATCGCACTCCATGTAAGCCTGCCCCTATTTTTTAGGAAGATTGTAAATGCACTTTCTGCCTGCACTCCTAAAGATCCGATATATTTTATTTCAATGCTTTTAGTGGGCTATGGTATTTTGTGGACGGTGAGCCAAATTATAACGCAGTTGCGTGCAATTGTGCTCTATCGTTCGCTTGAGCACAGTATGCGATTACTGGCAATGAAGATATTTACTCATTTACTTTCTCTATCGCAACGCTTTCATCTTGATCGTAAAACCGGCGCAATTTCTACTGCGATCGAACGGGCCGAAGATGGTCTCGATCATATTTTTTGGGGCATCTTTTTATATATCATTAATACTTTCATTGAGATTATCATTGTAATCAGTTTGCTTACCTATCTTTTTGGATGGGCGTATAGCACCATTTTAGCATTGGTAATGGTGGTATACCTCCTATTCACCAGCAAAGCATTGGCGCGATCGGTTCAAGTGCAAGAGCAGTATAATGAAAAGCGTGAAGCTGCCGGCGCACGCTTGGTTGACACTTTACTCAATGTAGAAACCGTAAAATATTTTAATAATGAAACATATGAACAACACCAATGCAATGAGATTTTAAAAGAGCAAGAAGATGCGGGCGTTGCAAAATATCAGTTTGATAGTATTTGTGAAATGGGCCAAAATCTTATTGTGGGCGCGGGATTAATAGTGCTTACTTGGCTCTCGGGCCACGCAGTAATGCAAGATAAGATGATGGTGGGCGATTTTGTACTCATAAACAGTTATTTGCTGCAATTTATCTATCCGCTCAGCCATTTTGGCTATATCATTAGATCAATTCGCAAGGGTCTCAATGATGTAAATTCTGCTATGAACTTACTGGCGCTCAAGCCAGAGATTAAAGATACTCCTGATGCAATTGATCTAAAGATCACCCAGGCAACTATTACTTTTGATAATGTACATTTTGCCTATGATGAACGCAGACCAATATTAAAAGGAATCTCATTTACTATTCCTGCGGGCAAAAGTGTTGCAATTGTGGGCCCTACAGGTTCAGGAAAATCTACTATCGCACGTTTATTGTATCGGTTTTATGATGTGAGCCAAGGCGCTATTTTAATAAATGGCCATGATATTCGCACCATTACTCAACATTCTTTGAGACGCGCAATTGGAATCGTGCCTCAAGATACCATTTTATTTAACAATACGCTCTATTATAATATTTCCTATGGTGATCCTCACGCTGACAAACGTGAAGTTGAGCAAGCCATTGAGATGGCACATTTGGATGCTTTCATTAAACGATTGCCCGATGGCGCTAAAACTGAAGTGGGTGAACGAGGATTAAAATTATCCGGCGGCGAAAAGCAACGCATTGCAATCGCGCGCGTGCTCCTTAAAAAACCGGCACTCTATATTTTTGATGAAGCAACCTCTGCACTCGATACTCAAACTGAACGAGAGATTCAAAATAATTTAGAAGAGATTTCTACGGGCGCAACATCAGTAACCATCGCCCATCGGTTATCAACGGTAGTAAATTCTGACATGATTATTGTACTCGATCATGGTAATATTGCCGAGCAAGGCACACATCAAGAACTTATTGCGCGTGATGGATTGTATGCCAAACTATGGCAACAACAGATGCAAGAAGATCATTAAAAAGTTTCTTTTTTTTTTACCTGCCTAACGTTACAATAAGTGCACACTTACACACACTGCCATGACTTAGCACTCAAGGATGTTATGGAAATTGAAAAACACCCACTCAAACCATCTA
>BTUB01000116.1:0-2162 GCA_045863215.1 Candidatus Babeliales bacterium | reverse complement strand
TAAAAAAAGAACTTATGACACGAAAAATAGAACTTGAGCAGGATATGGTCCAATCTTATTCTGAGAAGTTCTCAGATGATCAAGTGCAGGATCCAGGCGATCAAGCGCTGAGCTCAACTATGGAAAGCTTAAAAAGCTCAATTCAAGATACTCGTATTGATGAGTTTAATCGCATTGTAAAGGCGCTTAAAATGATTGAAGATGGCACGTATGGGATTTGTGTGGATTGTGAATTGCCCATCTCTGAAAGGCGCTTAAAAATGTATCCTGATGCTACCCGTTGTTTGGCTTGCCAAGAGGCATTTGAAGAAGGTAAAGGTATAGAAGAGTAATCTCAGTGCTCTTTTTATTACGGTTTTTTAAAAATCTGATATATTTATACTGTTTTTTAGTGAAAAGCGCCGATGTAGCTCAGTGGTAGAGCAACTGATTCGTAATCAGTAGGTCGTCGGTTCAAATCCGATCATCGGCTCCAGCCTACGCTAAGGCTTCGGCTGACGGGGCAGTCTTTTAAATGAATTCATTATAAAAAAGCGCTGTGCCCGGCGAAGCCTACCAGGCGTAGACGGGAAGTTGGAATTGACATTCTAACCGTCTTCTATATCATAGAATTTGATGTATATTTTCAGCAAAAATAAGGTTTTTAGGTTTATCCATTATGATCAAAGCAAAAGCTCCTGCTAAAGCTAGCAAGCCAAAAGTTGCATCGGTTGCTCCAAAGGCACATGGTGTGGGTCGTCGTAAATCTTCTGTTGCGCGTGTTTGGCTTCGCAATGGTAAAGGCGCGATCTTGGTTAACGGAAAAGATTTTAAAGAATATTTCGATACGGAAATCACCCGTCTTAAGGCGTCTACTCCTTTCAGAGTAATGCCAGCGCAAGCGGTATATGATGTAGAAGTGAATGTTGTTGGCGGTGGATTGTGTTCACAGGCCGATGCTATTAAACTTGGTATTGCAAGAGCATTGGTAGAAGCAGATGAAACGTTGCGTCCGGCACTTCGTCAGCATGATTTGTTAACGGTAGATTCACGATTGAAAGAACGTAAAAAATACGGTCAAAAATCAGCGCGCCGTAAGTTCCAATTCGTTAAACGTTAATTTTCTTGCTCCGATTTCTCCCTTTCCCATTATACTGAACTAAAAAGGAAAATGATGTGTGGGATAGTTGGTTACATTGGAAAAAATAACAGTCGCCCTTTCGTAATGGAAGGGCTTTCTCGTTTAGAATATCGCGGTTATGATTCAGCAGGTTTTGCTTGTATTAATCCTCGCGATAATCGTTTTCTCTATCTTAAAGCTCCCGGCAGTTTACATAATCTTGCTCGCAAATTTGAATCTCATCCCATTGATGGCCATGTGGGTATGGGCCACACGAGGTGGTCTACGCATGGAATATCTTCAGAAGAAAATGCACATCCTCAATTTGATTGCCAGAAAACAATTTCTGTGGTGCACAATGGCATTATAGAAAATCACTTAGAGCTGCGAAATCGTCTTGAAGCAGCAGGCCATACCTTCCATTCTCAAACCGATACTGAATCTATTGCTCATTTATTAGAATCGCTCTTGGATGCGCATCAAACTTTCAAAAGCGCCTTGCTTGATCTGGTAGGACAAATTGAAGGTGCATATGCACTTGTTTTTCTCTTGCAAGATTTTCCCGATCAAATAGTTCTTATTAGAAAAAGGTCACCTTTGTGTGTGGGTATTGGTGATAATGAAATGTTTGTGGCATCTGATGTATTGGCATTCGCTGATAGAACAAGAAAAATTATGTATATGCCAGATGAAAGTATTGCCATTGTAAAGAAAGATGCGTTAGAGCTGTTTGATTTTACGGGCAATGCACTGCCGCTTCCTATTCAAGATTGCAAAATTGATTATGAAGATATGGAAAAAAAGGGACATGAGCATCATATGCTCAAAGAGATTTATGATCAAAAAAATGCAATTTATGGAACGGTGTCATTTTTGCGCTCAATTAGCAATCGTGTATGGGATCATATAGGTATCACTAAAGAGCAGGCAAAATCTTTAGATAAAATACATTTACTTGGATGTGGCACTTCGTGGCACGCGGCACGTATTGCACAATTCTTTTTTGAGCAGATTTGCCTTACTCCTTCGCGTGTGCATCTTGCTTCAGAATTTAGATACATGT
>BTUB01000115.1:0-2285 GCA_045863215.1 Candidatus Babeliales bacterium | reverse complement strand
ACCGAAAATTCTCAGTAATATGGCGTGGCCATTCTGCATCTGCCATACGCATTGGGATCAGATGAGCCATGGATTTAATAGATGCTCGTAAACTAGCTGCTTTATGTTCAAGAGCTAAAAGCAATTCGTCTTTTGGCATACAATTCATAAAGGTCAATGCGACTTGAAATGGATCAATGATTGGCTTAAGATCCCACCATTGTTTACGCAGGAGATCCATGAATTGATCCTTACCAGCTGGTGTCACCTCATATAAAATGCGCCCGGGCTTTTCATCCTTATTTTCTAAGACTTTTATTAAGCCTTCTTCGGCCATTTTTTTTAAAGCAAAATAAATAGAACCATAGGCAATATTTGCCCATTGCTCAGCATTCCACGATTCAAGCTCTTGCCTTATTTCATAGCCATGCTTTGGCCCTTGCTGAACAAGAACCCCTAACAGTAAAGTCCTGATAGCTGACATTTTTAACCTCTTGACATTATTAAAATTTTATACAAACTTGTATATAAGCTTATAGTAAAAGGGGCTTATTGTCAATCCGTTCCATATGGGGGTTTTTATGGTAAAAACGCAGTATATCTGTAATTTTTGCAAAGATACCGTACCGGTTACTCGTAAACCAGGTAGTATTCTGGTTCATGGTGCAAAAGAGCATAATTTAAAAAATATTTGCTTTGAGATTCCAAAGGGAAAATTAGTCGCTTTAACCGGCCCTTCAGGCTCAGGTAAATCTTCTATCGCCTCGGATATTTTGCAAAAAGAATGCATACGGCAATATTTGGAATCTTTGGGGATGGTTACCGATCATATAGAAAAAGCCAAAGTAGATAGTATTATGGGATTATCCCCATCAATTGGCGTTACGCAACGGGTGACGGATTTTAATCCTCGTTCTACCGTTGGTACACGATCAGGTATTCTTACCATTCTCAGAAATATGTTTGCGGCTATGGGACATCAGCCGTGTACCAATTGTGGCAAAATAGTTAAGCAACCATTGCAAGATAAACATAAACTAACCACGATTGAAGTAGATGGAGCAACAAATTCATCTACAAAGAAAAGAAAAATAAGTTATTTTAATTGTCCGCATTGCGATCAGCAATTAGAAAAATTGAAAATGGCCCATTTTTCATGCAATGCATTAGAAGGAGCATGCGCGGATTGTAAAGGAGGTGGACAAATCATAAGCGTTGATCTATCCCGTTTACTGCATGAAGAAAAAACAATCCAAGATGGCGGGGTAGATTTTTGGGGAGAAGCGCTTGCAAAGCATTATGAAGGCGTCATCATTGCTGCCAGCAAGCATTATAATTTTCCATTTGATCCAGCTCTCCCAATACAAGATTACACAAAAGAACAAAGAAATTTCTTACTTTATGGCATCAACTTTCCAGATTTTGCTAATACACACAAGCATATCCCAGCGCCTAAAAAAGTAAGCGATGGTAATTTTGAAGGTATTATTCCTCATTTACTAAACCTCTATAAGAAAAACCCTGAAAAAGCTTCAAATGATGTCAAAAAATATATCATGCATGAACTATGTACCGCATGTAATGGCTCGCGTTTAGCAAGATTGGGTAGAGAAGTAACCGTCGGTGGTAAAACTATTATTGATGTGGGTAGGATTAATCTTAATGAATTATTGCAATGGATATATGATTTGGATCAACAGGTATCTTACGATGAATTGCAAGTTCTTTCAGCTTTTTCAGGCGCTTTAAAAGATCGAGCATCGCATTTAATAGAAGTTGGTTTAGACTATCTAACTTTAGATCGTACCCTTCCTTCGCTTTCTGCGGGGGAATCGCAACGAGTAAAATTGGCTAGTTTGCTTGGAAGTGGTTTAACGGGAGTTTTATATGTCCTTGATGAACCAACAACCGGCTTACATCCACATGATAATGCAAAATTATTAAAAACGATGAGGATGATCCAAGAAACGGGCAACACGGTTTTAATCATCGAACACGACATGGATATTGTGAAGCATGCTGATTACATCCTTGATATAGGCCCTGGCGGAGGAAGCGAAGGTGGTGAAATTGTGGCTTCTGGTACACCAGCTGATATTATGGCATGCGAAAAATCTATTACCGGAAAATATTTGGCTAAAAAAACGACTATTAATCTGAATCATCCTGTACGGAATAATGGGGTACTCACCGTTCGCGGCGCGCGCGAACATAATCTGCAAAATATTGATGTGAATATTCCCATAAAACAATTTGTGGTGATGACCGGTGTATCGGGATCCGGAAAATCAACCTTCTTATTTGAT
>BTUB01000114.1:0-2360 GCA_045863215.1 Candidatus Babeliales bacterium | reverse complement strand
GTTATTTTAGATTTCTTCGTAATTGCATTATCTGTTTATTAATACTTATATAGTTTTAGAAAATCGTATCTAAAAAAATACTTAAAAGGGAAATGCGCGCGCGATGGAACTTCGATCATGTTATTTTTAGTATCTTTGCCTTATCGTTTTTTATATGCTATCTGTAACTTTGGTATTATTATTACATCACCATACCGTTGCGCGAAGTTATTTGGTGCTCACGGTAAAGGTTGATGCAATTCATGCTCAAATTATTGCATTTGGTAACCAAGTAAACAAAAAATTGCGTAATAAAAAACTCTGCTTGTTCTAAACAGATATGCATATAAGAGAAGCAAAGGCGATTAACTTTGCTTGCCACGTTAAAATTCTTGCATTCAAAGTATTTTACCTCCTATTCTAATTAATAATCATAGTTTTTGGGGATATTATGAAAAAATTGTTAATTTTATCTTTTGTTGGTGTTTCATTGTTTTCAATTCGACCACCGATGCCGGCTCCAGCTAAAGGTAAATTGCCGGGCAGGAACTACGATCAAAAAAAGCAAAACGCGTTTGTTGCGGCAATAAGACAAGGCGATTATGAGCAGGTGAAGCGGTTATTGAAATTCAGACCGCACGTAAGCTTGACTGGTTTGGATGATCTCAATGATAACCCCTTGGAAGTTGCAGTATTGAAAGGAAATCATAAAATTGCCGAATTGCTTTTAGAGTTGGGCGCTGATCCTAATACAAGAACTACCGGAGGACTGACTCCTGGAAGACCGGTGATAGTGGAAGCTGTTGCAAGAGGCGATGTTGATATGGTGGAACTTTTGGTGCGCTATGGGGCTAATATTGATTTGGTGCAGAAAGACAAAGTGCAAGCTGTTCATATCGAGAGAAAGCTTAGTGATTATGTGCCACGCAACCATCCAAATGCAAAAAGAATAGAAGCTCTCTTAGAGAAAACTAAGATCAGATAGAGTATTGATTTTCTGTTTGCAGATACCCTATTCTCCTTTATGGGGATAATAAATTTGGGAGATAGGGATATGAATAGAATTCGTAAAATAGTAACTATTATGGTTTCGCTTGCTTCAATACTGCTATTAACAATAGCTACTCATTTTGTGGTTACTCAAATTCCCGAAGATATAAAGTTTAATATTGATACAACCGGCTCTGTTGATGTGAATGCGTTTGAGACGATGACAGGTGTAACTCCTTTAATGCAAGCAGCAATCGATTCTGATTATGAGCGAGCCAAAATGCTTCTTGCTGCGGGTGCGGATCCTAATATCAGATCTGCCAATGCGGATCAAGACTATGCACTAAATTATGCGCTTTTAAACGGAGGTAAACTAGGAAGTATTGCGGTTGCCAAACTTTTACTTGCTAATGATGCCGATGTGCATGTTGCCAATGCCCGGGGCATGCAACCGATTCATATGATGATGTTTGTGTCACAACAGGATATTGTGAGAAGAGATGCAGATATTAATGCATTATCAGGAGAAAATAATAATAATCGATGGGAAATATTGCAGGATCTTATGCGAAGAGGAGCAGATATAAATGCGCAAAATGAAGATGGAAGCACCATGCTCCATATTGCTGTAACCAATTTTGATCGTGATTGGATTGATATTGTCAATAAAGAATATGGGCAAATTTTGAATTATACTATTAAAGATAATAAAGGAAGAACTCCTCTTGATTTAGCGGTGGAATTGGGACATGTAAGTGTCTATGGAACAGAAAGCGTAGAAAATTCAATTCGTAGACGGCCCGAATATATAGGTAATAATTATAATGTGAAAGCAACTGATAAATATAAGAGAACAGGATTGCAACTGGCCATTATTCGACGCGATATGAAATTTGTAAAAGAGCTTACGGAGCATGGTGCTGATCTTGCTCATCAAGATGAATGGGGAAATACCCCATTGCATTATGCGGTCGCTAATGGTGTACCTCAAGAATACGTGGCATATTTATTGGCTCATAAGGCACCTACCAACATTGCCAATAACGAAGGGAAAACACCATTATTTAATATTTTCACTATTCGTTCCGCATCTTTACGTTATGAGATTGCTCAAATGCTTATCAATGCCGGATCACCAATCGCTCACAAAGATAATAAAGGCAGATCTGTAATTGATTTGGCAGCTACAGATATAAAATTGCAAGAACTTTTTGTGACCTCTTTAAAAAAACGTGCCCAAAAACAAAAACCACAAACTTCCGATGCGCTTCCCGAGGCTACAACATCCGGCGCATAAGCTGTTTTATGTTTGTAACTTTTTGAAAATAATAATAGTTTTATTTTTTCAAATCTTTAAGAAATATAATGAATTTTTTAAAAATGTTTGAAAA
>BTUB01000113.1:0-2362 GCA_045863215.1 Candidatus Babeliales bacterium | reverse complement strand
TATGCCCACGGTTGCATTGGTATATAATTTCAACGCTTTAAACTCGAAGTTCAACGCAACTAAAAGCTCAGCAATAAAATAGGGAATCATTAAATATTTAATAATTACTGCAATTTGATGATGAAGAATTTTAGGTAATGTATTTGAGCGTATTTTGCGAATTGTTAAAAATAAATTGGGCAAGGTGAGAATGGGGAGAATATACAATACTGTATGTCGCATCACCGTAATTTCTAAATTAGCAGTAAATGGTGACATAGTTGAAAGGGCAATGTGCCGTTCCGTTTCATTAATTAGTTCTGTATCAAAGAGCGCTAAATAAATGTAATAGGCAGCTACAATGCTGGTACTAATAAGTAACAATTTTTGAATCAAACTAAGTTTAAATTTTCTTTCAGTAAGACTATCTAAAAATAATCCCAATGATTGGTATTGCACAATTAAAAAAGCCCAGGCAATGCGAATAAAAAAAATAATAGCAGAATAAGGAATTATGGGTGCAAAAAGATAACGAGATAGTTTAAATTGCCATGAAAGTTCGCCGGCCATTGAACCAATAAGCACGGTTATTAAAAAAATACAGGTCTTTTGTGTACTTGGTGATTTAAAAGCTTGAGGAATGAGTATATATAATAAAATACTTTTTATTACTAATGCAATTGAAATGGTGCAAAAAAGGAAATGTGGTGTATTGAGCAAATTCAAAATGACGAGCATGATTATTGATCTCGTTGTAAAGACTGTTTATACTACTACCTCGTTAAGTAGATAAAAAAATGTATTCGTTTTTCAATATTTTAAACAATAAGGGGACGAACATGATAAGTGTCGTTAATTTTGCGAGCATGCTGTGACCTTTAGCTCTCGCTATTTTTGTCTTTTTTAGATTTCCACCTGAAGGCTGAAATGAATATACCTTAGTCAAGGCTGGAAGTGTATCATAAGTTTACAGGAAAGGTAACAAGAAAAGTTAAGGAGAGTAGTACGCTAATATTGGAATGAAGCTCAAATATATTACAATAGGTTATAATCTTTGCAGCGTCTATTCACTGAAGAACGATTCACACCTAAAAAGACTGCAATTTTATTCTGATTTTTAAACTTGTTCCATAACAGTGTCATTATGCGTTGATCGCGCAATGCATGTTTGCCCAATCGTGCCGCGTGCGCAAGCTCTGGATCAGAAATATCATAAGCCGGGTCAAAATGGACTTCATGGTTTATATTATTTTCTTTCGATTTTTGACTGAGAAGTTGCTGTACGCGCATCTTAAGCTCTGAGATGCTTGTTGGCTTACTGAGAATAATACGTGTTTTGTCTTTGGGACTTAAATCGAGCATATTCTTAAAATCATTTACTTTAAGGGTTTGCTCGGCTATTCCTTGGGTGAGTTCATAGAGTTCAGATTCGGGCAAGGTGAGTAATGAGGGCATGATTACCGTAGTTTTTTTAAGCTCATCTAAGAGTGCCTGGCTAAAATTGCCTTCTTGCACTAATACCGTTAAATTCTGATTTGTAGAACAAATAATACGAACCGAGCTATTCATTTTTTGATTACTTTTAAAAATGCGATAATGGCCATACTTAATATACTCGGCCAAATATTCTTGTGTTTCTAAATCTAAATATTCGATGTTTTGAATAAACAAAGTGCCACTATTATCCAGTTTTTCTAGAAGCGGTTTGCCTTCCGGATTGATGCCAAATATGGGATTAATACCAAACAGTTTTGCCGCAATATCAAAGCCCTTAATAGGCCCTTGCAATGTGAGTGCATGCAGCGTGCTGCGCATGCTAATATGATGCAAAAGCTCCACCGTAGGCATTAAATCTTCTTCTGCCATTTCAAGCAAGAGCGCTTTTTTACTTAAAGCAGTTTGCAGTAAGTTTATTTTGAATTGTAAAAGCTGTTCGCCCGAGCCCGGAATAAGTTCATTGATCAATTGGCCAGGCCGAGTGGTTTCTAAATAAAGAAGATAATCCCACGTGGTTGGATCTTTAAGATAATTTATTTGGCTGGTGAGAATATCAGAAAAATCAGGATAATAAACCGTGATGATTACATGATTTTTTTCAAGATTGGGCACTCCATTGATTACGATACGTTCCCCCTCATTATTTTTGGTAATGCATCCTTGAGGGCTTTTATATTCTTCCACCTGTTCAGCAATGGTTTTTAAGGCTTTGGTGAGCGGTGATCCTAAATGGGTATTAATATTGATCTTGATAATTTCTTTTGCCGCTTGATTGGCAAACACAAAATGGCGGTTTTTATAAAAAATGATCCCAATATCTTTGTGTTTATGATTTTTTAAGAATGAATGAATACTTTCTTTGTATTGATTAATTTCTTGGTGCTTT
>BTUB01000112.1:0-2448 GCA_045863215.1 Candidatus Babeliales bacterium | reverse complement strand
TATTTTTTGATTCTTCATTTTCTTCTACCTTTAATAAATTCTAATTCTTATCAAAGATAGTAAAATTATTTTTGCGAGGTCAACTATTTTAAATTACCAATTGTTTTGCCTATATTCGCGATTTTAACTCATCAAGCTCTTGTTGCAGCCGATCAATTTGCTCTTGTTGTTCACGCAACTTTTTATCATGATCCAAAACCATTTCTAATTCTGCCGTAGCAAGCATAGACTGATTAAGATAATAACGATAGCCCCCGAACCCATCACCGCTTATACCTATTAATTCAGGACATACTTGATCTAACTGGTGCTTTGTGAGACCAATTGTCAAATTATTGGAACGCTTTGACTTAAATGGCACAAGCTCCAATTCAGACAATTTGTGGGTAAGCGATAGTTTCTTATATTCAGATTCTTCAAAAAATTCACTTTCACCTTCCGCTGAAAAAGGGATACTTGTAAAACATCCTAGGCAAATACCATATTCTAAATAACCACCTTTAAGATCCATTACTAAAAACTGATCGTCTGGAGTAACTACAATGGCATCAGTAATTCCGTAAAAATATGCTCCAGGTACCCTTCCTACATCTCCAATAGCAATTTTTCCCGTCGGACAATTATTATTACCAATAGAAATTGTTGAGACTGTACTGGATCTTCCAATGCGGATACTTCCCAATAAATCTAGATTATTAAGTTCAGCTGTTCCAATCATTATTTGAGACGCATTAGTTGATTTGCATTTGTTACCAATTATTACACTTCCTGGATGCGCAAGACATTTAGCTCCATTTCCAATTACCACCGAACTTTCTCCTGTGGATTCTGCCGTAGTTCCAATTGCTATGGTATTTGCCTGCAGTCCCTTAGCATTAAATCCAATAGCTATGGCCTTAGTACTTGATACACTATTAGCAAGTGCATTCGCTCCTATTGCTATCGCACTTTCTTGACTAGCAACACTATCGGGACCAATACTAATAGCACTCTTAAAAGTAGCTTTTGCATTATAGCCCAAAGCAATCGCATTTTCTTCTGATCCGGCACTTTCTAAACCAATTGATATAGTATATTTTTTCCCTGCATCTGATTTTGCTCCCATCGCAATACAATATTGACCATCAGCTACAGCATTAAAACCAATGGCCAAACTATATTCACCTGATGCCTGAGATTTAAGCCCTTGCGCAATACAACCTTTACCCGTAGCAAGACTTTCGACTCCTATTGAAGTACCGTATGTGACACCCGCGCTTGACTTATACCCAACAGTAATATTGTAATTACCCGTGGTTTTACATAGATATCCTAAAATTGAGTTATATGATGCCTCATTAATTCCATCACTATTTGCGCCCACAACCGAATTTCCGTAAACAGTACTTTTAGGAGTAGCAAATGCTCGATAGCCCACTACGGTATTATAACCACTTTGAAATTCTGCGTTAAAAAGAGAATTATAACCCACTGCAGTATCCGCGTAACCCTCTACAAGATTTACTGCCGCGCCATAGCCTATGGCGGTATTATAATACGCTAATAAAAGATAGGGCATGGTATAATTACCTACCGCAACATTGTACGAACCTAAAACTCTATTCAACGAAACATATCCGATAGCTGTATTATGATAAAAAGGCGCAAATATAGATGTTATCCCCATAGCAGCCATACCAACTGCAACATTGTAAAAAGGTAGGGAAGGATATTCCATAGCACTATTTCCAACTGCAACATTATACAAACCAAGGGAATTCAACCACATAGCCTTATGGCCTACCGCGGTATTATAAGGAGATTGGCTATATGCAAGAGCATTAGCACCACAGGCAGTGCTACCAAATCCAACAAGATTATATCCCAATGCCACTGCACCACACGCAGTATTTTCATAGCCAGCGATATTATAGGTAAGCGCCCCCGCGCCGCATGCAGTATTTCCAAATCCGATAGTATTGTATCCTAAGGCATCCGCACCAATACCGGTATTAAAAAATGATTGATTGTATCTGAGTGTTCTGGCACCCCATGAAGTATTCCAATATCCAATATGATTAAATTGTTGCGAAAAATTTCCTCCGGCAGTATTAAATGCCCCGATAGTATTTTCTTCTAACGATTTAAACCCTATAGCGGTCAGCTCATATCCTTTAGTATTATCATGTATTGAATATGCCCCTACTGCCGTAAGCTCATTAGTAGTATTATCATCATGTAATGCGGCATATCCTATGGCAGTGCAATCATCCAAGCTTGTTGCATTATTCATAGCTTGTGAGCCAACTGCCGTATTGCGGGAACTTCCACTCAGATCTATTAATGCTTGCGCGCCAACTGCCACATTATCATTACCTTTGGTATTCAACTTGAGCGCCTCGCATCCTACCGCCGTATCACGCACTCCAATCTGATTATTTTGCATGGCACTTTCGCCAATTGCCGTAT
>BTUB01000111.1:0-2492 GCA_045863215.1 Candidatus Babeliales bacterium | reverse complement strand
GCAGCAATTGTTCAATTATTAGATCACGAAATAACTAATAAATGTACCGTAGGAGAGTGGTATGTCTAATTATAAAGGTCACCTTGCAGGTGGTATTTTTGTTTATTTGTTAAGTATCTATTTTGTAGTAAATAGCCAGATAATTTCCTTTGCCACTGCTTTAGAATGGCTTCTATTTTGCCTATTGGGTTCGCTTTTTCCTGATGTGGATATCAAGAGCAAAGGGCAAAAGATCTTTTATTGGATCGTGCTTATTTTAGGAGCTATATTACTTTTTAACAAGCGAGGGCACGCATTACTCATCCTGGGAGTTCTTGCTATTTTTCCTCTTTTAGTGCGTCATCGGGGAACTACTCACCGGCTTTGGTTTGTTATTGTTGTACCGGCGCTAGTAGCATGGCTTGCATGCCAGTATTGGCCGGGCTGCACTTCAATAATTTTTTACGATACCCTATTTTTTATTATCGGAGCTATTTCTCACTTGTGGCTCGATTTTGGATTGCGTCGATTGCTGTGTGGGAAAGCATAATGCCGCAATATATTCTATCGGATAAGCTTTTTCGCTTGAATCTGCGTGATTAATAAAATAGTAATTTCCTTCTTTGGTATAATACAAGCGATTATCTTTAACGGGTAAAAATTGATTCATAGGTGTTTTACCAATTTCATATATAAAAGTGGAAGTGGGTGTTCCAGTAGGTTTGGTGGTCAGTATATTTCTAGATAGAAAATATAAAATTGAAGTTCTCTGCTGTGTGAGTTCGTTCACAATATCTTCTTGCAATCGAAATTGCATGAAATGTGGATATTCTTGTTTTAGTCTATGAATATCAGTGGCAGTATGCGGTTTTATATCTATGCGGCAGGGCGGCAAATCTGAGATATCTTTAAATTTTGCAACAGTAATGGCTTTAGTTTGGAAAAGAGGCTGTTTTGCTTCTTTTTTTTCAGGGAGTAACTTTTCATAATGTTTTTTGAACCCATCAATATAATTTTTCAAATGTGGTAAAAACTGAGTTTTGAAATATCGTTCATAACGCAAAAGTTCATTATAGCATCTGCAATATGCTTTATAATCATCCTGAAAGATTAATTCAAGTTTTTGTGCTATTTGTTTGTCAATTGATTTTAGATGAGTCTGATTCTGATTTTTCTTAATCTCTTCTAATGATTTATTTTGCAGTGTGTGAATAGCATCTATGCAATATTTTAAAAGTTGCGGTATTAAATCCATATTCATATTTTCAGCTGCATTATTTTTAGTGGGAAGGCCCAGAATAGTTTGGGTTTTTAATGCCAGATTAAAGAATTCAAGTTGGTGTGGTGCTTCTTCTAGAAATTCTCTATAGGCACATGCTTTAATAAGTTTATCCTCTGGATTTTTTTCTTTTTTAAGCTGTTGTTTGAATTCATCGAGAGTAAGAAATTTTTGAAATTGAATATTTGTAAGTTGCGAACCAAAAAGTTGTGAAAGTTTATGAATATGAGTTTGATGCGAAGTATTATATTTTATGAGCTGTCTAGTAAGTCCATAACGTAATGCGATGCTGGCACTATGACTCATATTACCATCACTATTTTCTAAAGTTTCATCTATGAGTTGCTGTAAAGTGAGCGCACATATGCCATTTTGTGTAAGTTGGCTTTCGAGTATTTGAACTTCTTTTACCCATTCCTTTAATTGTGGTAATGCATGATGACGAAGTTGTTTTAATAATGCCAGTAATGGGGCTAATTTCGATATAGCGCGAATAAATTTTTTATGTTCTTCAATCATTTTATTACTTGCATCAAGTAATTCTTCTGCCTGCTCTTTGGTTTCAATTTTTGCAAGCATGGCAGTTTTTATTGGATTTTGGGAATCTTGAAGAACTTTAAATGGAGAAGATTCCATTGCATTTAATGAAATAAAAATGAATACGATGAAAATTCTGAGCTGCGTATATTTCATAACTTTTAGGGTAAATTAAATAGATGTTTTGCTCTTTTAGTGGTTATTGAACTAATTAATTCTACTGATTCATTGCGCAATTGGCTAATATATTCTGCAATTTGTTGTATATATTGCGGTGCATTTTGCTTGCCTCGCATTTGCTGGATAGGTAAAAAGGGTGCATCAGTTTCTAATACGATCGATTCGAGTGATACCTGCTTTACAATCTCACGCAAATAATTATTTTTTGGATAGGTAATTATGCCGCCAATACCCATAGCAAACCCCCATTCAATTACGTGTTGGGCAAAATCTAACTGTTCGGAAAAGCAATGAATAACACCGCGTTTAATTTGATGCTTGTATTCTTCTAAGCATGCAAGAGTTTCTTGAGGTGCATTGCGGGTATGCACTACCAATCCAAGATTATGCTCCAATGCTAATTCTATTTGAATCTTAAAAGCATCTTTTTGACGCTGCATATTATAATCCGGATAATGAAAATCGAGTCCGCATTCACCAATGCCCACAATTTTATTTTCGCGTTGGTTAGCAAGAA
>BTUB01000110.1:0-2493 GCA_045863215.1 Candidatus Babeliales bacterium | reverse complement strand
ATTCTCTGGATTTGCTCCGAGCTAAATTAAAGAAAGACTATGGCATAGATTGGACTAAGGGGCATCTGGATAAGGTGCTCAAAAATCACTTTTACTATGGGATAATGGTTGTTAAGGGCAAGCAATATCCCCACCGCTATCCCCCATTGATTACGCAATCCCTTTTTGAGGAGGTACAAGCCGTGAAAAAAGGCCACAACAAACAACCAGTTAAATTTGCAGGATTACCATACTTATACCGTGGATTAATTCGCTGTGCCGATTGTGGATTGGCCATAACGCCCGAAAAGCATAAGGGGCATGTTCTACTATTACCATTGCACTCAATATAATGGCAAGCATGGGGCAAAATGGTTGCGCGAAGAAGAGATCACTGAGCAATTAGGCAATGTATTTAAAAGATTGGCTATGCCTCAGGATGTGATTGATCAGACTTTGGAAACTCTTGATGAGTTGCACCAAAATAAGATTGAATTCCATGATAAACTGAGAGGGAGAATTACTGAGAGCGAATATGACAAATTTTACACTTCACTGCGTGAAAAAGTCACCGATATTTCTATCCAACTTGAGCAATTACAAGAAGCAGAAGATAACTATTATATTACCGTTAAGCGCGTACTAGAGCTGGTGAACTATGCATATGAGATTTTTATAAGTTCTGAAGTTGAGATAAAACGACAGTTGATCAAGCTCGTACTTCAGAACTTGCAACTTAAGGATGAGAATTTGCTCTGGGAGGCTTCATCGCCATTCGATTTGATCCTAAAAAGTTCGGATCGTCAAGAATGGCGGGGCTGATGGGACTCGAACCCACGGCCTTCCGCGTGACAGGCGGACGCTCTAACCAACTGAGCTACAGCCCCGTAAAGGGGAAAAACCATCTTTCGACAAGCTTAGGATGAATATCCTTAATTGCCGAAGACTGGCCGTGCCATACGAAGCTTTACGCAAAGTATGGCTCCTCGGGCAGGACTCGAACCTGCGACCCAACGATTAACAGTCGTTTGCTCTACCAACTGAGCTACCGAGGAATATATTTTCAAAAAAGAATCTTTTTAGGCTTGCCAGCCCTACTACGCTCCTTGCGATCCCTCGACTTTGCTCGGGAGTAAACGCGTCCTTCCGCTCATCCTGATGAGCATCGCTAGATGCGTCTCGAAGGACGAAGGGCATACTTCGCATAGTGCTATTTATGCTTGATGTTACAGGTATCAATCCTTTGAAGAGACTGGCCTGCCATACGAAGCCTTGGCGAAGTATGGTGGGCGGTGTAGGATTCGAACCTACGACCCCCAGTTTGTAAGACTGATGCTCTACCAACTGAGCTAACCGCCCCTATTTAAAAGACTAGAAAATTGTAAAAGAAATAATAGCGAAAGTCAAAGGACTTTTGCATAATTTTGAAGTATTGCTTCTTGGCAACCATCTTTAATAGATTAGTAGTAGCTAATCTTTATATAAAGGAGAAATATGGTATCTGTCTTCAGAAAGCCGATTGGGTTTGCTTTTCTATTATTTTTATTGGATCTTCTTATAACGCACCTTTTGATGTTCCTTGGTCCCTCAATTGCTCCCGATAGCCCAATCTGGTATATCGTTTTCCTGGCCCCCATTGCATTAGGTATTCTCTTTACTTACCTGTATGTAAAACTCGTCGACGCTCACCTGAGCCAAGGATTCAGGATACGCGCCACCATTTTCACTGTGCTGCTTTTCACCCTTTTCACGCTTGGCTTTGCCTTTGTATGGAATCCGATTGCCTTCGCAGCTCTTATTCGATCCAGCACTTATTGGCTGCAAACACTCATGTCTTTGGTAATAAAATACATAACCATCACTCTCGGTAACTGGCTGGGTTCATTCAGCATTAAAACCAAAGGCCATATTTAGGTTCTGTTGGGCACATTGAGCATTTTCAAGATTGAGGGCGCTCATAAAGCGCCCTTCTTATATGGCATAAACCCTTAATTTATGGCATAATAAGCTATATTACCTATAAAAAATTACTAAAATATGAGAGGTTAGCTCCTTATGGCATTTTCTAAGCCCAAAAAATCTTCTTTTAACTCTTTTAAAAAATACGATTCTGATAAAAAAGATAACAGGCCGCGCAAAGGTGGATTTGGCAAACCACGCACAGATAAACCTAAATCCCAAGGCTTTAGGGGGCCTTGCCCGCAACGTGCAGCTCGTCCGGTTAAGAAATTCGATCCTTCTTTATTCATTAAAAAAGTAGAAGAAAAAACTACGACTGAGGCTTATAAACCAAAACATATGTTTGCAGATTTTGCCATTGCAGATCAGATTAAAGCCAATATTACCGCCAAAGGCTATACCAATCCTACGCCTATTCAAGATCAGGTGATCCCTTTGATTCTTGAGGGCAAAGATGTGATCGCTACTGCTAATACCGGCACCGGTAAGACTGCGGCATTCTTGATTCCATTGGTGCACAAAATTCTCACTAAGCAAAGCAAACGCGTGCTTATT
>BTUB01000109.1:0-2594 GCA_045863215.1 Candidatus Babeliales bacterium | reverse complement strand
GTTCAAAATCACTCTCTGGATCATTCTCAAAAATTGATGTTGCTTTTGCAATCCCAGCATTGTTAATGCAAATATCAACTTTTTCTCCATATTTCTCTAATTTGGCAAAGGCTGCGTTCACTGAGCTTTTATGAGAAACATCTAATTCGAGGGCTCGAATATTTTTTAATTCATCAACTAAAGCTGTTAATTTTTCAATATTCCTATCGGTAACAATTACTCGCGCACCAAAATTGGATAAAGTTCGCGCCATTTGCTGCCCAAGCCCTCTTCCTGATCCGGTGACAAGCGCTGTCTTTCCTGTTAAATCAAATAATTGTTGCAAAGTTTTCATTTAAGTGCCTTTTCTAATTGTTCTTGAGATTCGATGCCTCTACCTGCATAAATAATATCAGCTTGCTGCCATGGCTTTTGTTTGCAATAAATTTCAACACTTGGCAAATAAATATTTTTCCACAGATCTAAATTTTTCTCATTCTCTCGCGAAGCAATTGCTGCAAATTCAGAAGTGTGATCACTAGCTACCCAGATTCTTTTATCATAGAGAGGTGCAAGCTCAGCATTCAATGCCGAAACGCCTTCCACAATGATAATGCCTTCTGGATTGATTACCTTTACCTGCTTGGATAATCCATTGGTCTCCCAATCGTAGGTGAAATATGAAAATGGTTTACCAGAAGCAAGTGCTTTTACGCCTTCAACAAATTCTTGGTAACGGAAATAGAAAAAGGGAAATTGAGGCTTTGCATCTTTGGGCCATTGTTCTTGGGGAATAAAAAATTCATCAAGATATATTGCTTGAGCATGGAGCGCTTCTTCGAGTTTTATTGCTACGGTAGTTTTTCCCGAACCCGGACGGCCATCGATACCAATTAAAAGCGGTTGCTTTTTCTGCACGGTTGATAGCGCCTGTAATAGTGTGGACAAATTATCGATATATAGTGATTGTTCCATCATGTTTCCGATATAAACGAAAATTAAAAGCCAAAAAGAACCCAGAATAAAAATTTTGCGAATATCGTAAGTACAAGAATCGCACAAGCAATCAGCGATTTTACAAATCATTTCATATTAAATCCTTAAATTAATGAGTTAGCATTTTTAACACGGAAATAATCTTTTCAGCTGATTCTTGCGGTGTAAGATTTGTTACGTCTATAGAAAGAGCGTAGGGAGCTTTAGGCATAAAGAGCTTTTCTTTGGCAAATTTTTCCCTGGTAGAAGCTGTATCAGTCATTTTAAATCCCAAGGCGCGTTCTTTAGAGCTTACTCGTTTAGCAAGCTCTTCAATATCGCATACAAGTCTAACAGGAACAAATATACTATTTCTTTTTTTTGCAATCGCAGCAACACGATAATAAATGTTTGTATCAGCTTCGCTTGATTCTAATAACTCATTGGTAAAAATAAAATTAAAGTTAGCGGGTGAAGCTTCTTCGATAGTAGTAAAGACCGCTTCTCGAACCTGCGCAACCTTATCCCAAACAAGTTCGGGAAGTGGCGTCTTACCATCCAAGCTAATTAAACTAAAAATAGGATTATTAATCAGATGATTATCAACGATACGCGCATTTATTCGTGCTGCTAATTCTTTTGCTATAGTAAGCTTTCCAGTGCCAGCAAAAGCTATCAGATAAATTATAACATTCGTCATAGTAAAGCCTTATTTGTTTTTGAAAAATTTATCATATTCACGCGGCAAAGCTATCCCGTACTTTTCACATAAAGCAAGTACATCGCGATAATCATTCTCATCCAATTGATAACCAGTATGGAATTTCACCATCCATTCGGGTGATATGCATTTTACTGGATGGCCATTAATAGTGCCAATTCCCGTGAGCGATTCTAATGGATAAGCAATACCAAAAATATGATTACCCTTTTCATCGAAAGTAAAAGAATGAAAATCTATCTCGTGGCCTTTATCATCATCCATTACAAAATTACATTCTCTGGTATCATCACGAGGTATATCTTTATAACCTCTTACTTCCAGTAATTGGCGAAGCTTTGCCACATATTTATGCTGCAAAGCGATATCCAAATCTTCGTGAATACGAGTTTGTTTGCCAAGCAATGCATCAACCCCCCAACCGCCATCAATAATAACTTCGATGTCATTTTGTTCACAAAGTTCAAGAAATTCAATGACGTCCTGCGCCGTCATTTCTTTTTTTAGCTGCCTCATCTTATTTTCGCTCTATTAACTCTTTTATTTCTTTTAATCGTTCAAGCCGGTGAGCTTCAGTTTTTCTCATCATCTCATCATTGGAAAGATCATCATATGCTAATTGAGCAAAAGTTTTTGCTTCCTCATAATTTTCTTTCGCATAATAAATTTCTGCTAATTCTTCATATACCCAGCCACGCACTAAATTAAACATCTGAATGACTGGCACATCATAGTTTCCGCTTTTGGTAATTGCATCATATTCACTCACAAGCGCAAGCAACATGCTTAATGCTTCATCTAATCGGCCGATCTTTCGCAATGCACAAGCAAGCTGCCATTTTGCAATACGAATATTTGGAGCATAGCCTTCTTTTTCGCGGCATTTGAGTGCTTCTTTAAACATGGCAAGGGCCTGCAC
>BTUB01000108.1:0-2599 GCA_045863215.1 Candidatus Babeliales bacterium | reverse complement strand
TTATGACCTTCACCCTTTTGGTATGCATTCTTTCGCTCATTGGTGATCTGTTTGAATCATGGCTCAAGCGCAGGGCCGGCATAAAAGATTCTGGCACCATGCTTCCGGGCCACGGCGGTTTTCTTGATCGGTTTGACGGCATTCTCTTTACGGTAATTTTCTTTTATATTTTTAAAGATTACTTGGTAAAATTATTTGAATTGCAACTTTATTTTTAGAATTTTCATTTTTATCTTTTCTTTTTTACATTAGGCTAGTCTAAAAAAGTATATCGTATTTTATTTAATTAAATTTGAAGTATGCTAAATTACATTATTCTTGGCACATGTTGGTTATCATGTATTGCAAATTTTGTTTTAGCAATGCAAACCTCTGGGCAAGTAATATTGGCCCACAAGAAAAGATCTGCCGATCAATTGTATGCCTTCGTTCCATCCTCGCTCAGCTCTAAGCCTTTAGTGCAGCTCAATGCACTGCTCGAGCAGACTGATACGTTTAGTTGCGTGTATCGATCACTTTTTCACGCACAATGCATTACTATTGCCATGGAAAGAAAAGCATTAGGCCTATCTTTTGAAAAAAAATCTAAAACTATTGCTTCAAGATGAAAGATTATTAAATGATACCTTCGGGTATGTAAAAGACTATTTAGATCGATATGATCCAACACATAATAGAACCATAGGTTTGTGCATCAAACATCTTTTGGGAGTATGCGCTGCTAGCATTCCTTTATTGCACACAAAAATATTACCTGTATTGCTCGAGAATGATCAAAAAATATATGCAGTGTATGATCCTACCTTGCACCTTCCTTCTCCGCTCCACTATAGCGCAGATTTTATACGCAATTATGGCGTACATCCATTTTTATTGACTAAGTGCCGCATCGAGCTTGATAAATCGGAACATCTTACATATCAGCTTAATCGACTTAATGGTCCTCATCGTGTTGCACACTTTGCCTGTAGATATCCAAATCATCTTTTTATCGCCTCCATTATTACCGATAAACAGGGCTTTGCAAAATTGTATATGATCGATTCTAACAATAGTTATTTACCCGACCATGCATCGATGTTAGCACTTACTTCAAAAATTCTTGAGCAGGTAGAAAATTATAACAAAAAGCGATCAGCTAAAAAACAAAAAAACCCCTAGCCAATAAAATTATTAGACGATTATGCTTTTTTAAATGCCTGCGCATTCTTTTTTGCTTCCGCCACTAAAGGTATCCCCACCATTGCATATGCAGGCAAATAAGGCACATATAATTCTTTATACAATGCGTGTGAAAATGCCTGATATTTTGCTGCATCTTCAGGATTACTTGCCACATAATTACCATGGCTTGAATTTTCTAAAATCAAATAATAGATTTTCTCATGCCCATCATTCACTAATGCACTTACTAATTGATCGGTTTCAGCCTTTGGCACTTGCGCATCAGTTTTTGAAGTAATAAATACCGTGGTAATATGCTTAGGAAATTGTTTAACCACATCCCAAAAATTGATTCCATTTTTCTTATAGGCATACCACCAGCTAAAATAGGTGTCGGCACAATTGATGGCAAATTGCGAATGAGTAAGCATGTGCATATCACTTTCGACACTACCGTAACATCCTTCTAAAAAGATTGCCTTCACCGTTTTTAATGATTCCGGATTATCTCTATTAGCCAATGCAGCTGCAATAGCAGTAACAGCGGCACCACGTGAAAGACCATGCCAAATTTGAGGCATGTTCCCAAATCGAAACAAAAAGTTTTTTGCTCTTTGCTGCTGAATTTCTACATCAGGCATCTGGCCCAAAGTTACTTTTTTGCGATCGATTGAAAATGCTGCAAGGGTCTGAGTATCGGATGAATTAATCTGCGGCTTAATCTGGATTCCTGACCTTGCATACTGCTTACGACTATTGCTTTCTTCCAAAACTTTAACGGGATGCAAACACGTATCTAACCAACTCATTGGCTCTCGAGAGGCAAGTTCCACTTCCGGTAACTCAGGATCCACACACACATTTTTAAATATGGTAATACCTTTAGTGCAGCTCACAACTTCTTGCGTGGTTGAACGATGAGCCGATCATATAGCAAGCGGCTTGAGCTTGCGAATTATCAGCACCTTGAAAAAAGACTACGCCCGAATCTTGGCCTAGCGGCTGCACCCATTGAGGGGCAGGCGCTTCAAAAGAGTTAATTCCAAAAATAGAAAAGCTGAACACATATACTAAATTCTTCATGCGTCTTCCTTATATTTGCTGATACTTTAGTGCACAATAAAAAAGACACAATAGAAGATTATTCTACTTCGCTAAAGCTTCGAAGAATTTCGCTTTCAGCTTCACTTTTGCAAATATTTTACAACTTCAGCTTGCGCCCTACGCTCTTGCGCACCGGTGATCATATTTTTCACCGTCACTTCATTTTTTGCTTGCTCATCATCGCCCAGCAACAATGCATAGGTAGCGCCTAACTTATTGGCACGGTTCATGAGATTTTTGATCGAACCGCCCTCAAGCATTACTTCAGTGCAGAGGCCAACTGCTTGCAACTCATCAGCAAGTAAAAGTGCCAATGTTTTTTGCGCATCGC
>BTUB01000107.1:0-2739 GCA_045863215.1 Candidatus Babeliales bacterium | reverse complement strand
GTAATCGCCAACATATTTTTTGAGAGAATATGCTCGGGCGCCGCATCAAGCGCTACAATAAAGAAAATTACAAAGGTTGCTGCCAAGAAGAGCAAAAACATATAATCACAGAGCATCAAATACCCAACTGAGGGCGATAAAGTTTGTATCACAAAACTATAGGCGGTGAGCCCGGTAATGCTGGCAACCACGAGCGTAATGGCCTGATCAAGCTCTTTAATTGAAAACGCAAAAATTCCACAATAAAAAATAAGCAAGAGCGGAAGCATAATAATCAACAATTGGCGATAATCTTGCTTTGATATTCCGATAGAAAAACTCACTTTGGGCTGCACAATAGTTTCATTTTGGCTAATTTCCGTTTTGCCATATCCTGCGCGCGCTTCATGCCTCACAATTTTCCAGCCTGCTGCGTACAAATTAGGCGAAAGTGTATATTCATCAACCACAAAAGCAACATTTTCTGACAGTAAATCTGCGTTGATTACATTCAAAAACAGATAATGATCATCAAGTGGGAAACGTTTATAATTAGGAATGGTGCTAAATTTCACGCGAATAAAATAAAGCGCTTTGCGTGTATGCGTATCAATATTGGTAATTACCGGATCCGATTTATACGTAATATCACCTTTAGTGAAAGCAAATTTTTCAATCGTTTCTTGAGATATTTGATTAGGATCAAAGATAAACCAAATAATCCCGTTTATCTCAAACTCATTTTTTATTACATCAAACGTTAAAAAATCGGTGATACTTAATCCAATTTTAATCCGTATGGCTGTCTTAACTGAGGGCATTTCTTGTTCTTGTTGAGAAGCCTCGTGAATCAATGGCCGATTATTTACCGGATGAAAATCAGTAATTGGTTTGTATAAAAATGCGACAAAAAGAATAAAACTGATAATCAAAAAAATGATTTGGGCCGGAACAGATACAATCGCCTGAGCCATGTGCGTTTTTGACTTCATAATTTTCCTTTTTTAATAATTTAGATATCGTATGCTTCTAGTACTAATTCATAATCATCACTCTAAATTGCCACAACAATTAATACAAGATAACCTGCAGGTATACGTATTCAAATGTTAACATCAATAAGAAGGATCACAATGAACAAAATGACATTAATGGGTCTTCTTTTATGCACTTTCATAACTACTTTAGCAATAATTGAAGGTGACCATAGTCAGATAATTAGATACAAAGTGTTAGCACTGGTTACCACAGGTATGTTAGAAAAAGATATCGTGCTCTCATTTGATCATCAGAAAGAAACAGATGATGTTGCGCATGCGATCACGCAAGAATGTGCACGCCACGGATACGAATTAGGCGCAACAAAGCATATTACCCTTTCGCAACGCCCCATCGTTATCACTCATGCACTGTATCAAATTCCTACAACCGTGAACCATTATACGGCATTAGTAACGGTAAAAAGGCAAGAAATACAGCGCCCTCTTGTGCTCGAATTTATACGTATATGGGGAATCGGGCCCACTGCAACTGCCAAAGATATTCAAGAGTGGACCGCGCAAGATTGTGCAAAACAAGGTTATAGCTTAATTGAAGTGCAAACAATACATAAAAGTACTTTTCATTGGCATTATTTTCCGGAAAAATACAGACATCTACTACGCTAGGTCGCAGTCTTTTGCACTAAATAGCAATGATTAATTGCGTGCAGATCAACCAACGGCTCAACCACCACGTGATGAAATAAGCCATCATTTTGGAATGATTTTACTTTTCCGATTCCAAATCCGCGCGGAAAGATCATACCATCACCACTAGAAAGAATCAGCTCTCCCGGCTCAAGTTGCGCCAAATGGCTCACATGATTAAGCCTCGAGTTCCACTCTTGATTATCACCTTGATAAATGCCAGTTGCTTTGCTTTGCGCGCAATAGGCGGCCACTTTGCATGATTGATCAGAAATGAGCATTACCTTGCTATAGCGGGGATATACTTCTACTACTCTGCCTATTAAACAATCTTTATAAAGAGCCACCATATCTTTTGCTACACCCACATTACTTCCTTTATCTATCAAGAAAAAATGAGCCTGCTCCGAAAAATTTTTTACCAGCACTTGGCTCAATACGGCTGTACTAAAATCATACTGTTTTTTAAACTCAATCAGCTCTTGAGTATCCTGCGCATAGCTAATCATGCCGTGCAATTCAATATTTTGCGCCAGCATTATATGATGTTGCTCCTGCAAATCTGCCAACTGCTGTTCAAGTTCCGCAACAGTTTTACGATTTTGAAAGTAGGATTTTAAGGGAGATACTATTTTATGCTGCACTACCAACATGGGATAAACAATTATTGAGCCACACCGCTCAATAACGCCACCAGGATGCATGCAAGAACGGTATACAAAAAAACCGGCAATCAAGCTAACGGCAAGCAATAATATCTTCTTTTTAGATCGCTTTCTCATACTCTGCACCTATTTTGGCATGAAAAACATGCCGCACTTCATCAATTGATGTTGAAGTTACCAATTTTTGGCGCAAAACAGAAGCATCAGGAAGACCGCGAATATAAAAGGGCACATGTTTACGAAACACATAAAGCCCATGCGGGCCATAATATGAGAGCATAAAATCTAAATGTTTAAGCGCATATTCCAAAATTTCTACCGGACGCACCTGATACGGATTACCCAAAGAATGTTCACGAAGTTCTTTAAGTTTCCACGGCTTGCCCCAAATGCCTCGACCGATTAAA
>BTUB01000106.1:0-2804 GCA_045863215.1 Candidatus Babeliales bacterium | reverse complement strand
TTTGATAGCCCCAAATGTTTTCAAGTAGAAATGTTTGGCTCTGAGAGTAATTATTTTAAAAGGCTTTCTTTTGAAGCTTCTCAGCTTATTTGATTTTCATGTTTGTAATTAATTATCATAATACATGAAAATTAACTATAAAGGGGATAGGGTATGAAGAAGATATTAGTAGGAATCATATGTAGTATGAGCAGTTTGTTTGCCTTTGAGCCACCGGTAAAAGAGAAAGATCGTGGGACCTCTTCCTATTCTTCAAGCGATTCTGGTTCTGGCTCAAAAGGACAAAAGTCTTTTTTGGAAAATATAGAATTGCATCGCAAAGATTCACCGCAATTAAATACCGCTCGTTTGGAGCAGGAAGGAAAAATTGTGGTTAAAAATTTAGATGAACTTGCTCGGATTCTGAATGAAAGAGGCATTCAGCTTGTGAATGCTACACAAAAAGAAGAAAAACGGGCTTCAATTATTTATATGCCGGAAGTGCCTGCTCTTAATTTGGGGGCCATTACGCGAGATATATCAAATCAAAAAAAGGCAAGCACCACTCCTGATTTAGAAAAAGGATCGAGCAATCAAAGTAATCAAAGTGAGCCTGATTTTGAGAAAATGTTTGATTTTTATTTAATGTATCTTCGTGAGCATAAGGATATGGATATTTGTCAAATAAAAAAACGAATGATAAACAAATTCAAAAAGGCACATAACAGCCCACCCCCTTCACCGCAAGCGAGTCCAAAAGAGATTAAACGAGAGAATGCTAAAAAAGTGGTTAGAGTACTTCATGATGCTTCGTGTTATCATGAAACAGCCAGAACAAAAAGAACAGAAGATATACAAAGAAGCCCGCAGCTTACTAGCGCGCGCCCACCCAAAGCTTTAGAAGTACTCAATGCATTAGTAAAAGATCCCGAAGTGAATAAAGGATTAGATGAACTGGAAAGCATTGCGTATAGATTGTTATCAGAAAAATTAACTGATACGAAAAGTGCTAAATTGCGATCAGAAATAGTAGGAGGAGTTGTGAGTGTTGTTGGTACCGTTGCTTCAGCAGTTATTACGTATCTTGTTACCAAAGATAAAAATAATGATTGCTAAGCGCTTGGCATTCTAAAAGCACTTTTAATGGCTGTTTTTAAATCTCTTTTATTTTGATAGCCATACAATGTGCGAATAGGGCGTCCATCAACAAAAAATATGATGGTAGGCAAGCTGTGGATATTAAAATGATTTGAAAGGCTGCGATGATGATCAGTATTTACTTTGATAAAAAGAATGTCTTCGCACTCTTTATCTGTTGCCAAATCTTCGATTACTTTATGCATCTGCTTGCAGGGCCCACACCAATCGGCATAAAAATCAACTACTACCAGATCAAATTGATTGAGTACCTCATGAAATTGTTGATCAGAGCCCGGATGGTAAATTTTTCCCCGAGTGGGAATTGCTGATTCTACATCAGTAGTTGAATAACTGGAAAGTGCACTCAAAGATAGTAAGAGTGCGATTAATAGCATGCGAGTATTCATTAAAGATCCTTTTTTATTGGTCTTGCCAAGATGTTTTTAACATACTTGAGCATAATAAATTGTGTCAAATAGAAAGTATTATTTAACTGCAATACTTACCTAAATATTTTCCCTGCGTATTAATTAGGTATAGACATGTAAGTATACCTACCTGACGTATTATAAAAGCACCGATTTTTTCTTGTCGTGCTTGATAGCATTCGCTTTGAAATGATGGATATGCTTGAAAAGTATTTTTAATAGCAATCAGTAGGTCTTCAACTTTCTGTATTCTGTCAAAAAATTGTAATGCTTGTTCATGTGAAAGTGATTGAGAATCTAGTTTTGTAAACACTCTTGTATATAATTTTGATCTGAAAGAATGGAGAGAATTCAACTGTTCCTCTATTTCTATGCTAAGCAAGGCCCAGGGTTGGCACGGAGTGTTGCGTTCAAAAAATATTGAAATTTCATGTCGATTTTTTAAAATTCTGTCATAATGTTCTTTTAACTCAGATCTAAAAGGAATGAGCGCATTTTCACTAGGACTTTCCAATATGAACTTGAATTGGTTAATTCTATCTTCTATATACTGAAGATGTTTTTCATCGCAGCTATTTTGTTCGCATAATGTTGGGGTATTTTGACAGATGTTGTCTATAATATATCCTGCAAGTCCCAAATAAGCCAAATACAATGATAATTCTATACAAGTGTCGAATACATTTTTTCTAGGTAATGTAAAAGATGCTTGAGATAAAAATAATCCTGCAAAAACCGTTGTCGTGATTGCTTTATATTTGAATGAAGGAAACATCATAAGTCCTCAAATTCATTAAAAAATTACTTATTCAATACTTTAATTATAAAGTGAAGAAAACCCAATTTAGGCTTTATGTCATGTTCCCAAAACTTTTCCCATCCCCCGTGTCTTTGGGCAACTTGGTCTAAGTGATTTATGCCTCCCGCAATACCGCCTATGCAAGCTCCAGCACCACCGGCTAAGGCACCGCCATAAGCTGCTTTTTCCCAGCTGTTTAGTTCTCTAGCGGGTAAATTTTCTTTTTTTATTTCAAGTGCTTTTTTATTTTCATTACTTTTTTTAATTATCGTTTCCAAATTTTTTTGAGTAATTTTCCGATCTTCTTGGAAATAAGCATCCCAATACGCCATTTCTACCGTACCTTCAATGCTTCGTGCTTCGCCCGTTTTAAGTAGGCGAGCAATAAATTGCTGACATTTTTTATCACAATCATGTTTATACTTTTTTAAATAATGGTGCAAAATTTGCTGTATTTG
>BTUB01000105.1:0-2930 GCA_045863215.1 Candidatus Babeliales bacterium | reverse complement strand
AAAAAAGCACCAGAGTGTATTTGGTCTTTGCGTTGCACGTTTGTTGCACAAATCGACTATTTAGGTTAGTTTTTTGATATTTTTAAAAGGTTTTTTGCTTTTAAAATATCATCAAACATTGCCTGCATTTCTTTTGGATTTCTGAGTATATATGCGGGGTGAAAAGTGGGCATTATAATAATATTTGGCAGGATTTGTGCCACAATAGGCTTACCTCGCACCTGAGAAATTTTTATTTCATAACTATCGAGCAACCCTTGAAGTGCGCTTGCTCCCAAAGTGCAGATTACTTGAGGGCGTATAATTTTTATTTGATTAAAAAGAAATAAATTAGTACAAATGGAGGCTTCTTTTTCCATGGGTTTGCGATTATTTGGGGGGCGACATTTTACCACATTGCTAATAAAAACATCGTCGCGTTTAATTTCTGCGAGCTCAAGAATTTTGGTGAGCAATTTTCCTGATCTACCTACAAATGGTCTACCTTGGCGGTCTTCATCTTGCCCCGGTGCTTCGCCGATAAACATGAGTTGTGCATCAGGATTTCCCTCGCCAAAAACTACATTTATTCTGCCCAATTTTCCCAGTGGACATTCGGTGCAGTTAATATAGGGGGCATACAATTTATTAAGAAGTTGTTGTTTATATTTTTTAATATCCATTCAATCCTTTACTTCGTTTTGTTTCCCAGCCTCGGCATGATCCTCCATACGTCAAGCCTATCGAAGCCTGAAGCTTGGGCCGGTAGGCGAATAAAGCCGACTGCATCCGCCATAGCTTTAGCGACGGCGGAATCAAGAAGTTGTTTAATTTTTGTTTAGTATAGCAGAATTTTCTCAACTCACTTCGGTTTGCTCAAAGCGAACGAAGAAGATATAGCTTATGAGTGATTCAAAACATACTTTGCCAAGAAATTGATCCAATTATTTTTTGCAAAATTGGCTTTTTTATAAGAAGGGTGGATTCTTTTTTCTGGAAAGAAAATAGATATTCCCTTGGCATGAGGTAAATTTGATCCCGAAACAGAATGAATTACTACTTTTTTAAATAGTGCAAGCCCTGTTTCAAGAGTACGCATGAGCTGCAGCTCCGTAAGATCGAGTGTTTTAAAGGTCTCATGTAAGTTTTTTAATAGGTTGGTGTAAAAATGATGTAAATCAATATAGGTTGGCTCGTTAAAGTGGGTGATATTTTTTTTTGCACGTGCTAATGCAATTATATTTTTATAAATATGGGCTTTATCAGAATCAAGTGCTCTGATTAAAACTTTTGCCAAATCATCAACATTTTTTTCCAGTTCTTCAATCATGGTAAGATCAAGAGCCGATTGAGTATAATCAATAAAGCCTGGGTGTCCTTGCGAAGGCTTATATGCTTTTGCAAACGCATTTACAATATTTACTGCGATATCTTTTTTGCTCGGATTATAGGTATTAAATATAGAAAATGCTTCATCATACTTCCACCCCGGTCCCGGTTCAACTTCTTGAGAACTAATTTGAATTGTTGCGTATCTTTTTGTGATTTCCGCAATTTCGAGCATAGACATCAAGCAAGCATCAAATGCAATGATATCGAATTTCTGGCCATGTAGTTGATTGGTTACAATTTCAGAAAGTGCTTGCTCTAATTTCTGATTGGTTAGATAATTGCCTGTGCTATCATCCCAGCAAATTCCTTTATCATCAAGTGCTTCAATAAGATCGATAAATCCTATGGTTCGATCAAGCTCAAAGTTATTTGTTTCTGCATTAAAATGGAACATAAAATTAGTATCAAATTGGCGTCTTCCATACGGGTCAATTATGCCGGTGCCATGATTCCAAAGAATGAGCATATAATGATCGGCAGGGTATTCTTCAATTGCCCATTTGCATGCGGAAATTAATGTTGCGGGATCGCCGCTATCCATAGGCGTTTTTTCTGTGATTTCTACTTGAACAGGGTTATTTTTCTCAATATAGAATCGGCGACTCATTTTTTTGCTGCCTGAAAGACGAATATCCATATGCATGAGCATATTTACTGAATCATTTGAACCAATAACAGACATTTGTTTTTGATTGCGTGGAGCAAAATCTCTTAAATTATTGTCTGCGGCCGCAAAAACGATCACAGTCCAAGGTTTTCTGGTCTGCTTAGCATGTAATGATGATTCGTAAAAAATTCCTAAAAAAAGAAACGTAACAATGCTGTGTATAATAAAGTGTACCATGTCCTACTCCCCTCAATGGTAATTTATTCTTATTTAAAGGTATAAAATGGAATGACTTTCGCACAATACTTTTTTATGAGACCTGTTTTTTATGGTGCTGGATATGGGTAAACCAAGCAAGGGCAAAAGTGAGCCCAAAGCTTAATTGGAAATCTAAATAAAAGAGTTGTAGAGGATTGCAAATGAGTACCATGCTTGTAGCAAGGCAAATGAGGTGTATATAATGCAATCGCGTTTTGCTTAGCAGACAGAATTTTGCAATTAAAAACATAATGAGTGCACGATTAAATGAAACGCTGGGCCATGAAAGGAGCGTATAGCAAATTACCAAAAGCAATAAAAAGAGCTGTTTCCCAAAAAACATGAGTGGCAAGAAACCCAAAATAAAATGCCAAACTAATCCAAAGATCACCAAATGCAAACCAGAGCGAGCCAAATAATGGCTTATTCCCCAATTTTTAAATGGTTCTTTGGCGTAATCCATCTGCTGTTTAACTGCAGTTCTATTCCCTAAAAATATGGAAGAAAAGAGCGCAAAAGTTTCTTTATTTGTAGTACGTTGCAAAGAGTTGAATAGGTTGTTGCGCAACTGTGCAACAAATCTATTGATGTTCCATTGCGGATGTTCAAGGCACTCTATTTTGGGAATATCAATAAACGTGGTTGCGCTTATTTTTTCTTTTGCTAGGTATAGGTTGTAATCGCTATTTTCAAC
>BTUB01000104.1:0-2933 GCA_045863215.1 Candidatus Babeliales bacterium | reverse complement strand
ACGATTATTAATATTTTCCTGGATCATTTCCTCCACTGTGCTTTCTATGGAAAACCCAAAAAAATTACCTGTCGCAATAAGATTACAGGAAATTATGAATAGAACAGGTAAAGATTTAACTATGGAAGCTCATTATAGTTCTGTGCCCTTATCAAAAAAATTCTCCGCTGATTTTAAAAATATAGTATTAAATAAAGATCATAATCACATTAAAAAGAATATTCCACTTGAATATCAAGCAGATTCGAACGAACGTCATGCGTTGTTAATTTTTAAAGATTCATTACCTACAATAGCTCTTAAAATTGTACATACACTGAATAACAATACTTTACGCGTTATGGTCGGGGTGTATGGTGACTCGATGCTTAAAGAATTGATCAAAATGGATACTATAGATATCTCCCATCAAAAACAAGTTAACTTAAATGCTATTATTGATGGATATAAATCGGATTTTAGTATTAATTTTGATACCGATGTTCGCGAAACAGTTACTGTGAATAAAAAACCAAAAAAAGGCTTTTCATTTTGGAAAAAACAGTAATTCTAAAAATTTGGCATCCCGAATAAGTTTAAATGACCTCATAAAACTAATTTAAGTTAGAACTAAACTATATTCCTGATTTTAAATATTCCTTAATTTCAGATACTTCACTTTCTAACTCTCTTATTCTTAGTTTTAATTCACGAATTTCTTGATTATGTGACATAATAAGTTTCATTTCAGCCGCAGATAGCATATCCTGCTTTACATAGAATTGAGTATTATTATAAGCATCTACACTTGTTCCAATTAGTTCGGGCCAAATTTCTTCAACATCTTCTTTTATTAAACCCAGCTGAATATTAGCAGAGTCTTTATTTTTAAATAATTTTAATTCGAGATCTGAAAATTTTTCTGTGAATGATCGCTGTAAACTCTCATCTTCTAATATTTCATCGCTTTCTGCAGAAAATGGAATTGAAGCAATGCATTTCGGACATGTTCCATATATCAATTCTCCTGTAAGCGGATCTATTTGCACAAATGCATAAAAGGGACTAACAATCGGCGGCACCAATGGACGCATACCATAAAAATAACTAGGTGGCGTTTGCAAAATATTACCTATAGTAACTCCTCCATTATCATTTTTAGCCCCTGCACCTAAAGCAATAGAATATTTACCAGTCGTTGCAGCGCCAGAACCAATAGCAATTCCTTCCCCCGTAACAGCGGCCTTATAGCCAATTGCAATACTGGCAGTCGTGGGATCAAACCCTCCTACTGTTTTAGCTTCATAGCCCAAGGCTATATCGCCCTCTGCAGCTGCCCTGCTTTTAGATCCAATAGCTATTTGACCGCTACCAGCTGCTACTGTTGCTTGTGCATCTAGTCCAATTGCAACTGCATAACTACCAGTGGAAAGAGATTCGGCTCCCATAGAAACATTGTAACTAGTAGCAGAAGCATTATAGCCAACTGCAACTGAACGATATACACTTGTCGCCTTCCCGCCGCAATTTGCTCGGTATCCAAAGACACAATTATTGGCTCCATACGAAGTCGAATTTGAACCAACGCATGTCATTCCGCTTCCTTGTATATAAACAGCATTGCCAATCCCTATCGATCTCTCCATTGGGACTTTAGCTTCGAATGTAGTATAGCTTCCAATGCCTATACAATTAGTATTATTAACTACTGGATCTCCTAGACGTGTTTGAAACCCAATACAAACATTGTAATCACCATATGTCTTGTCGTAATATCCAGAAATAACATTGTAATTTCCTGTCACTACTGCATAATTCCCGAGAATGCTGTTGGCGATTAAATCGTTTGCCCCGGCTTTTGTAACACTTCCAGAATAATACCCAATAATACAATTGTAACTTCCTTTAGCCCCTACTCCATCCCCAGCATAAAATCCGATTCCTATGTTGCAAGTCCCAGTTATTGTTGCAGGCAACGCAATTGCACCCACAGCAACATTGTAACTTGCTGATAGGTTCTTATACAATGAAGCACCGCCTATGGCCGTATTGTAATCCCCATCTAAGTTGTTTGCGAGTGCGTAAGAGCCAACAGCCACCTCGAATAGGCCTGTCGTATTATTAACAAGAGCTTTACTTCCTATAGCAGTATTGAAGTCCCCTTGATTTACTCGCAATGCTGAGTAGCCAACCGCAGTATTATCAGTGTTCGGTAGTAATATATCGTATATTGAACCCTCCATCGCTTGAGTTCCAATGGCAGTATTATAATAACCATTAGCAGTATAACGAATAGCATTGTAGCCCATAGCAGTATTATAAATGCCTAAAATATTATAACCGAGAGCTTCAGCACCGCAGGCGGTGTTACAAAAAGACTGATTATATTTTAAAGTATCGTAGCCGCAACCGGTGTTATATGAGCCAATCTGATTATATGCCAAAGATTGTGCACCAACTCCGACATTAAATAGGCCAGAAATATTATATCCCAAAGATGCAAAGCCAACGGCGGTGTCTAATAATCCAATAGTATTTAAAGCCATGGAAAGCGAACCGACTGCGGTATTAAAACCAAGTAAATTATACTGCAAGGTTGCATATCCAAGTGCGGTATTAAATTGACCACTTACATTATATTGGCCTGCATAGTTTCCTACCGCAGTATCAAAAGAACCAATAATATTTTTTTGCATTGCTTTAAAACCGACACAGGTATTGCTTATTCCGACAGTGTTATCATGCATAGCGAATGATCCTACAGCCGTAATGGCATTAGATTCATTTTCATGCAATGCGGCATATCCAAGGGCAGTGCAATCATCAACATCATCAGCATCAAATAATGTTTGGGAGCCAACGGCGGTATTGCGTGAACTGCCAGTAAGCTCCGGAAGTGATTGTGCACCGATCGCAGTGTTATCATTACCTTTAGTGCTTAATTTTAAGGCCTC
>BTUB01000103.1:0-3002 GCA_045863215.1 Candidatus Babeliales bacterium | reverse complement strand
ATTTGGGGCTATCAAAAAACTAATTTTTTGACCCTCTGGCAGCCTTAAAATCAAAATCTAAACGATTGGAGCCATTTCCTCTAAAAAAACCATAAATTGCAAATTTAGCCTGTTTTATGCGATTTTGGGGTATAGTAAAGCATTTTTTCCATATTAAGGGCAGTCCTCCCACCTTGACAAATAATTACCATTTGATAATCTTATAACAAGTAGAAACAATCACTTTTTTGGAGGTTGTATGAAATTTAAATTATTATTTTTAGCATTCGTAACTACTTTTACTCCAGCCGCTTTGGCGATGGATGCACCATTAGTTCAAGACCACGAATGTATCCAAACAAACAGTATTAATGCAGACGATGTGTGCTCAGTATGCCATACATTAGCAGAAAATATTCCTCAAAATGAACGTTGCATCACCAACTGTTGCAAAAATTTTATATGCGCTCAAGATGCTCACGCTATTTTACATTCAGCACAAAATAATAGGCATGAAAAGGATAGGATACTGTATCGCTTGAGAGATACTGGACTGACACTTACTGATGAACAACTAAAGAAGATGTATAAAATTGCAAAAGTTTCTCAACCACCTTCTAAGAAAAAAGGTTGCCCTTCTTGTTCTTATAATAGATTATCGGTTTCTTATGCTTTTTTAAAGAAACCACTTATTCCCAAAAAAGCAGTTACCATTAAAGATTCTGAAGGGAAAGAATTTCAATTAACTTCTGAATTATCAACAGCACTTTTACAATGTGAATCATTCCAAATGCACGAAGACAAACTTAATACTCCATCCACACTAGATTTTTCAGATGTGAAACCTAATCAAAAAAGATTTTTAAAGAAAAATTCAATTATTAAACTCGCACACCTTATTAAGGATCCGATTAAAGAGCTTAAAAATATACCGCAGGATTTGGATTTTTTTGAACTTGCCAATTATACCCTGGCACCACGTAATATTCTGTATCTCATTGCCAATGAATTATGGCCATTAATGCAAGATCAAGGAAATGATACTTCTGATGCTAAAGTATACAAAAAATATATCAGACAATTAGCCAAACCACATTTTGCATCACCAAAACATTTAGCAGAACACAGAAAGACTCATACTTTTAATTATCAATATTTCCTTCTTAACAATAAAAATCTTTCTACCAATGGTATTCAACTTAATAATAATGGCTGGTATCAAGATGAAAAGAATCAATGGTATAAAGTGTATCCCTATTGCACTTTAGATGATATCGATGATTTGTATAGGAAAACTTCAGAGCTTAATATTAACAATCAACGCCTGACAACCTTAACCGGCGATGTATTTAAAAATATGCACATACAAGAGGGATACCCAATTACCATTAATCTTGATAATAATCCCATCAGCTGTATCGATGAATCATTTTTTAAAGAGCTTGCAAAAATACGATCTGAAGGACTTGATATTGATATTTCACTTCAAAATACTCGTTTAACATCTGCGCAAAAAGAAGAATATCAAAAGAAATTTAATACTGCTACGCACACTCTTCCTCAAAGATATCTTAGTCATTTTAAATTTAAATCATTGGCAATTGGAGGAAGTTTTATAGGAACGACACTTGCAATAAACTATCTATCTCATAAAAATCAGGAGTTGCTAAATACCACTTCAAAAGTTACTTTAGCGGGAGCTGGAACTTTTATAGGCACCATAGTTCCCAGAGGTAAACTCGCTAGTGTATTTTATGGTGGAATAGGTACCCTTATTGGATGGGCCATAGGAAGTATGTGGGAAGCAAATTCTCCAGAGTGTGTTACTACTCCTACTTATGTAGTAGGAACTTGCCTGGCAATATATGCGGCATCAGAACTTGCAGATCATGTTGCATTTGCACTTGCAAAACGTTCACATCCAGATATTAAGCCTGGTAAATGGCCTATCGATGAACATGTATGGAAAAATGATTATAAAATTAAGTTCTAAAAGATAAAGGCGACCCTTAAAAAAAGCCGCCTCTTTATTTTGTTTCACAAAAAATGAATTCTACCACTCCAATGAACCGGCTGTTTGATACTCGGTTACGCGGGTTTCGAAGAAGTTCTTTTCTTTATTAAGATCAACAGCTTGAGACATCCACGGGAACGGATTGATAGTGCCATAAACTTTTGGCAAATCAATGCGCTCTAAACGGCGATCGGCAATATACTCCACATACTCACAAAATTGGGTTGGATTAATGCCCAGCACGCCTTGCGGGCAGGCATCAAATGCATACTTTTTCTCAAGAGTTACCGCATGTTTAATCAATTCCACAATATCCTGCTGAAATTCCGGGGTCCACACTTGTGGATTTTCAGTTTTGATTGTGTTAATTAGATCGCAACCAAATGCCAAATGAAGACTTTCATCACGCATGATATATTCAAATTGCTCACCAACACCTACTAATTTACCTTGGCGCTTTAAAGCAAGCATCATTGCAAAGCCTGCATAGAAGAAAATCCCTTCCATGATCACATAATAGCCAATTAAATCATGCAAGAATTGTTGAATATTAGCCAAAGAATTTGGCGCAAATACTGGATCCATTAAAGAGGTGGTAAGTTTGATTACAAAATCATCTTTTTCTTTAATAGAAGGAATAGTTTCATACATATTATAAATATCATCTGGATTTAATCCAAATGAATCACAGCAATAAATAAATGTATCAGTATGAATTGCTTCTTCAAAAGCTTGGCGCAATAGATATTGGCGGCATTCTGGATTAGTTATGTGCTTGTATACCGTGAGCACTAAATTATTTGCCGTTAATGATTCTGCCGTTGAGAAGAATCCTAAATTATAAAGCACCATACGGCGTTCAGTTTCTGAAAGCACCGTTTGCGATTTCCACTGCTCAACATCTTTTTGCATGGAAATTTCTTCGGGTGTCCAATTATTGGCCACGCCATCTTTATAATGCTGACGCGCCCACAGATACGTCATAGGTAATATTTTATTCGGATCTACT
>BTUB01000102.1:0-3026 GCA_045863215.1 Candidatus Babeliales bacterium | reverse complement strand
TGCTTTTTTGAATGTATTCCCATTAACTTATTCAGATATTGAAAATATGTCTCATGGAATTAATTTTCTGAGACAACATCCGCAAATAATTACCTTTTTAAAAATTCCTTTATTAGATTCAAGCGTAAAACTTGAAGCTTTAAAAGAAAGTATCATTAAAAAATTTGATTTATCTCCGGCATTTGAAATTTTGGTTGAAGTGCTTATTCGTAAAAAAAGATCTGAACTTCTTTTGCCGGTGCTGGAGCAGGTAAAAAGTTATTATCAGCTGCAGCATAATATCAAATTATTTTCTATTTCTAGTAGCACTGAATTAAATGAGTCACAAAAAAAAGTTTTGCAGCAGTTTTTAATAGATCAAACAGGTGCTACTATCACAGCCATATATGATATTGATAAAAAATTAATCGCAGGTCTTCGTATGCAAAATGATGAGTTGCAGTGGGAACGCTCTATTGCGCAACAATTGAAAAGAATTCGTGCAAGCTTGATTGGGTAAGGAATCTCTTATGGAAATAAAAACTACTGATTTAGTTTCTCTTTTTGAAAATGCACTCAAGGGATTGGGTGATCAAAAATTACAAGAGATTGGCCTGGTTATCAAAGTTGGCGATAATATTTGCTTAGTGCATGGTTTAAAAAAAGCCATGTATGGAGAATTAATTGAGTTTGAAGGCGGCAATAGTGGAATCATCTTTAATCTTGATGAAGATTCTGTAGCGATTTTTCTATTGGATAATACAATTCCTGTTGCCGAATTAGAAGTTGCAAAACGCACCAATGATGTATTTCGAGTTCCGGTAGATACGGCAATGTTGGGCCGAGTATTGAATGCCGTAGGCAAACCTATTGATGCGCTTGGCTCAATAGATGCCAAAGAGTATCGTCCTGTTGAAGCCGCAGTAGCCGGCATCACTGAGCGAAGCCCGGTAAATCAATCGCTGGAGACCGGAATTTTGGCAATCGATGCGCTGGTGCCTGTGGGTCGTGGTCAGCGTGAATTAATTATCGGCAATCGCAATACCGGTAAAACATCAGTAGTACTTGATACGATTGTGCATCAACGTAATCAAAATGTGATTTGTATTTATGTTTCTATTGGGCAACGCCAAGCAAATTTGGCACGTATTATTCAAGAATTAGAAGATAAAGGCGCCTTAGAATATACCATTGTGGTAAGTGCTGATTCGAGTGAAGCGGTACTTAATCAATATTTGGCACCCTATTCAGCATGTACGATCGCAGAATATTTTAGAGATCAGCACAAAGATGTATTGATAATTTATGATGATTTATCAAATCATGCAGTTGCATATCGTGAAATGTCATTGCTTTTGCGCCGTGCTCCGGGCCGTGAAGCATATCCTGGTGATGTATTCTATTTGCACTCGCGATTGCTTGAGCGTGCGGGGAAATTGGGTTCCGGAGGATCTATTACTGCATTACCGATTGTGCAAATTCAAAGTGATGATATTACTGCCTATGTGCCCACTAATTTAATTTCTATCACTGATGGCCAAATATTTTTAGATACGCGTTTATTTAATCAAGGGATGCGGCCGGCAGTTAATGTGGAGCTTTCTGTTTCGCGTGTGGGTGGGGCTGCACAAACCGCTGCGATAAAGAGAATGACCAAAGCATTGCGCTTAGAGCTAGCTCAATATCATGAATTGCTTGATTTTGCGCAGTTTGGTACTGAGCTTGATGAAGTATCTCAGCGCAAACTGGCACGCGGTGCACGTATTATTGAACTGCTCAAGCAGCCACAATACACCACCTATAATTTTGTGGATCAATCTTTAATGCTATTTTTGCTCAAAGAGAATTTCTTAGATGAGATTGCAATTAAGCATGTGCATCATTTTGCCACACAATTTGTGAGTTATATTAAATCAGTGTATAAGCCCCTGTATGATACCATTTACGATTCACAAGATCTTACTGATGATATCAAAGAAGATCTTATTGATGCGGCAAAAGAATTCACCTCAATTTATGTACCTCTTGAGTAATTATTGGATTGCCTCATAAAAAAGGGTGGTAGGTGTTTGATCCGCTGCCGATCCATATCCACGTTGCGCTATTTGTTGTATTAATTGTGGGGATACTGGGGTAACTTGTGAATCATTTACAAAATACCATCTATTCTCATACCGCACATAGGCAGTATAATGGCCCCCACGTGCTGATCCGGCATGGATCACGATTGCATTGAGACGATATAAAGGAAGTTTAACTCCGGGAATGGTATAAGGATTAAGATCCAAATTAGTAATGGGAAATGGAATAGGGTCTGCTAATTTGGCAAGTGTTTGTTTTTCTCTGTCCCATGCGTTGCGTTTTAAGTGAACTATCAGATACTTGCCTGTTTTTACTAATTTTTCTTGCTTGTCTACTAATTCAATCGGTTTTCCCCATTCAACTTTTTCTACAGCAAAATAATTCTTAAGGCATTGATCAAGAGTTGGGCAATTGGCAGGCAATGAAAGTAATAGATTGGAGTTTTCTTTTTGGCGTTTATCCTTAAGAAATGTCCATGTTCGAATTTCTAAAAGCTTCCTGAGTGGATCATTGGGATTTCCAAGTAATTCATCTAAAAGAGCAATAATAAATTCATCATTATCTTGCTGAGTAAGTGGATTAAAGCCCATCTTTTTCCAGCCTCGATGGCAGACCGCTTTTGGCTCGATAATGCCGGCCGATGGAGTGCGCATTAACTGAATCAATTTTATGTATTCGGCACCAAAAGTATCAATCGGGTAATATTGTGTGCCGATTCGATTGATTAAATTAGTATTCAGTTCATTAAGCGTATATAAACTTTGCAATGATGCATTCATAAAACAGCTATTACCGATATTACTCAGTCCCTTCGGATGGGCTGTTGGTGTAGCAGATGCGGGTATAGTTGGTTGGAGAAACTGAGGATCCTCAAGTTCTGGAAATATTCCCTTGCTGGGCGGCGCTTTGAATGGTTCTTTCTTTCCAATTTGCTCAATAAGGTCACCCAAAATAATGGTCGCGAA
>BTUB01000101.1:0-3068 GCA_045863215.1 Candidatus Babeliales bacterium | reverse complement strand
ATTGATTTAATGGTCATATATTATGAATAAGTATTATAAAAAGTTTTTTTTATTTAATTTAATATTTTTTTCCATCTTTACTACGCAACTTACAAATTGTGAATCGTATAATGCTACGCTAGAGACTGGTTTAGGAAAAGATGAAAAAGTCATTTGCAGAAATCAATTCTCTCAGGATAAACCTTCTTGGAAGCAATTCTTATTCACGCCTGTCGGGTTTGGTATTTTAACGTTTGCACTCTTTGTTGGAACCAATCTGATAAATGAATGGATGGAGGGAAGAAAGCTATCGTTTGTTGAGCGGGAGCTTGTGATGATTAACTTGCAACTTACTTATTTGGTGGCATTTGCGTTTTGTAGTTCTTCAAAAAATAAAGACGTAAAAGATGAAACAAAAGTTCAAATAGAATCCGTATGCATATCTCAAGTTTAAAATACTTTTTGATTACTGTTCTCTGTTGTGTTTTCATTTATTCTTTATCATACACAGATAATGAAAATTCAATACCTTCTCATCTAGAAAAAACGCAACAGCAGATGATACGAAATGCCTGTGATATGAGTTTATTGTCCCCAAATCTTGCACGGTGCATATTTGAAAATGCTCCGCAAGGATTTAAGGATCTGGTTGCCATTATTAAAGAAGCTCAGTCAAGATATGGCACTTTTTATGATAGCAATTATTATCGAACCATTATGCCCTCACGAATTTTGCTCGTGGGGGCACCGGGTGTCGGAAAATCTACTCTTGCGCGGTTAATGGCACAAGAGCTAGGCAGAGAACTGATTTTTGTAAAAGCGCCTATGCTGGGCACCGAATATCAAAATTCCGAGATTGTTAATCTTACTCAGATATTTGAAGCAGCTTTTACTGCCACACGGGCCGTGATTTTAGTACTTGATGAGATTAATATTTTAGCTGAACCACGCAAAAATCAGGGAAATAACGATGCAAGTGTTGCATCGGCGCTTTGGCTGTTGCTGGATAAGTGTTTGGATTATCCCCATATTTTAGTTGTTGGAACGTGCAATGATGCTACAAAAATACCAGATCAGTTAAAAGATAGGTTTTTGGGCAATATCCTTTATATACCCACTTCAACAGAACAAGAACGTTTTACTATTCTTAAATCCTGCTGTGATGCACGAGAACTGTTTTATGAGGAAGACGTTTTAAGAACATATGTTGTAAAGACTCATGGATATTCAGTGCGCCAACTCCAAGCGCTTATTGCTATAGCTCATAAATTATCCTTTATTGAACGGCAGGGTTATGCGTTTCTTTCTAAAGAAATATTAGAGAAAGCATTAAGCCAAATGGAATATGAAAAGAGATTAATGTGTTATAAAAGAAAAGATATTTTACGCTGGATGGAGGAAAATTCATATTTGTTACCATGGGTAACGTTGGGGGCTCAAGCGGTATTACTCACTGCGAGCACCTTATATTACTTGCTAAAAACCAAAATAGAACCTATAGGTGTAGTGTAGACATTCATAGGCGTTAGCTGCAAAATGGGGTATACTAAAGGAAAATTATTATATTTATAAGAGAATTTAACTATGAGTACCAAACCAAACCCTATTTTATCTGCCGAACAAGAATCTTTAACCTCCGAACATCAGGTGCGCTTTGAAAAATTAAAGGGTTTGGAGGCGGCTCATATTAATCCATGGCCGACGGCCCAAGAAGTATCTGCAGAAAGTGCACAAGTTAAAAATGAATTTTCAGAAACGGAAGCTAAATCTTATTCGGTAGCCGGCCGTATTCGTATTATTCGCCATCATGGCAAAGCCTCATTCGTGGTGATTCAAGATCCATCCGGACAATTGCAGCTCTATTTTAAGCAGGATGATATGAGCCAAGAGGCTTACGAGCAGTTTAGAAATTTCATTGATGTGGGTGATATTATCTGGGCCCAGGGCACTACTTTTAAAACCAAAATGGGTGAAATTACCCTTAAAGTTGAACAATTTAAACTCTTAAGCAAATCTTTATATCCATTACCGGAAAAATTTCATGGCCTGCAAGATATTGAAACTATTTATCGCCAACGCTATTTAGATTTGATTACTAATGAAGCAAGCCGTGAACGCTTTAAAAAACGATCTGACGTTATCCGTATGATGCGCAATTATTTGGATGATCATGGTTTTATGGAAGTTGAGACTCCGATGCTTCATCCTATTCCGGGTGGTGCAGCTGCGCGGCCCTTTATTACGCATCATAATGCTTTAAACAATGATTTTTACTTGCGCATAGCGCCTGAACTGTATCTTAAAAGATTAGTAGTTGGGGGCTTTGAGCGTGTCTATGAAATTAATAGAAATTTCAGAAATGAAGGAATTTCAACGCGCCATAATCCTGAATTTACCATGCTTGAAATGTATATGGCCCACCATGATTACCATTTTATCATGAATTTTGTAGAAGATATGTTACGCACCTTGGTAAAAAATGTATGTGGGAATCTTCAAGTGCCTTATGGTGATCTTACTATTGATTTTGGCAAACCATTTAAAAAAACTACTATCAAAAATGCAGTGCTTGAGTATGGCCATTATTCGGATGCGGATGTGGCGCCTGATATGATTGATATTCGCTTGAAAGAGCATAACATTTCCATGGCAAATAAAAATGCATCTTGGGGTGAGAAGATTTATGCACTCTTTGAAAAAATTGTGGAGCATAGATTAATTAATCCTACCTTTGTTACCGAATTTCCAATCGAAGTTTCTCCACTTGCAAAACGGGATGAAAAAAATCCAAATTTTGCCGCTCGTTTTGAACTGTTTATTGCCGGTATGGAAATTAGCAATGGCTTTAATGAGCTCAATGATCCATTTGATCAAGCAGCGCGATTTAAGCAACAAGTGGACGCACGTACGGGTGGTGATGCTGAGGCTCATCACTATGATGCTGATTATGTGCATGCACTTGAATATGGATTGCCACCAACCGTAGGTGTGGGAATAGGTATTGATCGGCTTACGATGCTCTTAACTAATACAACTTCTATTAAAGATGTAATTTTATTTCCAACTTTAAAGCGTAAAGATTAAGCATT
>BTUB01000100.1:0-3107 GCA_045863215.1 Candidatus Babeliales bacterium | reverse complement strand
ATTTTTTCCTGATAAAAATAGTGCCTATATTTTTATTTCCCAATCAGGAGAAACGGCTGATACTTTAGAATGTCTGCGCTTGGTAAATAGCATGCATTTGCCAACGGTAGCGCTTACTAATGTGCCCTCGAGCACTTTAGTGCGCGAGGCGGATGGCTTTTTACTCACACAAGCGGGTCAAGAAATAGCGGTTGCTTCTACCAAAGCATTTTCAACTCAAGTTGCAGCTCTTTATTGGTTGGCACACCGTTTAGCATTAGAAAAGGGAATCTTTAATGCGATCCACTTGCAACAAGCTGAAGAAGATTTAATGGTTGCTGCTGAAATTTTGGAAAACAGTATTGAAAATTATCGGCATGATATTACCCAAAAACTTGCTCCTTATTATTCACAATTTAAAAAAGCTATTTTCTTGGGGCGCCATATTGGATATCCATTTGCACTTGAAGCTACGCTTAAGCTTAAAGAAATTTCTTATATTTTTGCACAATGCTATCCCGCAGGTGAATTAAAACATGGACCATTGGCACTTGTTGATGCGCAAACTCCGGTGTTTATTTTTTCTCATCAAGATCCGCTAATTTATCAAAAATTGCTTTCTAATGCGCAAGAGGTAAAAGCTCGCAATGGGCATTTAGTGGTATTTGCCTTTGAGGGGCAGAGTGAGCTTATCGCTTTGGCCAATCAAGCATTTATTTTACCGTGTGTAAAACCATTACTTGCACCACTCGCCATGACCGGCCTGATGCAATTTTTTGTGTATCAGATTGCGCGTGAACTGAATCGGCCAATTGATAAACCGCGCAATTTGGCAAAATCCGTTACGGTTGAGTAGGAGATTACTTTCTATCCATTTTCACTTCATCAAGTGTAATTTTAGCAGTTGGTACCACAATCGTATTAATAAAATTGAGAGCTTCTTGGCGGCTATTAATGTGTAGATTCGGTTGATTGCGTGCCATGGAAACAAGATTTGCTAAATAGATAGTATCTTTAAATTGGTTGTCTGCAAGTAGTGATTGGCGTGCACGCTCGGTCCACGTTTTGATACGATCTTTAGAATCTTCTTTTTTTTGCTCTTCTTTCTTTTCTACGAGTTTAATATGATTTGCCAATGCCTGCTCTCTGCCATAAAATTTAGCCAGCCATTGTTGTGATTCGCTGGGTGGCATGCAACGTTCGATTTCAATATCGGGGGTGATGCCTTCTGCTTGTACCGAAGTATCATTAGGCAAAAAATAGAGTGAAGTAGTAATTTTTACCGCGCAATTATTGCTGATTGGTAACACTTCTTGCACAGAACCTTTGCCAAAAGTTTTGGTACCCACTAAGAAAACAAATGGATTATGATTTTTTTTATTACCATTTTTTGCATTATCAGCGTGAATTTGCAAAGCACCGGCCAAAATTTCTGCGGCTGAAGCAGTGTAATTATTTATTAAAATAAAAATTGGAATATGCGTAGCTATCGGATTGCGCGTGGTGCGAAATTCATCAGTCACTTTTCCTTGTTTATCTTTAGTGGTTACTACTAAACTTCCTTTTTCTAAAAATAAGCCGGCAATGTCAATGGCTGCATTTAAAAGACCACCGGAATTATTTCTCAAATCAAGAATAAGCGCTTTGAATGGTTTTTCATGGGCCTTAGCAAGCAAACCTTCTAATTGTCGCGCGGACGTATCGGTAAACATATTGAGTGAGAGATAATAAATGTTTTGATCAGGCAAATTGAAGCATAACGAGTTTTGCTCTTTAATCACATCGCGCGTGATATCAAAAGATAATATATCCGGCTCTTTATCGCGCATTACTTTCACATGCACCTTAGTGTTACGTTCACCTTTGAGCATCATAGTGGCTTCATCAGTAGGCATACCTTCAAGAGCCTTACCTTCAATTTCTACAATTTTATCAAATGGTTTAATGCCGGCTTTATCGGCCGGGCCATCGGGAATGGTATCAATGATAATCAAATGTTTATCTTTAGAATTACGTGTATTATCAATCACGATCCCAATGCCAAAGAATTCGCCACTGGTGGCTTCCATCATTGCTTTATAGGTTTTTGGATCAAGGAGATTCGAATGCGGATCGATACAATTTAAAAAAGTATCAATTGATTTGATCATGCACTGCTCAGCATTGCTTACCTTATAATGTTTTTGATTGGCAAGCTGAAACACTTCAGCAAACGTGCGTGACCAATTGTAGACCACTTCATCGAAGGATTTATTAGATTCGGATTTTTGATCTTCTGCTAAACCAGAAATAGTAATTAATAGACTTATTGCAATTAATGTATGTGTTTTATTCATGTTGATCTCCTTTAAAACTCATTTTTTATAACTAAACATGTTTATGTATAGAAAATAAATACATTTGCTTTTTTTGAGTGTTTTTTATGACACTAAAAAATAAAGGAGATTAAAAATGAGATTTGCCAAAAAAAATGTGGGCCGTTTTGCATTTGCAATTGAACTTGCACTTTTTACCGGATATTATCTTATTGGTACCAATGGTATTGTTACACTTATATTGATGAGTAAAGAAATTAAATGCGTGCAGCTTGAAGTATCATTACTCAAAGATGAAGTGCAGCATTTGCAAAACCACATTGCGTTGCAAAAAAAGCATCCATTTTTTAAAGAAAAAATCGCACGTGAGCAACTGCAAATGGCCCATGAAAATGAAGAAATTTACGTAGTATAAGGAAAATGTATGTTATTCGAATTACCACCATTACCATACGCTTACAATGCACTTGAACCTCATATTGATGAACTCACGATGCGTATTCACCATGATAAACATCATCAAGCATATATTGATAATTTAAAAGCAGCACTTACCGGGCATGATAAATATTTGGGTATGACTTTAGAGCAAGTGATTGCCGCAATCCCTCAAATGCCAAAAGAAATTGCAACAACGGTTAAAAATAACGCCGGTGGCCATTTTAACCACTCATTCTTTTGGCCATTAATGAAGCCAAATGGTGGAGGCAAACCAACAGGTAAAATTGCCGAGGCGATCACCAAAAAATTTGGATCATTTGAAAAGTTCCAAGACGAATTTAACACTGCAGCTAAGAAAGTATTTGGCAGTGG
>BTUB01000099.1:0-3133 GCA_045863215.1 Candidatus Babeliales bacterium | reverse complement strand
AACTGATCAAGAATGGTAACGTAGCACCGATAAACATACCCACCATCACAAATGGATCAATCACGTCTAATCCAGCCAAATGAGCTTCTTTGGAATACGCAGAAAACATTGCAAGTGCCGTTAATAATGCAGATCCAATTGCAAAACCTTTACCCATTGCTGCCGTGGTATTGCCAAGTGCGTCAAGCTTATCAGTAATGGCTCGCACCGATTCTCCAAATCCTGCCATTTCAGAAATACCGCCTGCATTATCCGCGATCGGGCCATATGCATCAACCGTCATACTGATTCCCACCGTGGCAAGCATTGCTACTGCAGAAAGGGAAACACCAAATAATCCGCCACCATAAAAGTTTGCTAATAATACAATGAAAGAAAGGATAATAACTGGAGCCACGGTAGATTCCATACCCACTGATAATCCGTAAATAATGTTGGTCGCGGCACCCGAACGCGCACTTTCTGCGGTTCTGCGCACCGGAGAACCACCGGTATAATATTCAGTAATAAGGCCCACAATAATGCCGGCTATACAACCAAGAGCGATAGAGATAAAAAGCGCTTGATCCATACCCATATATTGTAAATAAAAATAACTTGCTGCAATCAAAAACCCGGTTGCAATATAATTTGCCCAACGAAGCATAGCAGCTGGTTCAAGGCGGAGCACTAAATTTGATGCCAGTCCTGCAATAGAACCGATCATCCCAATCGCCGCCAAGACTACGGGAAAACTAGTATACACTAAATTATTTCCATAGGTTTCAATCGCAAGAATAATTGATGCAATCATAGCACCTACATAAGATTCATAAATATCGGCGCCCATACCTGCAGTATCGCCTACGCAATCGCCCACGTTATCTGCAATTACTGCCGGATTTCGTGGATCATCTTCAGGAATATTTGCTTCAATTTTTCCTACTAGATCAGCACCCACATCAGCAGATTTAGTATAAATACCACCGCCCACACGTGCAAAAAATGCCACCAAGCTGGCACCAATACCAAAACTAGTAATAAGCAATGCAAAATTAGACTGATCTGCAAATAGATAAAAAAGAATTCCTAAACCAATTAATCCAAAGGCTGCCACGGCAAAGCCCATCACTCCACCCCCAAAAAAAGCGACAGAAAACGCAGCCCGCTCGCCATGCTCTTTTGCTGCCATAGTGGTTCTCACATTCGCATCAGTTGCGGCATTCATGCCGATATACCCCGCTAGCATGGATAAAAACGAACCAAACACAAAACAGCCGGCTGAAGCAAAACTCACTAAAAACGCCAATATTGCAGTAACGATCGCTACTACAATTGCAATAATTTGATACTCTTCGCGCAAAAAAGTCATCGCGCCGCCGCGAATAGCTGCTGCAATCTCTTGCGCACGTGGATTATCCACTACAATACTTCTAATTTTAGTAAAAAGGACCACCACTACAGCCAACCCTAAAAGAGCAGCACCGGCAGCAAGTAGAAAAAACTGGAATATCTCCATAGAGACCCTTTGATAAACGTTAAACTTTTTCAGGATAAAAATAATCTTTAAGTCTACCTGGAGCGGCTAAATTGTCAAAATACTATATCAAATCGCCACCTACTTGGCGCATGCTCCATTTAAAATTACTGGTTTCGGGATCTGTAAGATTGTCAAACTCCTCTTCCTGATCTCCATCGCCCTCGGTTTCTAAACGTGGTCCTCCTGAACTGAATAGTTTGGGCAATGAAGAGTGCTTTTTTCCTTTAATACTCGTATCGGGTCTTTTAACAAGAGCTATTCTTTTAGCATCTTGCTTTTTGGGAATGAGCTTTTTTTGTTTACCGTCTTTGGCAAGAAGATAGATTTTAGACATCATGCGAGCCGAGGCTACTGCTTGCGCTGAATTATTTTCTTTAAGTTCTTTTATCATGTAAGCCAGCAGAGGCAATTTACTTTGAATTGCTTCGAGTTGCACACACGCACGATCAAGACATTCGAAACAAATGCAATTATCTATATGTACTATTCTTGGTTCAAATATATGCCCATTCAAATTTCGTGGAGAACTTGATGGTGCAGATGGCACAGGCGCCTCCATTCCAAAGGAACTTATACTTGATATTACTATGAGTCCTATACACATCAGATTTTTCATATCGGTTCCTTTTTTAAGGGGAACAAAGAAAGCAATTATTTTTGAATTTAGAAAAAAAATCAGCGCAATACAAATTATTGCATGAATTGAAAAAAATTTTTATTTTAAGCTATTTCTCAATTTTAAAATATTAGTTTTTGTTGCGCCTCCGCGGCGGATGCCCCAGGAGGAGTTTCGCAACCCCTCCTGGACCTCGTGCTCCAAGGCCACACCTTTGGAATCCCAAGGACGCAAACATACGCCTTCGCCGCTCGCTTTGCTTGCTTGCTCAGTTGATCAGAGTTTGCGATAGGAATAAACGTTTTATCCCTTTTTGTTCGTAGCGGACGCAACGGGTGCTCGCCTGAAACAGGCTGCGCGCCACGTGCTCCCGCTCTTTATCTTGCTTATTAACTTTTTTGTTCGTACTTAGAAAAATCAAATTATTAAATAATTCGTTGGTCAAATTGTCTTTGCAATTGCAGCGTTAGCGATGGTTGCAAATACAATTTGTTGGGATGCCTAAGGTACCCCTTAGGTGCAACTTTGGGGTACAGGGGAGGTTTTTTGCATGAAAACCTCCCCTTGCCCTCCGCCTGGAAGGCGATTATAAAAAAATGTTCTATGAAAAATTGATTTTAAAAACTTATTTTACAAGTTTTTAAGAATTGTTCGTTCACTAAAAAAAATTTTCTCAGTACCAAAAATCTGGTACTCATCCGGCCCTTTACCCAGCAAGGCAATAATGCTATTTGTCTTAGAAAGTTCATATGCACGCTTAATTGCATATTCACGATCCAATTCACATATAACTTTCGATTTGTATTCTTCCGGTACACCAGCGCAAATGGCTCCAATAATATCAGCAGCATTTTCTGAACGCGGATTGTCAGTAGTAATAAACACTTGATCAGCAAACTGGACCATGAGTTGTCCCATAAGCGGCCGCATCGATTTATCCCGATCACCACCGGCACCGGCAACTACAATTAAATGATCGGTCATAGAGCGTAGTAATG
>BTUB01000098.1:0-3143 GCA_045863215.1 Candidatus Babeliales bacterium | reverse complement strand
TTATACGAAGCATTTTGATGCAAACGATATAAGATGGTCTCAATTACTTCTAAATGCTCATCTTGAGATTTTAGTTGTAATTGTGGCAGGAAATTTCCCTGACTAATCAGCTGCAAGTATGTTCTTCCTTTCTGTGCTTTAGATTCATAGAATGTCGGATCAACTTGAATATGCTGGTAAATACTCTCAGAGCCCATAAGATGGTCTGCTGTGGGTAGCTCTGGCGAAGGGGTATGAGATAATTGAGCAAACGATTCAACTATTTCGCCGGTAATTGATGTATTTAGAACTGGATTTGAAGTTGCGCCCACTATGCTTTGCAATAATTCAATAGGTGCTGTGCTTGCCGATGTATCTGTAGCTAATACCGGAAGTCGAGCTGCTGTTTGCTTAGAGGCATCACGAGGCAGATTATTCGTTAAATAGGTTAAAAGTTGCACATTATTATTGTGCCTATCATTCATTCTATTTATTCGTTCGTTAACTGTTTTGCTGAAATTGGCCATTTTTTCTGAAATATCATTTATTTGCATTGTAGCAATGTGTTCGGCTTCATACTTTTGTTTCTCTTGTTGAGCGCGAGCAAGTTGTTCTTTTTTGCTTTTTAGTTCGCTGTCATGAATTTCTTTAAACGGCGCGTTTCTTTCTTGTGCTAATACTGCTAATTTTTTTTCTTCCTTTTCTTTGCGTAATGCATCTAATTTGCTTACCAATAATGCGGATGCTTCGGGAGATAACTGAAAACTAGGTTGTGCCTGTTGCTCGTGTGATGCAGGAGCTTGCGCTGCTTGGCCAGAATTATAAAAGAATCTCCAGTTAAAAAAATTAGTTGCTCGTTGCCAAATTCTAGTCCAGATACTTGGTTGGATAATTTCAACCGGCAGTCGAGTTATTTTGCTATTGCTCGGTTCAGCCACGGGAGAAAACTGGCTATATTGTGATTGGCCAAATATGGAGGTGCGTACCCAAGTACTAAGAGTAGTTAAAGGATTCGCGGTTGCTTGAGTGGGCGCTAAAGTGATGCTTAGCCCTATCATGAGTGTGATAATTTTTATTTTCATAATGAATTCCCTAATCCTAATTTTGTGATTTTAAAGCATTTTTATTATACTCTTTTTCTTTCTATTGCGCACGATTAATACTTTTCAAAAAGATAAGGCAGTCCTAAAGACTGCCCCATTTAAAAAAGTTACGGTAAATGAACGAATCCGTCATCTGAGTTATTTTCAGAGGAATTGCTGGAATTCACAGAAGTTGCATTTTCCTCAAAATATTCAGCGGTCATTTGAGGTGCTACTTTGATAAGATGAGTAATTTGATCGTGGAATTGCTTGAGTTCCATGATAACGTCGTATCTCATTTGTGTTGCATCTTTTTTAAGCTCATCCATTTGTTGTTGAACAACTTTAAGTTTTTTTGCTAATTCTAATGTTCGTTGTTGTGTAGAAAATTGTACGTTTTTCGCATGTTGTGCGCTTAATTGTGCTGACTGTTGAGCAACGGTTTTCAGTTTGCTATTTTCTAGCTCCAAGCGACTCTTATCTGAATCAGCCTGAGTTAATATTTCAGAGCGCATTTGATTAAGCTTTTGAATTCTTTGGTTATGAGATCCATAAACCATATTTGAAATTTTGTTAGAAACTGAGTCAAACAACCAGTTTTTGGCTTTCGCGCATTTTTCTAATACAGCATTAGTAATGGTATTAAAACCGTAGTATTTAACTGCTCCTGTGGCTCCAAGACCCAATCCAGCTAATGTTGCGGCTGCGATTGCCTTGGTGCTCCAAGGATGAGCGTTTATTGCTTGAGAGCTGGCCCCTAAAATAAGAGTAGCCAAAATAAATTTCTTAAAAGTATTCATATAAACCTCCAAAATAGATAGATTTCCATTCTTTTTTAGCATACCAGAAGCAATAAAACCGTCAATATATAATTCAAATTGGCAATTTGTTTGATGTTTTTTAGTTAAGATAGTAGGTCAAGAAATCCGATTTTTAACCTGTAACGTTACAAGTAGAAAATGTTTGAATAGTAGCAATTAATTAAAGATCTTGCCCGCTAAACATACATTGAGCCATACTGATCATAAAACAATCATTTAAAAAAAGGATTGAATATGAAAAGTATGAGCACTCAGCTAGTTCATGTGTGTAATGTATGTATTGAAAAATGCCAAACCGGTATTGATGTCTTGCAAAAAGTGTCGGAATTATGCGCTTTCAAAATAACGTCTGAATGCGCTGCGCAATTGGGGAAATCCGTTAAAATTTGTGATGAAATTATTCGTGCATGCCAAGATTGTGTTATTGAATGCCAAAAACATATGTACGGCTGTGATAATGCCACATGCAAAAAATATTGCAAAGAATGTATTGATGCATGTAATGCTACGATTGAATTTTGTAAAAAAACTATGTCCGAGTGCCATGCACGCCAAGGTGAGTGTCTTACAAATTCAATCAAAGCAGTAAAACAGCTCACTGCCTGCGCGCAAGCATGCCAGGCGTGCGTTGATCATAAGCATTAATCCTTTGTGCAGTGCCCTCGGTACTTCTCAGAATGAAATGGTATTTTGCATCTTAATTTCACGTTTACCATCCCGCATCTGCGGTGATGGTGAATAAATATATCGATTCAAATTTTTAAAAAAGATCATGTTATCTTTTTTAATCTCTTGTTCAGTAATCATAGTAACCAGATTGGGAAAGCTGGTTGCCATTGCACGCGCATTATCTTTTTGATGTGCGGTAGAAGAAGTTTCTAATGGAATAGTAATAACCGGTTTTTCAAAAAATAATGCTTCAAATAAAGATCCTGCCCCGGCACGAGTAATAATAAGATCGCACGCGCTGTAGCAGGGTGCCAAATCTTGACGATAAGAAAAGGTGAGCGCGGGAATATCTAATTCCTCATAAAATGTTTTCCAGTTAGTAGAATCATAGCTTCCGGTTTGATGGATAATTTGAATGAGTGAGTGTATATGAGGATTGAGTTCGAGCCATTCTTTAATGCACGCATTAATAAATACTGATCCTTGTGAGCCACCATTAATAAAAATTGTTTTTTTGTTTGACAATCCTAATTGGATTTGCGCGGATTCTTGTGAAAGATGCTTTACCTGTGTGCCAAAGCGAATGGGATAG
>BTUB01000097.1:0-3182 GCA_045863215.1 Candidatus Babeliales bacterium | reverse complement strand
AGAAAGGACGGACTCCTTTGCAAGAAGCAATGCGCGCGTCTGCAGATGCCATTACTCATGTTGATTTAGAAAATGATACTACCGCAACCCTCGCACAATTTCCCAAACTGCTTGCAGAAGCTATTAACCAATTTCATGCAAAACAAGACAAAAAACTATCTACTAACCAACTTATACAAGTCATAAATCTTCTAAAACGCTATGGTGCTCAAACACATATGGTAGATGCATTAGGAAAAAAATTAGATTATTACATAAATGAAGTACAAGTTATATCTGATAATGATCGCGTTCAGTTATTAGGTGCACTCAATTTTCCTCTTACGCCACGTATTATTCAATATACGCGTGCCAATTTACCTGAAGCCATTGGACGGTTACAACAGCTAAAAGAAATAATTCCTTATCAAGAATTCAATCATAAAATTGATATGACAATTTGGAGCATGCAAGATGCATACAAAGATGCAAATGCATCCTCAGCGCATGATAAGCTTCGTATTGCAATGGCGCTCCTTTCTAAAGTTAAAGAGATTGCAAAAAATGCTATTCAGGATGCAACATTTTTTTATGATATAGAGAATGCCCTTAATGACATACGCACGATTTTACGTGATGCTGCGCTCACGATAACTGGAAAAGCTCAATTAACTCCTGTTGCAGCAGCGCCCAAACCTAGAGCACGAGCGCTTCCAACACCTGCGCCAGCCCCGCAACCGATTCCGCAAATTACACAAAAAAGAGTTGCCCCCACGGCCAGACCATTACCAACTTCTCCATCCCGCCCGCTTACTCAACCCCAAATTACCCCTCAAACAACCACGCCAACAATCGCTCCGGCAAAGCCTACTGCACGCCCATTGCCTACTCCTGGAGGCCAAAGAAAACAAACCACTCAGGGAATTTTTTCTGAACTAGAAACACCGGAATTCTTACAACCAACACCACCTATTGCACGCCCTGCTGCAGCACAACCTCGAATACCCTAAGCAACTGCAAAAGAATCATATATTAAGTAACGATTGATTTCACCATTCATTTTTTCATATTCCAAGATTTAGTTTTTAAAGAAAAGGGCCTGGAAACTTCCAGGCCCTTTCTGAATTATCAACTTAAAACGGCAAATCGTCTTGAAACGGTGGCTCATCATTAAATTCGATTTCCCCTGTTGCAGGCACTTCCATTTTAGGCGCCATTTTTTTCTTAGGAGCCGGTGCAAAATCAGCTTCCGCTTTTACCGCCGGTTTAGAAGCAGTGCGATTTTTAATTTGCTGAATTTGGCTCATGATCTCTTTTTCCATTGGATTATGTGGATCAAGACGTTGCTCATCTTCAGCATTGCTTGCTTCAGCTTGCGCATTAGAACCAAGAAATACCACACGATCGGCCACAATACTATGCTTGCTGCGTTTTTGGCCATTGGCATCATCCCACGTATCTAGCTTTAATCTGCCTTCTACCAAAACGGGACGGCCTTTTTGCAAGTATTGACGGCAACTTTCTGCTTGTGCTCCCCATACATCGATATCAATATAGCAGACTTCTTGAATCATATCGCCGCTTTGCTTATTTTTAAATTGGCGATTTGATGCTAATCCCAAACGGCATACTGCTTGGCCGGAAGTTAATTGCTTATAATCTGGATCACGGGTTAAATTACCCGCCATAATTACACGATTAAATGAACTCATGAAAATTCCTTAGTAAAAATAGCTTTTAAGAAAATAATTTTGAAACTTAAAAAGAGAATATCACAAAAAACACGTTTGCAAAGGCATTTTTAGTATCAATATTTCTTAACAGGCGCTAAAACAGTTTTTTCAAACTGTTTTAAAAAATCCCGCTCTTGCTTGAGTGCTTTTTCATATTCCAAACGCGTTTGATTTGTTTTTTTTTTATGCGCCATAAGCTCTTGCAATTGCACCGGTTTTGCTTTTTTTAATATTCCGGTATCATCCATACAATCTTGACCCCATTGCAATTCAATCATTTGAATTTGGCCCATATATTGCATTTGGCGCGCCACAATTTTTTGACCTTCAAGAATTTCTTGAATACAGTCTTCAACCGTTACTTTTGGTTGTTTTGCTACTGCTGGCTTTTTTTCAAGAATAAATTCTGAATCACAGCAAATGAAAAGAGGGATTATCGCTATAAGCGCAATTTTGCATATCATCATCCTACCCTCGCACTTGCGCCCAACCAATACGGGCATAATCAATAAAGGTAAATAAAACTAAAATAGACACACTTGCAAGCATTACAAAATACGTTTTAATGGGAACCCAATGAAAAAAATAACAAGAAAATAGCCACGTAATAAACGCAGATTGAACAACCATTGTGAGCTTTCCCAGTACGGTAGGTGCAATGGTAAGATATCCTTTAATAGCGTAAATAATAATTGCCCCGATTATTTGAATTAGTTCTTTAATAAGCACCAGAGCCACAAACCAACGCGGAATAGAAAAAAGAGGCGATTGATAAAAAGCCAATGTCGCAAAAACTGCGATTACCAGTATTTTATCCGCAAGTGGATCGAGCGCCGCTCCTAAAAAGGTGCGCTCATTGAGCCAACGTGCGGTCCATCCATCAAGAATATCAGTGATTACTGCTATGAGAAATAATAGAAAGGCTGCATACCAATGATGTAATATCATGGAACCCACAATAAAAGGAATCAGCACAAAACGCAACAAAGTGAGCATGGTAGAGATGGTAATTTTTTTCTCACGCGTAGGTAATTTTTTAAATAATTGAAAGGAAAATTTTTTCATGTACAGGAAGCCATTTGATAATTAATGATCATACTGTAACAAAGATACCAGTTTAGAAATTAAAAGACCACCGCATATACGGTGGTCCTTTATTGTTTTCCAGAATTTATATTACATCAATAATAAATTCGCGTATGGTTGGTGAACATTGACACCCATATGCATAGGCGGGCAAGTTTTGATATTGCCATGATGGCTTATTTTGCAGGTAAAAAATCACTCTGCCCGGACGTATGGCTTTAAACACCATGATACGCTGATCTTCTTGCAAGCAATCATAATAGGGGCGCAATTCCAATGTGCGGAAATATTTTTTAAATTTATATTTTTTAAATTTTATAATGCCACTTCCATTAATAAAATCGATACCTTCTTGATACGAATAAAATTCATCGGGAGCATAGG
>BTUB01000096.1:0-3274 GCA_045863215.1 Candidatus Babeliales bacterium | reverse complement strand
ATAAAAACAGCGATGTGAACCGTATTTGGGGACTCACCCGCGCGTTGCTTGCTAATAAAATTAAAGGGTGCCAGCAGTCATTTGAAAGAGTAGTTCAAATTAATGGTCTTGGGTTTAAAGCTGCCGTTTCAGGAAGCAAAGTTGTTTTCTCATTAGGGTTTAGTCATAAAATTGATTTTAACTTGCCCAAAGATGTGACTCTTGAAGTAGATAAAACGGGGCAGCGCTTAGTATTCCGTTCGCCTGATAAAGAGCTTATGGGGCTTGTTTGTAGCCAGGTACGCGCATTAAGACCACCTGAACCGTATAAAGGAACCGGTATTAAATTTGAAACAGAAGTAATTGCACGTAAAGCCGGTAAAACAAAAGCAGCGTAATATAAATAGGTGTTCCTGTGAGTTTAATTAAGAAAATTCAAACAAGAAAAGAAAAAAGAAAGCTTCGTGTACGAAGCCGTTTGCAAACAGGCGATAAACCGCGTGTTTCTGTATTTAAGAGTCTCAATCATATCTATGCCCAATTGATCAATGATGTTAAGCAAGCTACGCTTGCAAGCTGTTCTACCTTGGAATTAGAAAAATTAAAAGGTGATAAGAAGGTAAAGGCTCATGCAGTTGGATTAGAACTTGCAAAAAAAGCTAAAAAGCTTGGCATTGAAGAAGTTGTTTTTGATAGAGGTCATTTCCTATACCACGGAAGAATTAAGTCTTTGGCTGATGGCTTACGTGAGGGCGGGCTAAAAGTTTAGTTATTTAAGGTTTGGGATTAAAGAATGGCAGAAAATAGAAAAGCCAGCAATTTTGTAGATTTTGTGGTACACGTTGCTCGTGTTACGAAAGTAACTAAGGGTGGTAAAACTTTTTCTTTCTCAGCACTTGTTGTTTCAGGTAATCCGGATGCGGGTCAAGTTGGTTTGGGGTTAGGAAAAAGCAGAGAGGTTTCTCTTGCTATTGCTAAAGCTACTAATCAAGCACGTAAAAATCTTATTACCATCGCGCTTCGGGGCACAACATTGCCATATGATGTTCGAGGACAGCATGGTGCCAGTGAGGTAGTAATTCGTCCTGCATATAAAGGTACCGGTTTGATTGCGGGTGGAGCGGTGAGAAAAATTATGGAAGCAGCAGGCGTTAAAGATGTTCTTGCCAAATCGCTTGGATCAGCTAATGCGACAAATGTTGCAAAAGCTACATTTAATGCATTCGCTCAACTTCGTTCAGCGTCTGATTTAGCTAAACTTCGTGGTAAGACTGTACAAGAGCTTGTAGGTGGGAGCAAATCATGATTGGATTACACACATTAAAACCATTACTTAAAAAGAGAAAAAGAGTTGGTCGCGGGGGTAAATTAGGTGGAACGGCGGGGAAGGGTCATAAGGGCCAAAAAGCTCGTTCGGGCGGATATGTAAGAATCGGCTATGAGGGCGGGCAAATGCCTTTATATCGTCGTCTTCCAAAGCGCGGATTTAATAATTTCCAATTCCAAGTTGAAACTAAGGTGGTAAATCTTAGTGATTTAGAAAGAACTTTTGACGCAGGTGCCGTAATCGATACCCAAGCGCTGATTGAAAAAGGGTTGGTAAAGATTCCAAAAGGTATAAAAAATGTTGCGGTAAAAGTTTTAGGAAATGGAAAACTTTCTAAAAAATTTACGGTTTCAGCAGATGCTTTTAGTGAATCAGCTTTAAAAGCAATTCAAGACTGTGGTGGCGAGGCACGATTAATTAAGGAGATGTGAAGCCGTGGTTTTGTTAAAAAATTTCATTAATATTTTCCGTATTTCAGAGTTAAAGCGAAAAGTTCTCTATACTTTAGGACTTTTGATTGTCTATCGAATCGGGGCCCATATACCGGTTATTGGAATCGATATTGGTGCATTGAGAAATATGATGGATCAAAGTAGTACTCTGGGTGGAATTTTTAAATATATTGATCTTTTCTCAGGTGGTATGTTGCAAAGCGGTACTCTTTTTGCGTTGGGTATTGCACCTTATATTACTGCTTCTATTATGATGCAGATGGCAACTATGACAATTCCTTCCTTAGAGCTTTTGCAGAAAGAGGGTGAATACGGTCGAAAGATTATCAACCAATATACACGCTATTTAACTTTGGGTGTGGGTATTGTTCAAAGCTTGGGCCTTGCCTTTATCTTGGAGAGAAACAATCTAGTAATTGAACCTGGTTGGGCTTTTAGACTTTTATTGGTTCTTTCTTTGACAGTAGGTTCACTCTTTGTAATGTGGTTGGGAGAACAAATTTCCCTATTTGGCCTTGGCAATGGTAGCAGTATGATTATCTTTGCCGGCATTGTGGCACGTCTTCCGGAAGATGCCTTAAAAACTATATACCAGGTGCAAGAAGGTTTGATGAATGGCTATGTGAGTTTGGCTTTGACTTTACTCTTTATAGCAATTGCTGCTTGTATAGTATTTCTTGAAAAAGGTGAACGCAAAATACCAGTACAATATACCCGCAGAGTTGTGGGCCAACGAGTATATGGTGGGCAAAGCACCTATATTCCGTTTAAAATTAATGTGCCCGGAGTAATGCCAGTAATTTTTGCAGGAGCAGTTCTTAATATTCCCATGTTTGTTGCTGCAATGCTTTCTGATAAATTTGCGATATTTAAGTGGATTTCTGAAAGTATGGTACCTACCGGGGTGCTTTACAACGTAATAGAATTTGTGCTCATTATTTTCTTTTCGTTTTTTTATACTGCGCTTGTGTATAATCCAGATGAATTAGCCGATAATATGAAAAAGAGTGGTGGTCATATTCCTGGATTACGTCCTGGGAGAAAAACCTCTGAGTTCTTTAACTATATCTTAACCCGTATTGGCTTGGTTGGTGCCATTTATTTGGCAGTTTTAGCTCTTCTTCCTAATATTTTAAGAATGTTTGTTCAGATGCCATTTAATCTGGGCGGAACCTCCTTGCTGATTGTGGTTGGTGTGGCACTTGATACAGCGGCTCAAATTGAATCTTATCTGATCGAACACCGCTATGAAGGCTTTTTATCGGGCGGACGTATGAAGATGAGGGGGGAGCGTTGAGCCCTAATAAGAATGTGTTTATCTTCATAGGCCCTCCAGGCTCAGGAAAGGGTACTCTCTCTCAGTTATGCGTTACTACGCTTGGCTGGGTTCAGTTATCTACGGGGAACCTCTGTAGAAAGCATATTGCTGAGAATAATCAGATCGTCAAACAGATAGTTTTTGCATTTAATTATGGTAAACTTGTTTCTGATAGTCTGATAAATGAAATGGTGCATG
>BTUB01000095.1:2256-3323 GCA_045863215.1 Candidatus Babeliales bacterium | reverse complement strand
TTTGGTATTAACTGTCTGAACTGCGCAAAAAAGCATAGTAAGCAGGCTAACAGGTATAAAAAAATGCATTAGGGCATTTCCCCTTTAAGAATAGTAAGAAAATTGAACCCTTCAAAGGGTTTGGCCATAAAAGAATCGACTAAAAGTACTTTAATCGATATGAATTAGAGAATAGAAGTAAGAACTTTCATAATGCGGCCCCGCGTATGTAATGGGCGATAAAACAACATAATTTGTAGTATAGGGCAAGGTTTTTAAAATGCAACAGTCGATAGGCTATTAATCCTGCCTTTAATTTCCGCAATCTTAGCCATAGCATTATTTTCAAGAGCCTCAGAAAGCCGTGAAAATTCGGTGGCCATGCAATAAATATACGCATCTCGGACTATCAATCGATCTGGCGCAATTTGGTTATAAGCTTCAATGGTATGTGCTACCAATTCTAGATCAATTAAGTGTAGATATCTAAAATCATGATATGCGGAATCAATAGCCGCAGAAGTAAAATCGATAATGCCGGATAATTTTTTGGTTTTTGGATCAAAAAGAATATTATCTGAATGTAAATCATTATGGACAACCATTAACGGTTGATTGCTTTGAACAACGCGTTGATAATCAATAATAAATCGATCAAATAGTTCTTGAAGAGTTTTATCAGTTACTGAGGATGCAAGTTTTGCTTGTAATGCTTCTGGTCTTAACGGCCAATCGGCATCGGTAAGCCGTATGGTAGTAAAGGGCACTGCAATGTTCCGTGCAGCAACGAGAGGAATGCTTGTATGCAATTCACAAAGAAATTGTGCAAAATCATCGACAAATTGATTTTTTTCAGCTGGCGTAAGCTGCATATATATTTCACGAGAAAGCAACACGCCAGGAATTTTTTTATATCCAAAGACATAATCATCCTTTGAATAATAGATGACTTTTGGAATAGGTAGAACAATTTTATTTTCAAGTGTTTTAAGAAGTTGAACTTCAACGCTCATATGCTTACATACATCTAAGCTTTTGGCCAATCGGAAAACCCACATGCCGTTTATCTCAATTGCCTTATGCTCATC
>BTUB01000095.1:0-2246 GCA_045863215.1 Candidatus Babeliales bacterium | reverse complement strand
GATAGTTTTCTGTAAAAATGATCTGATAGCTTCAATTTTGAGCCTATCCCATACTTGCATGAACTCTTCCCTGTTCCAGCCTAATCTTGTGGAATAGATGCCAGATTTGGCCCATGGATCAAAGTCATGAAAAACGGCTGCAAACATCTGCCTGCCGAATGCCTGTTCTGCCTCATCAAGCTCAATGTGCGTGGCCTGATCATTTTTGAAAGCTTCGCCTTTTTTTAGAATAATTGTTGCTATTTTTTCATCTGTGGAACCTGCAAGCACACTTTCTAAAATCGAAAATTCTTCAAATGATAATTTCATAACTGATTACCGGTTTTTAGCGGATTATAACTTGCATATCAATTTATCATTTCTTAATTATTTTGATAATCTCGAGACAATAAGAACTTCTTTAAACAAATTATTTCAGAGTTATATATGAATCACATTGAGATCGAACTTCGGTATGAAGTCCTCAAGCCGGAACAACTGGCATCATTTTTAGCCTCTTTTGAGAAATTACATCAAAAACATGATATCGATATCTATTTGGATAATCCTCAAGCGATGCTCTATCAAAAAGGTATTTTTATTCGCATCCGCAATGAAAAAAAATTAGATATCAAATTTAATCGCGCAACATTGGAGAACCCTTATCTTGCGATTCAAGATTATTGCGAAGAGCATAGTTTTGCATTGCCATTGCAAGAAAAAGATTTGAGCAAGCTCAATGAGTTGCTTGTTAGCCTTAATTTACAACCAATGGCAATTGCCGATCTTGAGCATTTAAAAAATGCTAATAACTTTAGTGAGAATTATAGAGTTGATAAAATGCGAACTTCCTACAAGTATGATTCTTTTACGGTATGCTTGGATGAAGTTGCCGATCTTGGCACATTTTTAGAGATTGAGCTGATGGCAAATACCATTGAAGATCTTGCTGCGGTAAAACAGCAGATGCAACAACTGATTAAAGAGCTTGATTTGGTGCCATTAAAAACCGGATATGGCACATTGCTCTTGCGCAAGAAGCACTTTGAGCATTATTTGCAGGGCAGATTTATTTTAGAGGAAGATAAAGTGTATAGAAAGACCTCTCATGAAAAATAACAAAATTAAAATTATTTTTTTGCATGGTAATGGTAATAGTACTCCAAATGACAATTGGATTCCGTATGCTAAAGCAGCATTGGAAAAATCAGGATTTACAGTCATAGCAAAGCAATTACCCGATGCTCCTTTGGCTCGTGCCAAATATTGGTTGCCTTTTCTTAAAAATGAACTTCGAGCTGATGAAAATTCTGTGCTCGTAGGTCATTCATCCGGTGCTTTGGCGGCAATGCGATTTGCCGAACAGAATAAAATATTGGGATCTGTTCTTATAGGCGCAATGCATACTGATCTGGGTATAGAAAGTGAAAGACAAAGTGGTTATTTTGATACTCCATGGAACTGGCAGGCTATTAAAGACAATCAAGAATGGATTGTTCAATTTGCCTCAACGGATGACCCGTGGATTCCGATAGAAGAACCCCGGTTAATTCACAAAAAATTGAATTCTGAATATCATGAATTTATCGATCAGGGCCATTTTGGCGGTGATTATGATAAAAAAGAGTTCCCTGAACTGATTGCAGTTATTCAAAGAAAATTAAATGCGAATGCCGAAAAATATGGATAAAGTCATTCCCCAAAAAGTAGTAAAAGCTCTGCTGTTTTATACTGATCATATATTGCTTCTTACGCGCTCAAAACAATTATTTCATGGCATGGAAGATTTGCCAGGTGGCAAACTAGAGCCGAATGAATTGCCTGTTCCTGGGTTAATTCGTGAAATTAAAGAAGAGACGGGCCTAGATGTTAATGAGCTTATCCCAGTTGCAACTCATGAATGGGAAGGGCCAGATGGAAGACAATTTTTTGAGTATCTTTATTGCGCTGTTGTTGATATCAATGATGTCGTGTTAAATCCGGAAGAGCATAGTAGCTTCAGATGGATTCCACTTGAACAAATCGAAAGCAGCAAAATACACCCAAAAATCAAAGAACTTATTTTGGCGAATATGAGCAGGATAAAAGTAATTGGTTAAGGTAATTCATCATTTTTAACTTTTTTTAAAGCACCTTCAACCCATTTTAATTAAGCTTCCACATTAGCTGTAGCTAAACGAAAATTCTCATTAATATGGCGTGGCCATTCTGCTTCTGCCATACGCATTGGGATCAGATGAGCCATGGATTTAATAGATGCTCGTAAA
>BTUB01000094.1:0-3578 GCA_045863215.1 Candidatus Babeliales bacterium | reverse complement strand
AGAAAGATTTGGACGCCCTTGTTTTATATCTTGCTTCCAACAATGCTTCAAGATATGTGACTGGTTCTACTTTCACTATCGATGGTGGAATCTCCTGGGGAGGAACACTATGAAATTGTCATCTCATCAAACTGCAAAGTCTTCCCATTATAATAAAGAGGCAGAAAGCTATGATGCTTTTAATGAAGCAAACTCTAGGATAATTAATGCTACTCTTGAAAAGATACTATACAAGTACGATATTAAAACCGTTTTAGATCTCACCTGTGGCACCGGATCGCAAGTTTTTTGGCTTACAAAACGTGGATTCAAAGTAGTCGGCTCTGACATTAATGCAAAAATGCTTAAAACGGCAAAAGAGAAAGCGGAGAAAGACAACTTAGATCTTCAATTCATCAAAGGAGATATGCGAACCACTCACGTTGGAGAATTTGATGCGGTAATTACCATCTTCAATGCAATCGGACATCTTACAAAACCGGATTTTGAAAAAGCGTTACAGAATATTCACGGCAATTTAAAAAAAGATGGGCTGTATATCTTTGATATTGCCAATCTCAATTATTATTTAAAAGACAAAAATATTAGTGAACTCACTATTGATTGGATAACAACCACGGATGATACTCGTTTCCGTGATATTCAATATAGCACCATCAACACCGATGGAATTCTTGCGTTTTATACTACTTCAATTGTTCAAAAAGCGTCTGAAAAACCAAAAATAACAAAAAGTGCTCAAACACTGCAGCTTTACACGGCACAACAACTCAAAGAAATGTTGAACAAAAATGGTTTTAAAGTGATTGATCAGTGCGGAATTGATGGATCAAAATTTATTGAAGATAGAACTGATCGCATTCTTACCATTGCGCAAAAAGAATGAGAATACGATGAATACACATATTCAAACGCATGCAACAACTCACAATGTTCAAGTGCCAAAGGATCTAAAAATGTATAAAAAAACCTTAAAACTATACATAGCAACTACATTAACTATAACCATCTTTCATATCTCTTGTAATCTGATAGCTATGGAGTCATTGAAGTGCAGCTTAAAAGAATCTGTATCAAAACTTTATCATGTTCCAGCAATTGCCAATAAAGTGTTTCAAGAAGTAAAATCTGAGCAATTAGCCACAATAAAAAGTGAGGATGAATTGGCTGATACTGGCACTATCACAGCATTGGTCATTCGCCCCAAAAAAGATTTTCGCCAAACAGTTTCCTCAATCATTCTTACCCCTGAATACATTGAAGGTGATAAAAATAAGGAAAATGAAACGGATAAAGAATTTGGCGCCGTTACGATTATGCGAGCAGATGTTTCTGAAGCTTTAGGCGGATTCCATATTCCGGGGGATAATATTCACGTGCAAGGTTTGCACTTGGGTGAAAAATATCTGCAACCGGGAGATTTGCTCGCAATTAAAACGCCGCAACAAGAGCTTGCATCCATTCTTATGCAATCATTCATTCCTCATTATGCCTGTTGGAAGTTGCAAGCGCGATGCGGCGTGAATGCATTCAGATTTTTGCATGCTGAAGATCCTTATGAAACTGGTTTTTCAAAGAATGGAAAAATAATTCATGGTCTGCGCGATCGCCTTAGAGGTAGTCGGCCTATTGTGCTTAAAAGCGGCAAGATCACTGTTGGAGATCAGATTAGTATTATCCGAAACAATGAAAAAAATGCGCTTCTTTTCAAATTCAGCTTAACGCATGCTGCAACGCTTTGGTTGCAAAATAGCAGCCCACTTGCTGAAAAATTAGAAAATGAGGAAGCCGCAAAACGGAAATTTCGTAGGAATAGTTTGCAAAAAAGAATAGAGATTAAATAAGCTTTTTAGGTTTTTATAAATAACATGAATGCACATATTCAGACACATGCAATAACTCACGATGTTCAAGCACAAAAGATTGTGCAGAAATGGCATAATTTCTTAAGCTCGATTAGCGATTGGCAAATACTGATCAAAGATATTCAACCTCAAAAATGCGGCTGCGGATTAGTATATGAAATTCCAAATCCAATTTCTGCAGCAAATGAAAGCTTTGCTATTGCGGATATGCGCAATCTCGCATTTTCTGAACCGCACTATCACCCGGAAACTGAGATCTATTTTATTTTGCAAGGTTCTGGATTGGTGGTAGTTGGTGGACAAGAAATCGCAGTGCAAAAAGGCTCGGTGGTTATTATTGCCTCAAATATTGCGCACTTTACAATTCCTGAAAAAGATTTGGTGATGGCAGTGGTAAATACGCCTTCGTTTAAACCTGAAAATTATTATCCTTTGAACACCCATAATCCGGCCGTAAAATTCGACAAGCAACAATTTGATAGACTTGTTAGCCAATAAAGGATGAAAATGTATCAAAAAATTTTTATCAGTCAAAATGATCAATCGCTTTATCCAGATTTCACCTGTGGCATTGCAAGCTTGTTAATGCTTTTGCAGTATATCAATTTCAAGACGTTGCCATCATTTGAAAAGTTGGCTCAAGAAACAGGACTCACTATTTCTCCAAAAGAGAAGGGTTATGATGAGGATGATCAAGCCGTAGGACTTTATCCCGAAGATATTTTTAAATATTGCGTTACAAACAATCTCAAATTTCGCATCTCTTTTTACGATGATGAATGGAAAGATGCTCTTAAAAAAGCGCCTATCATGGTATTATTAACGGGGAATCAAGAAGAATTCGGCCTAAAGAATGCTCATTGGGTGGTTCTTGTTGAGCGAGATAAAGATTATTTTACGTATCTTGATCCATGGTACACCAAAGCCAGCAATGAATATGTGCGGCATATATGGGCTGGAGATTTTAAACGATATTATACCGGCATTGCATGCCAGTTATTGCCATGAAAAATGTAAAAAGAATCGCCATTATCGGCAACGCCGGATCAGGCAAATCAACGCTCTCTCAAAAATTGCATACAATTACCCATCTACCAATTTACTACCTTGATCAATATTACTGGAAATCAGGATGGGTGCGAACTGATCCCGATGAATATAAAAAAATGCACGATGCCATTTGCGATAAAAAAGAATGGATTATTGATGGCATTAACTTGAGAGTGATGGAATATCGGATACAAAGAGCGGATATGGTTATCTTTTTAGATATGCCGCGATATCTTTGCTTTTATCGTATTTTTAAACGCACCTGGAAATATTATGGCAAAGAAACGCCAAGTAGCCCAAAGGGTTGCCCTGAACGGTTTAACTGGGAGTTTTTGAAATTTCTTAAATGGGTCTGGGATTTTAAAAAGAAATATCCTGCAGCAGTAAAAGCGTTGCTCAAAAAATATTCGGATGGGAAAGAGATTTATATTTTTAAATTACAACAAGAAGTCGATGCGTTTGTCGCACAATTACAACGAAGTAAGTGAATGATTGCTGACAGACCATCGCTGATCTGCCAGGTTAGTGCCATTAATCTAAAAGTTCAGCTCTCTTTTGCAAAAAGGTATTTTCTTGAGCATTATATTCCATATTCACCCAATAGCCTTGTTGCTCAGCCATAGAGATGAATCCCCAGGATTGATACAACGAAAGAGTCTTCTC
>BTUB01000093.1:0-3648 GCA_045863215.1 Candidatus Babeliales bacterium | reverse complement strand
AAATCCAAGGTATAGAAAAAGCATTTGAACACGTAATGATTGAACAAAAGCGAAAAGTAACTGAAACTATTTCTCTATTAGAAAAGGACACAAGTAAGTTTGCCGATGCACAAAAAGACTCTTTATATTCACTTTTAGATAAATTAGATGTTCATGAAGAGATTGTGCGATTTAAAAATCATCTTAACAATTTAAAATCATATTTAATAGCGGAAGACATTGAAAAAGGCAAACGCATAGATTTTACTTTGCAAGAACTTTCACGAGAGATTAATACGATTACTGCCAAATGCGCCGATACTACAATAAGCAGCCACGCAATTAATATTAAAGTAGAATTGGAAAAGGCACGCGAACAAACTCAAAATATTGTATAAAAAAAAGAGGAGCCTTTTTTCTCAAAGGCTCCTCTTTTTTTTATGAATTTTAGAATTAACGCTTACATGGTTTTGGTTCGCAAACTGCCACACCATAAATTAACGGAGTACTAAACTCTGATGTATCACCAAATTCGCCCTCACCAAGAAGATGAGTTGCGGTTGCAGTTATCGGAGAATTAAGAGGCACCCCTCCGATTTGAATCGTCCCGGAAGCATTTCCATTTACATCAGTAGTAACGGTAGTTTCGAATACCAGTAGTCTTCCTTCCGGATCCCCAATTTCGTTTCTAAAAAATTGAAGAAGAAACTCAGAACTTGGAATACTATGCAATGTCCATGGAATGCTCAATCCAGAATTGGTTATAGTAAATCCACCTAAAACTGGATAATTTTGAAAATTATTAGGACCATCGGTTGGATTAACTGCATGATTTGGCGTTGGACCATCATTAGCTAAATCAATTCCCGGCAATGAATTACGGTAAATACTATTGTTAACAATGGAATTGCCCACACTTTCATCAGTTGAATTAACACCTACCACCACACCTTTGCGGTTGTTGGCAATAAGATTTCCTTCAACAAGTGATTCCCCACCAACAATATTATCACTAGATTCAATGATGATACGCACTCCTGCTCCGTCATTTCCAAAATTTGCAGATCCAACAAGGTTAGTACCAATCGCATTACCCGCAATGGTATTTCCATCATTGTGAAAACTTAATAAAATTCCATCGCCACCATTATTACCAATAACATTCCCAAGTGTAAAATCTACGGCAAAACATCCAAAAGTTATAAATAAAGGCACTATAAAAAGTAATTTTTTCATAAAAATCCTTTTATTCAGGGGTTAAGCCAGTTGCACCGGTGAAAGTTGTCATTGGCGTACAATTAGCTTGCAAATAAGCACTGATGCAATTTGTTTGTGGCAAATCTACATTAAAATTAGGACCGAACTGTGCACACTGAGTAGGTATCGTGCCAATTTCACTACTTGCAAATTCAAACGGCTGTTGTAATACTCCACCCTCTGCAGCGGGAATACCTAATACCTCTCCATTAGTCCAATCATTTAATCGAACTAGTTGTAAGAGTTTTGCATAGGTACCATTTTCAACGAGCCTGGTGATTGCCGCTTCCAATTGCAATGCCAGCTCACAACATCCCAAACCAAGTTGCCATCCATTTGGTTCGTCATCTTGTGATAAGTCAGAAATATCAGTAACCACTCCAATAGTATCATACGGAGCAACGGTAGTTAAAGAAGCTCCAGAATAAGCAAATACATCTATTAATCCATCTTCAAGATCATCAAGAGCAGCATTTTCAGTGCCATAGCCAATAAAATTAATTGTTTCATATCCGATTAACTTTGCTGCGGCAACGATTAGCAATGGATCAAAGCCTATCGCGCTATCAGTAATCGGATCCCAGTCACTATAGGGAAGACTACTCGGCAAAAGTCCAACATTTAAAACACCTGGAACAGTAGTTCCGCAAGGCAAAAATGCATCTGCAAAAATGGGAGAAAGCAAAAGCGCAATTCCCACAAGAACTTTTCTATGTATATTCACAATCATATCCTTTCAGTATCAAAAATGTATGGTTTAGAAACCTACAGCCCATTTACCAAACACGGCCCAATTTTGCAATGCATTGCAACGATCATTCTTAGAAACAAATTCATATGAAGCACCAAAGCCTGCCATCCATTCAAAACAATCGCACGCGCAACCGGTCCAAGAGAACGCACCGTATACTTTATTGCTCAGTACCTTACCTGCAAGTCCCGAATCAATATTAATCGCTGAAAAAGGGATGCCCACAAACACTGCGTCTGCTGTTCCGGAATCGGTCATAGTTGCATTTGATGCAGTTAATGAACTTATGCCACACCCATTTAAATTATAAATACCTACCGTTGGAGGCAGCGAAACACACGGATCTTTAAACTTTTCTTTTTGTCTCCAGTAAAGATTGTAACCAATTTCAAAATCCCAGCAGCAATATTCATAGTTTAATCCCAACCACCATTGAATAGTGCTTCGAGGCTGAATATTCACACGCTTGGTAGTGATATTTGCCGCAGGAAATGGAAGCCCGGGCGCTGCTTGATCAACCACTAAAATATAACGGCTAAAGGCACCATTTGGCAAAAAATCAAATGTTCTGCATTCTTCGTGTTTAAATACAAAACGATAGTTAAAATCAGTCAATAACATTAAGCTTGCATCATCACCGCATCCACACCAATCAATGGTATAGTTAGCAATGAACCCTGCACCAAAAGAACCGTGTTTACTTCCCACTAAAGGTTCAAAAATATATTCACCAGTAGCTCTTCTTCCTGCAGGAACAGTACCAATTAAATACGGGCTAAAGTGATTATCGCCACACCATAGGTAATCAAGACCCAAACGCAATTGAACATCTTCAAACCCGGTTCTACGTTTGCCATCGCGACACTGATCACAATAGAATTTAGCAAAAGATAGATCATCTTGACTCAAAGCATCTGCAATAGTTGCAATTCCCGGACAAATATTTCCAACAATCTCTGTTTCGCAACAATTTAAACGATGATGTGCATTAGTTACACCCCACGTGAAATCACCCCAAAGCCCACACCAACATTCACCAAAATCATAAAAAAGATTTCCAATATAGGTAAATTGTTTTCTTTCAGGGCGAATACTAAGTGTACCATTAAAAGGAGCGGTAGTATTTGCAAGTCCAAGTTCAAGTGAATTCACAATGCCAGCCCCCCCACCTTCAGCGACCGCTAACGTATTACTATTACCTAAAAAAAAGGCTGCACCCATTTCATCAGATTTTCTACTTTGCTGATAAATAGTAGCACTATTAAAGTAATATTTTTTTGGACATTTAAAACGATTGTAAAGATTTAAAGCATCAATCCACACTAAATCAGTAGAAGCGCCACGGGGCACAAAAACATGTGATATGCAACTTAAATCAGTATCCGGTAAGCTTGCGTGAGCCAAGCTGGATACAAGCGCAAGGGCTATAAATATTTTTTTTTGATTCATGAATCATCCTTTTTTAATATTCAGAACTACTACCACAAAAAGTATATTTAAATTAGTTCTTGCGCACTCCTTTATACAATATAATTATAATTTGGGAGAATAATTTATATAAATCTAACTTAAAGACTCTAAATTCTTTTTTTAACTTCTACATCAAGTGGTATGATAAATCAAATAATTTTTTTTTTGCAATAATCAATATTTGAGATTTG
>BTUB01000092.1:0-3821 GCA_045863215.1 Candidatus Babeliales bacterium | reverse complement strand
AATCTAAAATAACGTACTGTGTCTTTAATACATATGCGTGTATAATTACGTGCGATTGGTACGTATTGAGTATTGTTATGCTTTTCTTCCTCTTCTCTTTAATTGTGTGTGCGTATACACCTATCCTTTTTAGGTTATATTCCGTATATATATCTATAGTGTTATTCATAACAAATTACTCGTTTTACCATAGCATGCTCCGCTCTGTAGCATGCTCCGCTCTGTGTTTCTCCATTTTCCTTATTTCCTAATTTCCTAATTTTCCCGATAGAGTTTTTATACAATCTTCCTCTTTAAAAATCCTTTCTTATTCGCTTTTTTTCACGGAGTCAAGACCGCTGCCCCCCATCCGGAACCCCCGGGAAAGGGGCGGCGGGTGAAGACGGAGTGTCTCTCGGGCTTCCACCCCTTTCTCATTTTAACCATAAAAACCTTATATAAATGGCCATAATTAAAAAATCGGAAAAATATTTGATTTTATCGGCGCATTCAAAATAAATCGAGGATTAGTTCAGAGTTATGCGACAATAACATCAAATAATCAATAAGGAATAAGAAGTAATTCTTTAAAATAAAATTCATTGGGCTTCAATCATTCAATTTTAAACATATAAAACTTTAGCGTAATTGACTAAGATTTTTTACATTTTAAATTGACAATCATGCCTCGAAGAACTATAATTTAGGGTAAAATTTGAATATTACAATGAAATAAAAATATCTCATTTTACCAATCAACAAAAGGATTAAACGATGGCCAAAAAAATTATAGGTATAGATTTGGGTACCACCAACTCGGTAGTAGCCTTTATGGAAGGAAATACCCCTAAAGTAATTCCTAATAAAGATGGCAGCAATACCACCCCTTCTATAGTTGCCTTCACTAAAGATGGCAAGCGCCTCGTAGGTACTTTGGCAAAACGTCAAGCAGTAACCAATCCAGAAAACACTATTTATTCAGCCAAGCGTTTTATTGGCCATAAATATGATGAAGTAGCGCAAGAAGCCGCAAAAGTTCCTTATAAAATAGTCAAAAGAGCCAATGGTGATGTGGGTATCATGGGGCAAGGCAAAGAATACACCCCACAAGAAATTTCTGCAGCAGTGCTTGCAGAATTGAAGCAAACAGCCGAAGAATTTTTGGGCCATCCAGTAACTGAAGCAGTAATCACAGTACCTGCCTATTTTAATGATTCACAGCGGCAAGCAACAAAAGATGCGGGAAAAATTGCCGGTTTAGAAGTAATGCGTATTATTAATGAGCCAACCGCTGCCGCACTTGCATATGGTTTTGACAAGAAGAAAAATGGTACTATTGCCGTATTCGATTTTGGTGGCGGAACATTCGATATTTCCGTACTTGAAATCAATGATGGCGTAATTGAAGTACGCTCAACTAATGGTGATACCCATTTAGGTGGTGATGATGTGGATAACATCTTAATCGATTATTTGGCACAAGAATTTCAAAAAGAAACAGGAATTGATTTACGCAAAGACAGTATGGCGCTTCAACGATTAAAAGAAGCCGCTGAGAAGGCAAAAAAAGAGCTTTCAACATTGCATGAAACCGATATTAATTTGCCCTATATCACTGCTGATGCTTCTGGCCCTAAGCATTTAAATATTAAAATCTCTCGTGCAAAATTAGAATCCCTCTGTTCTGATATTTTCAGACGCTTACTTGAGCCCTGCAAAAAAGCACTTGCTGATGCAAAATTAAATCCAAACCAAATCGATGAAGTAATCTTGGTAGGTGGTTCAACCCGTATTCCAAAAGTACAACAACTAGTAAAAGAATTTTTTGGCAAAGAGCCAAATAAATCCGTAAATCCTGATGAAGTGGTAGCGATTGGTGCGGCAATCCAAGGTGGTATTTTAACAGGCCATGTTTCTGATGTCCTTTTGCTTGATGTAACCCCTCTTTCATTAGGAATTGAGACACTAGGCGGCGTAATGACCAAGCTCATCGAACGCAATACCACTATTCCAACAAGAAAATCGCAAGTATTTTCCACCGCTGAAGACAATCAAACTGCAGTAGATATTCGTATCTTCCAAGGCGAACGGGAATTTGCCAAAGATAATAAATTGCTTGGACAGTTCCGTCTTGACGGAATCCCTGCTGCTCCCCGTGGTGTACCACAAGTAGAAGTATCTTTTGATATCGATGCTAATGGTATCGTGCATGTATCAGCAAAAGATAAGGCCAGCGGCAAAGAACAAAAAGTGACCATTACCAGCAGTAGTGGTTTGAATAAAGATGAAATTGATCGCATGGTGCGTGAAGCAAAAGAGCACGAAGCAGCTGATAAACAAGCCCGTGAAACAGTAGAAAAGCGAAACCATCTTGATGGACTCATTTTACAAGTTGAAAAAACCCTTAAGGAACATAAAGATAAAATTGATTCCGCAGAAGTAACTAAGGTTGAACAAGCATTAGAAAATGCTAAAAAAGCACTCAAAGAGCATGAAAATAATACGCAAGAGTTGCAAAAAGCTACTGATGAACTCATGCAAGCATCCCATAAAGTTGCTGAAATTCTTTATAGTCAGCAACCATCTGGTGCTCAAGCTCCCGATTCTGAAGCCGATAAAAAGAATAATCAAGGTCCAATTGATACTGATATTAGCTAGAAGATGATCAAAAAATAAGGGGCTAAAAAAGCCCCTTTATTTTTAAAGAATATACGCAAATTAGCGTTTGCGATCATCTTTACAGCTTGCACAGGTGAGCAAACAATATAAGCTAATTAAGCCTGCAATACCAATTGCATATTGCAAAGGCTGAACCAAAGCAGGCATGTTTGCAAATAAATTGGTATCCCAAAGATTCCAATTCTTGCCCATTGAGTTGCCAAGAGCAATAAGCCCCCAAGCAATTGCAGCAATAGAAGTTAACAGCCAAGAAAGTAACCCAATTACTCGCATAGCAGGCGAATGGTGATGATGCATCATAATATGCTCTCCTTTAATAGGATAAGAGTAAAAAAATACTACATCTTTTTTCATACCATAGAAATTATTACAGAGTAAATAGCTGAAACAAACCTATAAAGTTTCAAAATATAGATTTTAGATATTATCTACAGATACTTTAATCTCAAGGAGTATTATGAAACAATTACGAGGTAAAATATATATTCTATTATTGGTTACTTCTTCAATAATTATTTCTATGGATGTACCAATAGAAGTGCAAGCCAGATGTTGCGATGGTTATTGGGTAGGAAGACCACAATTTAAAGAGTGCTATTTTGATGGTTCAGCTAATCCGAACACATTTCCTCAATTTTGTAGAATTATCTATGAATTCATAAGTTGTCCCGGGCTCTATGGACATACAAAACATATTGAAGAACCATCTTTTATGTCTTTTAACTCTTTCTATAAGCTAGGTACACAACAAATAACATTTATTGAAGTTACCGAAGATGATTGTAAAAAATTAATGGAAGAAAAAGATCGCGCAACCAAAAGAAAACAGGAATGGAATAGAAACACGAAAAAACAAAAAAAAGATGAAAAAAAGTAGACACTTACTTTATTTGTACTAATCTAAACACTGATATTTTAAAGGATTACATCATGATACTACTGGCAGTGTTTATTTTAGGAATGCCGAGTTTTCTCATATCAATGGAAAAAGCTGAAATAATGGATGAGATGGCACAGGCAATTGCCCTCAATAAATTTTCTCAAAGCACCATTGACCCACAACTACTGGCGCTCATTCCTTCTCCTCCATTAACCGATTTTGAAGAAGAAGTTCTTGCTTGTTCTCATGAACCAAACTTGCCTACCATCTCACTACCAAATAT
>BTUB01000091.1:0-3878 GCA_045863215.1 Candidatus Babeliales bacterium | reverse complement strand
ATTTACCGGAAATACGGGACAAACAGGGCAAACCGGTTCAACAGGTAGTACTGGTGTAACTGGGCAAACTGGTAGCGGATTTCCTGTTTCTACTTTCCCCTTTGGAACTCCTGATAATACGAATGTAACGATTCCGGTTGGAGCCACTTATGCGTATATCACCATAGTTGGCGGCGGTGGGGGAGGTGGTAATATAAGTGCTGGTGAAGCAGGCGGCACGGGTGCTGGCGGTGGTGCTGGATTTATTTATAATTATCCCGTGTATGTGGGGACGGGCACAGCGGTTACCGGTATTCAAGTTTCCCATGTGGGTGCTGGTGGCACTGTTACAGCAAATGGTGAGAATACGATTGTATTAATAAATACTTCCGGCCTTACGTATTATTTAGTAGCAGGTGGCGGTGGTTTTGGGACCAATATTTTTCCTAACTCTGGTGGCGCTGGAGGAAGTGTGGCTTCGGCTCTTGCTTTACCGCCCGCAAGTGGCGGAACATTTGCGGCAAATGGAACGGACCCCGGAGATGCAGCAGATCCCTTTCTTTTAACTGCTAATGGCGCTGCACCTGTTGGAAATAGTTTGATTAGTTTCTTTGCATTTGGTGGCGCCGGTGGCGGGAATGGATCGAGCGGAGGTGCATCAACTTCTGGGGGCTCTACCTTGGGGCAAGCTGATGGAGCATTAGTTGTTGGTCCGGTAAATCCACCTGCTCAGGCGGGTTCTGCTGGTGGGGGAGCTTCTTTTGGCGATGGTGGGAATCGTCTTATTGCCCCGGGATTTGGCGGTGGTGCTGGTGGATCAAATCAGCCAGTGGGTATTTTTACCGGTGGCAATGGAATAGTAATTGTTACCTTCTCATAATTGAAAAATTGATATGCCATGTGTTATGCACATGGCATTAAAAAAATAAGGAGCCTTATGAATGCAGTAAAATATTCATTTCTATTGCTGCTCAGCATTTTGGGCATAAGTATGCAGGCAGGCTTGTGCCCTGAGCCCGCGGTGATGTGCAATGTAAATACCAATTGTGTTTCTACCACCACGTTATTTGTTACCGGTACGGCAACATTTGAAGGGCCCGTAATTGTTTCAAACACCGGATCAAGTAGCGAATGTTTTGGTGGCGCGCTGAGCGTTGCCGGTGATATGGCCATCGCGCAAGATATTAATGATTGCGGGCCCTTCACGGTGGGCGGCGCGCGTAGCGGTAGTTTATTGACGCATGAAGGATTACGAGCGATCCCGGGATGTAGTGGAATTACTGGCGCATGCAATGAGGGACTACTTCAAGTATATGGCCATATGGGAATCACCGAAGATCTTAATGTGTGCGGAACTATTAATACTAACAATGTTAAAATTTGTTTGACCGGTATTTTTAATGATTTGTTTGTGATTAACTCTATCACCGGTCCGATGGTATCTGGAGCGCCCGGCCGCACCGGTGCAACTGGATCAACGGGAAGAACGGGCTCAACCGGCTCAAGCGGACGCACCGGATCAACCGGATCCACGGGCCAAACAGGATTTACCGGACAGACCGGGCAAACCGGATCAACCGGGCCAACCGGACCGGTAGTAACCGGATCAACGGGAAGCACTGGATCAACCGGAAGCATTGGTGATACCGGTCCCACCGGAGTAATCGGGTTTACCGGCAGTACAGGTCAAACGGGGACAACAGGAGAAACAGGAATTACCGGCCCTCAAGATATCTGTTTTGGGCCAACGGGCCAAACCGGATCAACCGGGCAAACAGGATCAACGGGAAGAACGGGCTCCACAGGAAGCACCGGGCAAGTCGGGCCAGTTGGACCAACCGGATCAGGTTTTGTATTTGAACCGGAAGTTTTCACTGCGGGTCCAACAGATAGGCCTGTTCCAATTCCTGCCGGCGCCAATTATGCATATTTGACTATTGTAGGGGGAGGCGGCGCTGGTGCGGGAGCTAATGGAGGTGCAGGTGGTGGTGGTGGTATTGTGTATCGTTACCCGGTAAGCTTAGAGGAGATAAGCTCCATTGATGTGCTCAATGTAGGATTTGGCGGTAGCATATTAAGTGCAAATGGCGCTAATTCGATAGTGAGACTTAATTTTATCAATCACGTTTATTATATTGCTGCAGGCGGAGGCGGAGGCGGCGTCGGCACTATTGGTGGTGCCGGTGGCACAGTATTGGCATCTGTGGCAGCAATTGCCGATCTTGATAGTCCACCCCTAAGTACTGGCACCACTCCTGCAACAACTTCAGCACCCTTTTTACCTGCAGCAAATGGTGTGGCAGCAGGTGTGAGCACCTTCTTATCGTTTTATGCTATTGCGGGTGCCGGTGGCGGTAATGATAATCAGCCGGGTGGTAGTGCCGCTGGCTTTGGTGATGGAGGAGCGGTGATCGGACTTTCTGCAGGTGGTGGTGGTTCCTTTGGAAATGGTGCCACAAATGCGAGCCCGGTAGGATTGGGTGGTGGAGGCGCGGGAGGTTTGTCTAATTTTGGAGGCGGTCCTGGTATCGTAATTGTAGAGTTTTCATTGTAGTTTTTTACTTTAGATATGTTGCAAGGGCTCTGCTACAAGATTATTGTGGCAGAGCCCTCTTGCTTTGATAAAGCAAGAATATATGCTATAGTAAAAGTTAGCCAAAATTCAAAAAGAGAGGTTATTTTCATGGGAAAACTTTTCAAGCTTCATACTCCTTTTGCGCCGGCCGGTAGCCAGCCGGAAGCGATCAAAAAATTATCTGGTGCACGGCCAGGTATTTCTACACTGATTGGAGTAACCGGTTCGGGCAAAACCTATACGATTGCCAATACCATAGCAAATCAAAATAAGCCGGTGCTGGTATTGGCGCCCAATAAAACATTGGCAGCGCAATTATATGAAGAGTTTTGCTTGTTCTTTCCGGAAAATAAAGTGTGCTACTACGTGAGTTATTATGATTATTATCAACCAGAATCCTATTTGCCTGCGCAAGATATTTATGTGCCCAAAGAAACTAAAGTAAATAGTGAGATCGAACGTTTGCGTATTGAAGCGACGGCATCGTTAATGCATAGAAAAGATGTGATTATTGTGGCATCAGTCTCTTGCATTTATTCGATTGGAAATCCGGCTGATTTTAAAAAGCTAGCGGTTCCCCTTACTATTGGACAAAAAATAAGCCGTAATGAATTGATTCGCAAATTAATACATATTCAATATGAGCGTAATGAAATGGATCGCAGTGCGGGCACATTTCAAGTAATGGGGAATACTGTTGAAATTCAAATTCCATACCAAAAAGAAAAATTACGCATAGAGCTGTTTGGCGATCAAATTGAAACTATGTATTGGGTGGGCAAGCATAATAATAATGTGGTGGCGGATTGCGATCATACAATTGTATTTCCCGCAAAACAATTTGTGACCAATGAGGATCAATTTAAATCGGCACTCAAAACAATTAAAGCAGAACTTGAAGATTGGGCGCCTACTCTTACGAATCCTATTTATAAGGAACGTATTGAAAAACGGGTTGCTCATGATTTGGAAATGTTGCAAGAAGTTGGTTATTGCTCCGGAATTGAAAACTACTCCGTACATTTTGATGGCCGAAGTCGTGGGCAAAAGCCGTATACTCTTTTTGATTTCTTTGGGGATGATTTTTTATTAGTAGTTGATGAATCTCATATGGCGCTGCCCCAATTGCGTGGTATGTTTGCCGGTGATCAAGCGCGTAAAAAATCATTAATTGAATTTGGATTTAGATTGCCTTCAGCAACTGATAATCGCCCACTCAAATTTGAAGAAGTTGAAACCTATTTTAAAGATGTAATTTTTGTATCTGCTACTCCGGGCGAATATGAGATGCGCCATTCGGATACAATTGTGGAGCAGATCATTA
>BTUB01000090.1:0-3978 GCA_045863215.1 Candidatus Babeliales bacterium | reverse complement strand
GTATCAATTACGTGCTGAGGCTTTTGACTCGTTGCCGCATTATCAAAATAAATGAGTGAATTCCCATTTATTTTCTTTTGCAAAAGAAGGGGAAAATCTTTACGAATTTGCTTCATATTCACACTCCAATAATGCGATTAGTTAATTGAGTTACTAGCTGCTCTTTATCGTATGAATTTATTTTAGCAAGCATCTGGCCAAAAATGCTACGCACCATAATTTTTTTTGCATCACTTTCAGTAATTCCCCGAGCACGTGCATACAAAATATGGTCCGTATCAAGAGGACCAATAGCACTTGCATGCGCGCACGAAACATCATGATTGAGCACTTCGATAGAAGGAATTGAGGTTGCGCGAGCAGCTGAACCAAAAAGAATTGTTTTATTCTCTTGATGAGCATGAGTACTCACTGCTGATTTTTCAATTCTAATCATTCCGCGATAATCCACCATTGAAGTATCTTTAGCAATCCCATTGAGAGCAAGATCACTGGTTGAATTTTTTCCTCTATGATATTGCCGCGTAATGAGATCACATCGTTGAGAATCTGCTAAGGCATACGCACCTCGAATAAGCGCTTCTGCGCTCTCTTCAAGTATAAAAGTAAGTGTAATTGTATAAGAACCGGCACCAAAAATTATCGGAGTAAACTCTAGATTACCTTGAACAGTAAAAGAGAGATTGATTTCAAGGTGCTCATTGGGAGCGCTATGATAGACATGCACTATATGTAACACATTGGGCACCATATATTCGTGCGTAAAATTACTATGTATATGCCGTATCATCCAATTGATCCTTCCATTTCATGGGCAATCAATCGATTAATTTCCACCGCATATTCCATCGGCAATTCTTTTACAAATGCATCAATAAAACCATTCACAATAAGCGCACGTGCACGCGCGGCATTCATACCACGGCTCATTAAATACACTAATTGCTTATCATCAATAGTGCTCACGCTTGCTTCATGACCAATATCAGCCGATTCATTATGAACCTTTACCGTAGGATAGGTATCAGTTTGTGAGATACTATCGAGTAAAAGAGCATCACACTGCACCCGTGAATAAGCCTGTGCAGCATTTTTGTTCACTGCCAGCAACCCGCGATAGCTGGTGCGCCCCCCATTTTGGCTAATTGATTTTGAGACAATATTAGAACGAGTATGAGGTGCCGCATGGATCACTTTGGCTCCCGCATCTTGATGTTGGCCTTCATGAGCCACGGCAATTGAAATAATTTGTGCTTTGGAATGCTCACCTTTTAAAATCACACACGGATACTTCATAGTTACTTTACTGCCAAAATTACCATCAATCCATTCCACAGTTGCACGTTTATGCGCAATAGCCCGTTTAGTGACCAAGTTGTAGACATTATTTGACCAATTTTGAATGGTAGTATACCGAATATGTGCATCATCGAGCGCCATTAATTCTACCACGGCGCTGTGCAAAGAATTTTTTCGATATGCGGGTGCGCTGCATCCTTCCACATAATGCACATATGCTCCGGGCTCAGCAATAATAAGAGTCCGCTCAAATTGGCCCATACTTTGTGCATTAATTCTAAAATAGGCCTGTAACGGCATATCAATTTTTACGCCCGCCGGCACATACAAAAAGCTTCCCCCACTCCAGACAGCACTATTTAACGCGGCAAATTTATTATCTGTGGCAGGTATTACCGTGGCAAAATATTTTTTTACTAACTCAGGGCATTCTTTAAGCGCGGCAGTTATATCCATAAATAGCACACCTTGCTCACGCCATTTGCTTCGCAAATTTTTATAAATGATTTCTGACTCAAATTGAGCGCCCACTCCCGCTAGATATTTTTGCTCAGCTTGGGGAATTCCGAGCTTTAAAAAAGTATTTTTAATCGAATTAGGAACCTGATCCCACGAGGTATGTTGATCTTCTAAAGGTTTAATGTAAAAGTAAAGATCATGAGTATCAAGCTCACTCAACTCTGCTCCCCATTCAGGCATAGGCATAGATTCATAGATCTTTAAAGCTTTAAGACGAAAATCAAGCATCCAGCCTGGTTCATTTTTTTGCTCCGCTATGTGGATTACAATCTCACGATTAAGACCCTTTGCGGATTTGAACACCGGTTTTTGTATGTTATAAGAACTCACCATATCCTCGTTGACAAATTGTATGCGCAAGCTCAGCAGTTCCTGATTTTATGATAGCTCCTTTGTTCATTATATGAACCCGATCTGGATTCATATATAAAAACAGTGCCGGATAGTGGCTGATGATAATAAGTGCCATCTCAGGGTTTTGGTCGCGGGCTTTTTGCAAGCCATGGCTTACTAAGCGAATTGCATCAACATCCAAACCGGAATCAATCTCATCTAAAATAGCCAGGGAAGGGGAAAAGAGAAGAAGTTGTAAAATCTCTAATCTCTTTTTTTCGCCCCCAGAAAAACCGACATTTAAAGGACGATAGGCAAAACTATGATCAAGCCCCACTAACGTTAATTTCTGATACAAAAGTTCTTGGAACTCTGGTATAGAAAGCGGTTTTTTATTAAGAGCTACATAAGATTCCCGTAAAAAATCGAAAACCGATACTCCTGGAATCTCTATCGGATGCTGGAATGCTAAAAAGATTCCCTTTTGGGCACGCTCTTCAATGGTCAAATCTGCTACATTTAGATCTTTATAAAGTATCTGCTCCGCCTTCACTTCATAGTCCGGATGCCCCAAGAGTGAATACGCTAAGGTGCTTTTACCAGAACCATTAGGCCCCATAAGAGCATGAACTGATCCTGGTTGCATTTCCAGGTTTAAATCATTTAAAATAGGCTTTTGATCGCGCCAAACAGATAATCCCTTAAGAAAAAGGAGCATTTTAATTTCCGTATTTACGTTAAGATAAGGCAATTGTCCCTATTTTTAGTATAAGGATCTTGGCGGTAAAAGCTAGTGCTCACAATTTAAATGCAAGGCATTATAAAACTACTCTCGTAAGCTCTTGCAAGCTCATTGTTCCCTCTTTTACTTTTTGCATGCCATCAGCAAGCAGTGTGATCATTCCGTCTTGTAATGCTTGCGTGTTAAGTGCCTCAAACGAAGGATGCTGCACCATTAAGCCGCGTAATCTATTCGAAGGTATTAACAGTTCAAAAATACCAGTTCTCCCTTTGCAACCCAAATTCATACACGCAGCACAGCCAGTTCCTTGAAACACAAGATCCAGATCAAATTTATATTTTTCCAATATTATCTTTTCTTGATCTGTGGGCACTCTACTCATTTTGCATTGTTCACAAATTTTACGTGCAAGCCGTTGCGCCAAAACGCCCGTCAGACAGGCATTGATTAAAAATGGCTCAATGCCCATATCCATTAAACGCATTACTACACTCACGGCATCATTGGTGTGAACTGTGCTTAAAACCAAATGGCCCGTGAGTGCTGCTTCAATGGCCGTGTGGGCTGTTTGTTTATCACGAATTTCTCCCACCATGATCACATTGGGATCTTGGCGCAATACGGAACGAATTCCTTTTTCAAAGGTAAATCCTACATCAGGATGAATTTGGCCCTGACTAATACCCGGAATAAAATACTCTACCGGATCTTCAAGAGTAATAATATTTTTATTTGTGCAATTAATCTTATTAATTGCTCCATACAAAGTAGTAGTTTTTCCTGAACCGGTAGGCCCTGAAACTAAAATAAATCCCGTAGATGTTTTTAATAAATCATTCATTTTCTCAAGCATTGAAGAAGAAAAGCCTAATTGCTCCAAACTAACAATTTGCTGCTTTCGATCCAAAATACGCACTACAATTTTTTCACCAAGTACTGTTGGGAAAGTAGAAACGCGCAAATCTATATCTTGGCTTTGATAGGCAAGTCTGAATTTACCATCTTGGGGCACACGTTTTTCTGCTATATTAATATTAGCTAATACCTTTAAACGTGATAAAAATTGATTCATCAGCGTGTGATCC
>BTUB01000089.1:0-3999 GCA_045863215.1 Candidatus Babeliales bacterium | reverse complement strand
AAATTTTTAAATATCTATACACTTATTTCAAGCAGTTGCATGCTCATTGGATCAGAAGTAGCTCCGGGAAATGTGCTGGCAAAAAGACAAGAATTGCACCGTATCGAAAATAAAAGAGCGGAACTAACAGAAAACAAAAACCGTACTGCCAAGCAAAAAGAAGAGTTACAGCAACTCACTAAGCAGGCTCAAGATTTGAGGCATGAAATACGTTCGGTAAGAAATCCTGTGCGTAACCGCGGTCGAATTTTGTAATTAAAAAAACAAAAAAAATGGAGGAAAACTATGAAATCTACAAAATTATTTTTAGCATTAGCTATTTTTAACTTTACCTTAATCAATACTCTAGAAAAACCAGAAGGATCAGAAGTAGATCCAATAACGGCATCTTTAGAACAAGATGTTGATACTATTAAAGCGGAAGGTAAATTAGGGCCATTAGCATCAGAAGGAAGAGCCGCAGAAACTCAACGTTTAGGTCAGCGCTATTTAGAATTGGGTCTTAAAACGGATAAAACAGAAGCTGAAAAAAAAGAATTTAATGAAATTGGTGCTGAATTAAAATCTCGTATGGGCAGCGCATTATCAACATTATTACCAAGTAATTAATACGTATGAATCAGCGAATTACTACCTTAGCAGTTTTAATAACGGTTATATTACAAAGCACCGTTCTTTATGCTCCTGATGTGGTAAGAACACGATTTGTACCATCTGTGATATCACCCACTACAGTGCGCCCCGTACGGCAATTTATCCAGGAAACAGCAGAAGATGTGGAGCAAGCTCTCGTAAATTTTCACGAACGTGTTTCGGTTGGCCCTGAAATTGTAACATTACGAGGGCGCCAAATCACTTTAAGTGATATGCCCACTGATATACGAAGAAATCGTCAAATTTACAACGATATTGCCGAATTACAAATTCAGATAAATAAAACCATTCAAACCGTAATGGACCGCCAAAGAAATCCTATTCTACAAAATAAAGTTGAAGTAGAACTTAAAGAACTTTTAGACCTTCTGGCCTTTGCAGGAGTGCGTTATAATCAGGTATCCAATTTTACTCTCTTTAGGCAAAGAGTCATAGAATTGCGCCAAGATTTGCGCGATTCGTATAATGCTTACGAAATTGCTAATCCAAATAATTATTATATGGGGGTACGTTTTAAGCTTGAAACCCTCATGTCAGAGATTGAAAACTTACTAAAGACCCTTCTCGTTCGTTAAAATTGTTCAATTTATAAGCTAAGCATTGCCAAAAACCCTATTTTTGGCACAATTAAATTTATGTTATTCAATACTCAAATTCTAATATATATCTAACTATTTACGGAACCAATATGGCAAAAATCGATATTGCTCTGATTCAACAGCTTCGTGAACGCACTGGATTGGGCATGATGGATTGCAAAAAAGCACTTGAAGAAACCAATGGTGACATTGAAAAAGCAGTGGAGCTCCTCCGCAAAAAGGGCGCAGCAGTGGCGGCTAAGCGCTTTGATAAAAGTACTTCAGAGGGATTGGTGCACGCCTATATCCACCCAGGATCTCAAATTGGAGTATTAGTGGAACTTAATTGCGAAACTGATTTTGTAGCCCGCACCGAGACAGTAAAAGAATTTGCCCATGGTGTTTGCATGCATATTGCCGCAATGAAACCACTTTATCTGGCCCCTGAAGATGTTGATCGCACTTTCTTGGAAAAAGAAAAAGAAATTATTAAAGAACAGCTTGCTCAAACGGGCAAAACAGGCAAAATTCTTGATCAAATAGTTGAAGGCAAAGTAAATAAAATTTACACCGATGTATGTTTACTTGAACAGCCATATATAAAAAATGATAAAATGAGTGTACGTCAAGCCTTGCAAGAATTGATCGCAAAAACCGGCGAAAATATAAAAATTGCTAAATTTGCACGCTATCAAGTGGGCGCTTAATCAACCTTTAGGTATTTATGAGTGAAAAAAAACGTATTTTACTCAAATTAACCGGCGAAGCATTCCTATCTACAACTGATAATAGCTTGAACCCCAGTTTGGTAATTGATCTTGTGAGACAAATTAAGCAACTCATGAATTGCTATCAATTTGGACTTGTTATTGGTGGTGGAAACTTTTTTCGTGGCAAACAACACGGAAAGGTTATGAACATCACCCCTCCAGTTGGGCATCAAATTGGAATGCTTGCTACACTCATGAATGGCTTAATGATGAAAGATCTTTTAGAGCAGCACGGAGTAATCGCCTCATTATTTAGTGCCATTACCTGTCCTGAAATGGCATCTTCAATTTCCCAACAAGCAATTGAAAATGCTTTGCTAAAAGATCAAGTAATAATTTTTGCAGGTGGAACAGGAAATCCGTTTTTTAGCACCGATACCACGGCGGTATTACGCAGTCTCCAAATTAACGCAGAAGAAATTTGGAAAGCGAGCCATATTGATGGAGTATATACTGCCGATCCTAAAATTAATCCTGAGGCAAAAATACTCAAGAATATTACCTATCAATATGCACTTGATCATAAACTGGGAATAATGGATGCCACCGCATTTACTCTTGCTGCCGAAAACAAGCAAGTAATTCGAGTTTTTTCCGCCTTTGAGCCAAATGCTCTTATTAAAGCAACACAAAATAAAGATTTTGGAAGCATCATACATGTGTAATAGATTATGTGCAATCTAGGTAAAAAAATTGAAAAATTAAGGAATAAATTATGGCAGAGATAAAAATTATAGAAAATGATGTAAAAAGTTTTCAAACACCTATGGAAAATGAAATGACTAAAGTCATAAAATTTTTTGAAGGTGAATTACTTAAAATCAGAACAGGAAGAGCTCATACTTCTTTAGTAGAAGATATAAAAGTAAATACGTATTCAGGGCCAATGAGCATTAAACATATTGCAGTGATTGCTGCTCCTGAATCACGTTTGATTACTATTCAGCCCTGGGATGTAGCCGTAATCGATGCGGTTGCCAAAGCAATTTCTGAATCTGAAATTGGTGCAACTCCTGATGTGAAAGATAATATTATTCGCATCAATCTCCCTGAAATGAGTAGCTCTCGACGGGATGAATTAGTAAAAGTTTTGCATAAAAAAGTGAATGAAGGGAAAGAACGTCTTCGTGATGTGCGTAAAGATTTCAATAATGCCTTACGTGATCATAAAAAGGATAAAAAAATATCCGAAAATTTCTTTAATCGCTTAGAAGATGTTTTGCAAAAAACAACTGATAAATTCACGGTACAATTGGATCAACTAGCCCAGAAAAAAGAGAAAGATATTAAAACGGTTTAAAAAACCTTTTACAAATCTCTTTTTTTGCTAGAATAAGAAGGAATTCAAATTTTGGGCTGCTAGCTCAGTTGGTAGAGCAACAGACTCTTAATCTGTGGGTCCTTGGTTCGATCCCAAGGCAGCCCAATTATCTATCTTGAAATCATTATCATCCTGCGAGTCCGACGAAGCCTTGGCGTAGTCGGAAGGAACACCACGTGTGTCTCGAAGGATCTACCTGCAGGCGTGGCGAAATTGGTAGACGCACTGGACTTAGGATCCAGTTCCCGAGAGGGAGTGGGGGTTCGAGTCCCTTCGCCTGCACCAGTCTTCGCCCCTAATGGGCTACGCCTGGCCATTCTAGCATTCTAATGACGTGTTTATTCCTGAGCTTCGGTCTAGAATTGTCAAGCCTGGACGCATAGAATGGGCTGACACGGCCAGTTCTTTAACAGATTTGCTTAAATATTTTAACATTTCTTAAGCTTTCAGCCAGACAGGCCGCCAAAGCTTAAAGCTCCTTTGAGAAATACTTCGAAGTAAAAGCGCTAGCTGGGTTATCCTCCTCTATTTTTTTTTAAACGATTGCTAAAAATTTTGTTTGATGAGAATCTGAGGCATACACCTCTATTACATTTGGGGTGTTAATTTTAAAGGAGTAGTAAAGTGATGAATATAAATCGCTCTCGATCTGCTTTAGATCTGATTATACAACAAC
>BTUB01000088.1:2955-4026 GCA_045863215.1 Candidatus Babeliales bacterium | reverse complement strand
GCTCTTTGCAGGATAAACAGCCCTTTTTAAATCGTGCATTTAACGCGTGTTATCACCCGGGATCAATTTTTAATCTGGTAACCGTAATAGCGCTCATGGAAACGGGCCATATTAGTCCGGATAGTTGTTGGAATTGTGTGGGGTATAGTGAATTTGCCGGGCGTCAATATTGGTGTAACAATCGGCACGGACATGGCATATTAAATGTTGAGCAATCATTAGCAAATTCATGCAACATTATGTTTTATGAGATGGGCAAAAAAATTAGTATTGATACTCTTGCTGATTACGCACATCGATTTGGGTTGGGGAAAAAAACGAATGTATTATTTTCTGAAAAAGAAGGCCTCATTCCAAATTCCGCATGGAAAAAACGCGTAAAAGGAGAACGTTGGTGGCCGGGAGAAACTTTATCAGTCTCTATTGGGCAAAGCTATTTGCTCGTAACTCCCATTCAAGTGGCACGCATGATTTCATCTATTTTTACCGGCCAATTAGTTACACCGCGCATTCTCACGGAAGAACCAATTCAACATAAACCCCTACATATTAGCTTGGAAACAAGGAAATTCTTGCAGCAATCAATGCAAAAAGCAGTTGTTCATGGCACTGCTAGTCGCGCCAAAGTTAAAGATATCAAAATTTATGCTAAAACCAGTACTGCCCAAACAAGTGGCATGGATAAACATGATTTGGGAGGCGAATATCTTGAGCATGGCTGGTTGGTTGCCTATTTTTCTTATAAAGATGAAAAACCTCTTACACTCGTAATTCTCACTGAACACTCAGGCACTTCTCGCACTTCCACCCCCATTGCAGGAGATTTTATTCGTGCGTATAAAAAATTAATTGACGGCGAATAAAGTGAAATCCGTTCTCTTCGATGGAGGTTTCGAAGAATCGAAGAAACCGTGGAGAAGTTTTTTTATTGTTGAATTCTTACAAACCAAACCTCTCGACTCACCTATGGGTTCGCTCGAGGCGAATGGCAAGAAGTTTTCTTACACAACCAAGACTGCAAAACAAATGCACCTTCTTGATCAGGTAATCCAATTGCCACATCATAAGGGG
>BTUB01000088.1:0-2945 GCA_045863215.1 Candidatus Babeliales bacterium | reverse complement strand
CCTTTCTAATAAAAACTGTATAGTATCATGCTGGCGGTATTGCACTGCCTTATGTAACGGAGTATTACCATACGAGGTGGATTTGCCATTAATAGCAGCACCACAATGTAATAACCAATCTATAATTGCAAGATGTCCTCCTTTTGCAGCCTCCCGCACCATTGCGTCTTGGAACTTTTTCAATAAAGCACCTGATCTATATAATGCTTCTATCATTTTGAAATTTCCATTTCTTGCTGCTTTGCCCAAGGAACCACATCCATCATTATTGGTAATATTTGGGTCAGCTCCCGCCTCTAAAAGTGCTTGCACATTTTCCAATGAATTTTTATTTGCCGCCATAAAGAGTGCCGTTTGCCCGTTATGATTTCTTTTATCAACCTGTGCACTATGCGCATGCAATAAGTGAATGATATTACCAGCAGAATTATGGGTATTACATATGACCATTAATGGGGTATCACCTTCCGTGGTTTGCGCGTCAATTTCATGTAGTCGGTTTTGTTTTTTTAAATGTTCGATAATTTTTTTTATCACCATTTCTTGATCAGTTTTAATCGGATGCTTCATTGCGCGATGGAGGGGCGTTTCTTCCTTGAGTCTATTTTTAGCAGCAACATCTGCTCCTAACGTAATTAAATCATCAATTATTGAATTATTTTTGCTATCAGCTATGAGTACTACTTTATGCAAGAGCGTATCACCATGAATATCGGTAATAGTGGCCGGCACAGGAAATTGTAATAAACTTCGCATTGCAGTTGCAGACCCTGCACATGCTGCTTCAAATATAAGCTTATTATGAACACTTGTATCTTTTTCTAAAGCTCTTTCTAATAATCGATTCAGCACATCTTTATTTCCATATTTTGCCGCAATAAATGCAGCGCTCGGTCGCAACCCGTTTACTGGCTCTGTACCCTCTTTTAAAAGGAGAGTAATAATATCATCTAATTTCTTTTTTTTGCTTTTAAAATGATACTCTTGAGGATCAAGCTCACAAATTTTTTGAACCGCAATTCGTAAACTATCTCTTCGTGATACACGGCAATGAGGCATTACCGATGAATAATTATTTTTACTGAAGATCAATAATTTATGCGCAAGCCAAAAATGATTATTTCGCAATGCATGTCCGATAGCTGAATGATCCTTAAGAATAAGATCAGGCATAATTTTGGGACGAATTTCTGTTTGATCAAAAGATATCGGTCCATGAGGATCGATCAAAGAGAGCAAAAAATCTATTATTTTATAATGCCCTTTTTTAGTGGCAATGATGAGCGCTGCACCAATCATAATTTCTAAATGAGCATTATTAATGCTTGCAACTTTTCTTCCTTCAATCAACCTTTTTATAAGTGGCACATTATTTTTTTGTGCGGCAATCGCCAATACATTTTTTTCAAAAACATTATTATTTTCTTCATCCACACTGCTATCATAATAATAAATACAGGCCCCATGCTCCAAAAGGAGTTCTACCATTTTCAAATCATTATTCACTACTGCATAATACAGTGCATTATTTTTAAACCAATCCCATAAATTTAATTGAGCTTTGGATTTTAGCAATACTGCTGCAGCTTCATGTTTACCATACTGAACTGCACTATGTAACGGCGTGGATTCTAATCGATTCGTTGCATCAATATGTGCTTTTGAATTCAATAAGAATGAAATCAATGCAGTATTATTTTCTCTAACCGCATAATGCAAAAGAGTGCATCGAGTCAAGACGTCTTGAGCATGCAGGCTTGCACCATTTTCGATCATCAACTTAATTACCTCCAGATCAGGACACGTTTTAATTGCATCTATTACGGCTCTATCCTTTTCTTTTTGTGATAAATCTTTAAATTCAGGCATTCTTTGCAACAAACGTTTTTTTAATTTTTCTGTATGTAAAGGCAATGCCGTAGTTATACTCACTACATTTGGATCAAAATGAGAATCATCTTGAAAATGGGAGCGAACCCTATCAGCAATTGCATTTACATGAGGGCGTTCATCAATTTCTATAGCTAACTCATCCTGGGCAAGCTGTATAAAATTTCCTAAATTCTGAGTTCCTTCTATAATAATATCTTTTCGATTATCAGGAGGATTTCGTTCTTGCGCAGCATAAGGAGCAATAATATGATTTGCAAGCGCGGCTGGTAAAACTGATAAAAATGAAACCTTAGTAGGTGGTTTATGGAGAGCTGGATCTTCCATCCCAATTAAAAGACTATTTACGAATAAGAAAAGAAAGATTATTTTTTTCATATTTTTTCCCATCAAAGCCTCCTCGGGATACCCTGGAATGCTTTTAGTCCTAGAGCATAAGTCGAAGGTTTATACTCTAGGAGGTTGGAGAAATTTAATTAATCATTCTTAGTCTGAAGAAAAAAATATGAATTTGGCTATGGATTATAAAAAAGAAAAGGAATATACCAAAAAAAAAGGCTCCGAAGATCGGAGCCTTTTTACACATTATCAATATGATAATTATTTTTTCTTTGCAGGAGCTAATTGCTCTTTTTGCAATGCGGAAACACGTTTTGCTAAACGTCCAATTTTGCGGCGCGCAGTATTAGCATGAATCACGCCTTTGCTTTTGGCACGTGCCAATTTAGATTCAGCTTCTTTAAGTAAAGCCTGAACTGATTCTAAAGTATCATTTTTTTCAATAGCAGAAAGAACTTTTTTTACGGCGCTTTTAATGCTGGTTCTACGTGCCAAATTACGTTGGCGTGCAACGGCATTTTGGCGAGCTTGCTTTTGTGCTGATTTAGTATTTGCCATTTAAATATCCTTGATTATACAACTTTTTTAATTTTGCCAGCTTTAAGACATTTGGTGCATACTTTTGCATTGCACACTTTTCCAGATATATCACCGGCAATAGTAAAACGCATTTTTTGTACGTTTGGATACACCCAACGCTTCACTCTATTATTAGC
>BTUB01000087.1:0-4062 GCA_045863215.1 Candidatus Babeliales bacterium | reverse complement strand
CGGCACTATTAATTACTTACATTGTGTATTATTGCATTAATCGGGTGATGGGTATGCGTTTTCTTAATTTTACCAATCATGTGCAATCAAAGCATACCTTTAACTTTGTAGATGATTTCAAGATTATTTTAGAACAGCTTAGTTTTGCCACTACTACTCAAGAACTCACTCAAATTACCAGTACCTTTTTTAAACAAGCATTCAATATCCCTATTCGAAAAATCAATTTACATTTACGCAGCAACTTGCACAAAGAAAGCACTCATTCGAATGAAATCGATACTATGGTAGAAGAATTTTGCACTACTCATAATCAAAACGTGTGCCACTATATTAATCAGCATAAAATCATCATCTATGACGAATTGATGTTTTCTAATTTTTATGAAGAAGATCAGATTCGCACCAATATTTTAGAATTTTTGAAAAAAATTAACGCAGATGTATTTTTACCCATCTTTGAAAAAGAACGGATCATTGCTTTTATTATTATTGAATCCAATGCACGTCCTGCACAATTATATAGCAATGTGGAACGGGATGAAATGCTCGTATTTGCCAGTTATTTAAGCAATATAATTAATCTGCTCGTAAATAGAAATCTTGAATCACTCATTCTGCAAGAAAAAGAACTCAAAGAAGAATTGTATAAAAAACATCAAGAAATTAATCAATATAAAGAAAGTATTCGTTCATTCTTAAAAAATAATAAGCACAAAGAAATTGGCATTATCTTTTATAAGTATCGTCGCTTTATTTTTTGCAAAGACACAGCCAAAGAAATGATAAAAATAAATATCAACACACAAGAAGGACATCCCATGAGCCGCGCTCTCAAGCAAGTAGCGCGGCAAGTAGAAGAATACAAATCTCCTCAGACCATGATGGCAAAAGATCTGGATGGATCACGTTTAGTAATTTCTGGTGTATTAAATTTAGAGCAAAATAATGTAATATTAATTATTAGCTATCCCGATATTGCCGATATTATCACTAAACAGATTGACCTTTTAAAAGATCCCACCAAATGGGATTATTTACTTTATTTAGAAACCACCCGGCCCGGACAACTTATTAATCAATTAATCCCGGGCAATGGAGAAACCTTACTTAATTTTAAAATTAATTTGTTGCAAACAGCACTTTCAAAAAAAGCTACTCTTTTAGAAACCGCTTCAGAAGATTTGATGCCAATGGTTGAGCTTTTACATCATGTGAGCATGCGAGATAATCTGTATGTACTGAAATTACAAAATGTAACCACTCCACTTGATATTGCAACCAAATTATTTGGTATTAATCCCATTTTTGGCGCTACACAATCACAACAAAAACCTCTTCTAGAAAGACTTGATGGCAATGGCACTCTTTTTATTCAGAATATTGAATATTTAGATCGTGAGACTCAAGAGTATCTGGCGGAGTTTATTCAATATGGCTATTATCGCCCCTATAAAAGCGAACAAAAAATACCTGCAAATGTACGCATTATTTGTTCTACTACTCAACAGTTACCCGTTTTAGTGCAAGAAGGTTCATTCATGCCAAATCTTTTTAATGAATTTAAAAAATGCACTATTTGCATGCCATCTCTGCTTGAACTTTCAGATATTGAGCTGCATGAGCTTACACAAGGATTTACCGAACAAGCAATACAAAATAATGATTTTAAAAATCTGCTAGAGCTTTCAGAGAAAGAAAAGTCAAAACTCATTGGCAACCGTCCGGTGAGTTTACAAGAACTTAAAACGAAGGTGCAACAAATTTTAGTTCAAAAATCTAAGAAAAATAATATTGAGCAAGAAATTCATTTTGACCCAGCTTATGAAATTACTGATCCAGAATTAATTCAAGCAAGTCGCTTGGGAAGATATGCCCTGCGCGATCATAAAATTATGGTGATGCTTTGGAATAAATTTAGAAATCAAAACAAAATTGCAGCTTTTTTAGGAGTAAACCGCTCCTCAGTAAATCGCCGTTGCCGAGAATATAATTTGGAGATGTAGTATGCACAATGTCCAAAATCTTATTGAACATAAAAATGATTTTATCACCTATTTAAAAGTAGAAAAAAATCTTTCAAATCATACTATTCGCGCGTATGAAAGTGATTTAAAACAATTTTTTATTTTTTGGGATCAACTACCTGATTCTGATAAAAAACAGCTTTCAACCCGCCAGATTATTGAGCGCTATTTGGTAAATCTATTTCACAAAAAAATTGATAAAAGCACTATTGCTCGCAAATTCTCCTGTTTTAAATCCTTTGAAAAATTTTTAAAAGGATGTGGCATCGAGCTCAAGCTCAAACTTCAGCGGCCACGGCTTGATAAAAAATTACCCATTTATTTGAGCGTGGATGAAGTATTTTATCTGTTGGATGCAATTCCCTTAGATCAATTGCCCACCAAACGGCCGGGCCGAGACAAAGCTATCTTTGAGCTATTATATGCCACCGGCATACGCTGCTCTGAATTGGTAGCAATCAGCTTTAAAGATCTTGATATGGCAAATAAAACCATTCGAATCATGGGTAAAGGGAAAAAAGAAAGAATAGTACTCTTTGGTCAAAAAGCACATGATCAACTTAATTATTATTTTATTCATGAGCGGCCAAAGGCCAGCCATCCTGATGAAAAAATATTTTTGAATAATCGGGATGAAGCACTTACCACACGCACCGTGCAACGCATTTTTGAAATGTTTCGTGCGTTTTTGAAATTTGAACGACCAATTACTCCTCATAAAATTCGGCATTCATTTGCCACCCATTTATTAAATCAAGGAGTCGATCTACGCACCGTGCAAGAATTACTAGGACACAAGAGTTTATCAAGCACCGAAAAATATACTCATGTGAGTCTTGAAGATCTGGCAAAACTTTGCGACACTATTCATCCAATGAATGATGTAATGAAACCAAAACAAGACAAGTAGGAGATCCTTCGATATCCTCTTACGCCACCGCTACGGAGGACAGGCATAATGAAGAAAACAAAAAAAAGCCTCGGTCGAGGCGAACGGGAGGGAACAAATCCGTTCATTTCGAGCGAAGACGTGAGTCCAAGTTGAGAAACCAAACCATTGTAAAAAATAATGCCCTATAGTAGTAACCCTTCCCGCATACTCATATCAAAAATAAAACATGCCTCTTGGGCACTTGGCCTCATTTTCTTAATCATCATCGGCCGACTTATTCATTTACAAATTTTACAAAAACATACTTTTTTTACTAAAAGTCGAAAAAATTTTTTACGTATTGAGAGCATTCCTTCCTTGCGCGGTAATATTCTTGATCGTAATGGCCAATTGCTCGCCACCAATCGCCCCACAACCAATCTTTTTTGGGAAGGCATGGGAAAAGCAAAACTGGGCGATTTTCAATTAAGCACCTTGCGAGCACTTGAAACCATTTTAGGTAAATCTATCATTGCTGATGAGCATTTATTTGATCAAATAAAATATGCCGAGCGTCGCTATCAAAAAGTGCTTTTAGCAACAGATATTTCTTTTGAACAATTAAGCCAAATTACCGAACAACTTAACGATAATAAAAACGTATTCATTTCTACCCATTTTAAACGATTTTACCCATATAATTCTTTCGCAAGCCATGTATTAGGGTATCTTACCCGAATGGATATGGAAATGTATGGCAAAATGGGATTAGAAAAAGTACTTGAAGAGGAATTACGTGGCCAACATGGCGAAAAACTAAAAACAATCAATTCTATCGGTAGAAATCTTTCTGAAGTGGAAATAAAAAAAGCATCAGCAGGTAAAAATATTCAAACTACTATCGATATTGATCTGCAAAATATTGTGGAAAAGGTATTTCCTCAAGAATATACTGGTACGTTTATTGTGATGGATCCGCACGATGGCAGCATTTTAGCTCTTCTTTCGCGCCCTGATTTTGATCCTGCATTGTTTCTGGAACCATTGCAAGAAGAAGATTGGCGCTCTTTGCAGGATAAACAGCCCTTTTTAAATCGTGCATTTAACGCGTGTTATCCCCCGGGATCAATTTTTAAGCTGGTCACCGTAAGCGCGCTCATGGAA
>BTUB01000086.1:0-4095 GCA_045863215.1 Candidatus Babeliales bacterium | reverse complement strand
ACACGATTGAAATAAATCTTTTGAAAATATAAGCTGCTAGATTGCTGCTCAAATGAATGGTACACTACCATTTGCGGTAAAAATAATATTAACGAGTTAGGAATATGATGACAACACAAACAAAAAAAACATCTAAAAGTTTTTTTGATCAAGTTCGAGAAATTGTATTTATATTATTAGTTGTTTTTTTAATTAGAACTTTGGTCTTTGGATTGTATCAAGTACCAACCGGTTCTATGGAACCCACCATGCTTGTGGGCGAACGGTTTTTTGCTGAAAAGTTTACGTATCTTTTCTCTAAACCAAAGCGTGGTCATATTATCTCATTAAATTCTCCCTTATATGAGTATTCAGATAATAAGTTAAAACGCTGGTTTGAAGAATATGTATGGGGTCCGGTTAATTTGACCAAGCGTGTAATTGGTGTGCCGGGAGATACACTAGTAGGAAAAATTGAAGATGGCAAACCCGTAATTTATTTAAATGGTGCCAGATTAGAAGAGCCCTATCTTAATCAATTTCCTCTTATTACCGTCTGGAAATCTAAGCCAAGTGAGTTACATAGAAAAATTAATGAAGAAGCAATTTCTTTACTTTCGCAAAATCAGTTATCACCTGCACAATTTGAACAATTTATGCAAAGTAAATATAGTCAAAATTTTATAAAAAAAACGTATGATCCTTCTAAGCCCTATGATAAACAACCATTTTATCGAATCGAAGCATCTCATATTGCTAAAGATCAAAATGGGTATCCGTTTATAGATACTCCCGGATCAATTATTACTGAGCCTCGCGATGGCAATGAACCTCCCATGGATAAAAATTATTGGGATGGATCAGATGTTTTTCATGTTGTATTAGGGCCAAATGAATATTGGCTGATGGGTGATAATCGCTTAAATAGTGGCGATAGTCGTATGTTTGGACCCGTTGATGGAAGATTAATCCATGGACAGATCTTATTTAGAATTTGGTCCATGGATAGCTATGAGGATTGGTGGATCTTTGATCTTATCAAGAATCCTATCGATTTTTGGTCAAGAATTCGCTGGAACCGATTTTTACAGATGGTACAGTAGGATTTAGGCAGAGTGAGACAGAAAGAAAATAGTAATGAGGTCGGTATAGTTTAAAAGGTGCCTTTTTTTCTTAAATTTATAGAAAAAGCCGTTGCAGATTACAAAATTTATGGTACAGTAATATCAATCAATAAAAAAAGAGTGAATACTAATGATTACAGTGAAAAAGCAGGTAGTAACCACAGTTTTATTCTCAAGCATTTTGGCTCTTTTGCCAGGCTGTTGGCCATTTGGGAAAAAGAATACACAAGAGCAAAAATCTCTGTATGTGATTAATGTTCTTGATAAAGAAAGCTATGACGATTGTAGTATTGCCGGATCTATTAATGTTCCTTTTCAAGACATTGAGAGTTTTGCGCAAAATATAGATCGAAATGCTGAAGTTGTATTATACTGTGCTAATTATATGTGTACTGCAAGCGGTGCTGCTGCGCAAAAGTTGAAAGAAATGGGCTTTGAAAAGGTATGGGCTTACGAAGGTGGTACTGCAGAATGGTATACCCTGGGGAAGGCTAATGGCAATTATCCGGTAAAAGGTTCTTGTTTGGCCTCTTATTTGACGGCTCCAAATGTAAAGCCGGAGGATGAGACTCCCGAGGTGCCAGTAATTACAGCTGAGCAATTACGTGATAAAATGGTTGCACATGGCTTAATTGCAAGAGCTCAACCTGAAATACCTGCCCAAGAAGGCTCTCAACAAACGGCGGCATAGCCAAGTGGTAAGGCATGGGACTGCAAATCCTTGATCCCCGGTTCAAATCCGGGTGCCGCCTCCATACTTCGAAGAACATGGGCTTTGTGCCTGTGATTCGTAGCTCCGCGAGGAGAGTAGCTAGCATAGCAGGGCCATCTTTTTAAATGTTAACATTATAAAAAGAGCCCTGTCCTCTGAAACTTTATGCGAGGAAGGAAAATGGGCTTTTCGAAGCTCCTTTGGGAGCGAAAGTGGGCACTTTATTTGAAATAAATTTTATATTCAATATTTTAAAAAGTATTGGATGATAGTGTGCCGGGATGGCGGAATTGGTAGACGCAAAGGACTTAAAATCCTTCGGGATTATATCCCGTGCCGGTTCGAGTCCGGCTCTCGGCACCAGCTTTTACTCTTAACGAGTTATGATTGGCTTATTGCCAAACAAACATTGTTAGGTTTGATATAGATAACTTTGCATAAATAGAGCGAATTGGACAGCTTTTGCTTCTTCTGAACTTGTATTATAGTTCGCTGGATTATATATCGCACACAATAACTTTGGTCCGGTCTTGAACAAGTTATGAGTAAAATAATTGACTATCCGAGTATAATAAAAAATTATTTTTTAAAAGTAGATTTATTGTATAATAATCACTTTTATTTAGAAAAAATTAAACTATTAGACGCATTAAGAAAAAAAACTTGACAATTTCTCCTGTCCTAATAGTTTACAAACTAGTATTAGTTTTTGTTGGCCTATATTGAAACAAAAAGTTATAAAAAATTTATAAAGGATTTTTTCATGAACAAAGCGAAATTAGTTGAAAGCATGGCGAAAATAACCAAAATGTCTAAATCTCATTGTAAGGAAGCTTTAGAAGCTTTTATTCAATCAGTGGGCGCTGCTCTTAAAACCAACAAAGACGTTGTACTGACCGGATTTGGTACTTTCTGTGTTATGAAAAGAAAAAGCAGAGTTGGTGTAAATCCAGCAACTGGCAAAAAAATGCAAATTCCTGCTAAACGAGTTCCTAAATTTAGAGCTGGTAAAGCATTAAAATCAATTGTTAAATAAAACTTTGATTTTAAAAGTGTTAAAGAGGCACCAATTTTTGGTGCCTCTTTTTTTTTCTTGCTTGAATAAGGAGTGGCTCTCTATACTTCTTTTATAAAAAGTATTATTCAAGGAGATCGTAATGATAAACTCAGCTCCCCAAACAACACAAATTGGATGGTTCGATAAGCTTAAAAATTCTTTAAATCTTGATTCTCTGGCTCAAAAGCTAAATTTATCTCAATATCGTATGCTTGATATTGCTTTATTTTTTGGAGTTGGTTTTCTTACGGGATTTCTGTGGAAACGATATGCCAATTATTTTATGGCAGGCGTAATTTTTGCAACACTTCTTTTTATTTTTAATCAATTAGATCTTGTTTCTTTTAGTGTAAATTGGATAAAGCTTCAAGAATGCTGTGGCGTGCAACAGCCAAATCCTGATGCTGATATTTTAGCTATGCTCTGGCAGTGGATCAAAATGAATATTTTAATCATAGCCAGTTTTGTTTTAGGATTCAGTTTTGGTGCAAAAGTTAGCTAGAGGGCAAGATGGAAAAAAAAGAGACCTTTGTGCAAGGATTGTGCGAAGTATTGGTAAAGCAGCAAGTAGTATCTGAATCTGAAGCACGCTCATTGGCACGTGCTTTTAAAAATTCTGAAAAAGAAAATTTTGATGATTTTTTATTAGAAGAAGGGTTGGTTGATGAAAGCGCTTTATTACGCGCGCTTGGCCAATATTATCAACTACCTGCAGTTGATGTTACTGGATATTTTTTTGATACTTTATTGTTAAGAAATTTTCCCAAAGATTTTTTATTGCGTAATCGAATTATACCTTTAGAAGTAGAAGATGATTTTATGACGGTTGTTGCCAGTAATCCTGATAATCCCGATCTATTGTCAGCAATTGGAGCATATAGTTCCCAAGATATTCAATTTAGAGTAGGTTTAGGGCGCGATATTTGTGATGCAGTAAAAGAATTTTATGACAAATCTGAAACAGATCTCATTGATGATTCTGATGCTGATTTAATTAATGAACAATTGGGAGAGGAAGAACGATATCATTCTTTACTTCATGATGAAGATGAAGATATCGGTGCAACAGTCAAGGAAGAGCTTGATGCTGATGAGGAATAAACATTATGATGAATCAAGAACTCGATTTTCCTGTTGTTAGTTTGGTTGATGATATTATTACTCACGCAATTAGCCGTTGTGCATCAGATATACATTTTGAGCCGATGGAAAATAAATTGCGG
>BTUB01000085.1:0-4311 GCA_045863215.1 Candidatus Babeliales bacterium | reverse complement strand
ATGGCTTGTATTAGATTCAAAAGGACAGTTGTGTATTGTTTCAATGCCTAATCAGGATCCAGTGCAGTTGCAAGGATATAAACCGATAATAGGCTTGGATGTGTGGGAACATGCGTATTATCTTAAATATCAAAATAAGCGCCCTGATTATATTAATGCCTGGTGGCATGTGATTAACTGGGATCAAGTGAATGAGAATTACGAAAAAGCACTTTCAGCAAAGTAAAGGACTCATGTAATGAAGTTTCAATTGAGCATTTCTATGCTTTTTTTGGGTTCTTTTATTTTTCCCTGCCAAATGCAGTCAAAAAAAATGATTCGAGTGCATTGTGACGTTAATAAAACGCTTATTTGTACTGATGCGGTACAAGGTAAAGATTTGGAAGAGATGATTAATGGAATTCTGGCTGAATTTACATTTTATAAGTGGGATGGTAAAAACATACAGTCATACTATGCTTTCGTATCTGCAAAATTATTAAGAGAAAACTCAGACTCATTTCTTGCTAGTGAGAAATTTAAGAAATTGAGAAGAGAATTGCTTAAAGGGTTTCCTCAATATCTCGAAAGATATCCTGAATTACAGTCCAGCTATCAAGCAACAAAAGATAAAATGACCGCGCTTTTAAGCTCCGAAGAAATGGTAATTTTCCCTTCATTTATTAAATTAATTGGCTGGCTGAATACATGTCATAAAGATCACTATGCAATTTATTTGCGTACGTTTGGCCAAGATTTACCTAAAGTTATGTCACTGATTGAAAAAAAAACAGAATTGAAATTTGCAGCACAAGGTGAATTCAATGGGCGTGCTTTATCTTTGGCTGAGGAATCTTATCTAGATTTTTTTAGAAATTCAAAAAACAATTATGGTATTAAAGATGACTTTGAGTATTGGAAATCCAAAGGTTTTCAAGCAGAAGGTGGAAAGCCATTTCCAGTGGGATTAAATGCCGAAGATATAGAAATTTTACTAGATGATAATGCTGATGATGAAGTAAAGCCAATTATTTGCCCAGTTAATTCTGAAGGGAAATTACTTAATACTGCTGAATTGCTTAAAAAAGGTATCATTGTGGCTGTAAATCCTATGGAAGCAATCCTAGATGAAGATTATTTCATTAAAAAAGTGCAAGCCAGAATCAATAGCAATCATTAAAGTCTTTGTATATTGACGATTGTATACGATTGTTTTATGATGGCTCCAATTTGTTATAGCATCTAATTGTTTAACAACGGATTAACATCATTGAAGAGACTTGCGTGTTTAGTTATTGTTTTGCATCTTATTAACTTAAGATTGTATACTGCCACCATTCAATTAACGCATTGTTGGCCAGCATTGCGGATGGTTTTTAATAACCGTGTTTTGCTTGAACAGTTACGTGAACGGTTAATTCAGGCTCAAAAAAATAAATCATTTGATTTGAATTCTTTGCAAATGATTTTGGACTATTATGGTATTCCCAAAGAAAATATTAAATCTAAAAATGAAGCTATTGAGCTAATTCTAAGAAGCTATCAAGATAGACACTCAATAACAGCTACACATTCTCAAGTGATCGTTTTAAAATCTGAAGCTCCTAAATCTGTTTCGTTAATACCTAAATTAGATTTTAGAGTTTTGAATGAAGCTGCGGGATTCACATTTTTATCAAATTTCCCCAAAGGTCCTGAAAATTGTGCTTTTTCTTATAATGGGCAAAACTTTGCTATTGGGCTTGATATCAGACCAATTTCAAGTGTCGTTACTCCTTATGAACGTATTATGCAATATGAAACGCGCAGAAGCTGGGCTCAATTTTGCATAGAACATGATATAGGCATCTATCTTGAATATAAAGCGCAGAGAGCTCGATGTATTGAACTTATTAAAAGAATGCTTGATTATAGTGCAAATCTTGACGCATTGGGTGCGCAGCTTTCAATAAATAGTCTCTATCTGCTTGATGTATATGATGAAGGCGCAATTTTATGTGATTGGGTAAAACCAGGCATACAAAACATACTCTTTAAAGATGGGAATTTTGTAGGTATTGATTCAAAAGAAAAGCTTGGGAAATTATTACATATTTGCCATCTGTTCTTTAAAGAAGTCTTACCACAAAAAGAGTATATTGAATTGTTACAAGAATATAAACGCAAAAATATTCCCGGTGCGGATATATTAATAAAGCGCATTCTGGGTACTAATGGGTATTGGGATGCGATAAAATGTTTGGTTTCTGATTGTTTTTCTTCCGCACCACAAGCATTAGACGCTGAAATTGCTCATTCTCGCATGGTGCAAAATTCTATTAAGGTGCTTGAATTATGCAAGAATGAAAAATTTGATGAAGCACGGAAAATTGTGGCATCTTTGTGCATAGGTCACAATCCTGAAACTGCAAGACAACTGGCAAATGAAGCGCATTATCTTTCATTATTAGTGGAAAATGAATATTCAACCATCTTTAATCCCTATGATATTCGCTATACAGATACTGCTGATCCCTATTATATTGTGGCCAAGGGTATATTAGATACATGCCCTTATCCCGAAAGATCACAACTGCAGGAAATTTTTCAAAAAACTATTTCGAATAGACGCAAGGCCCTCAATGAGCTTCTTAAAGCCGCGTCGACTACCCAAAGAGAGTCTCCGTTTATAAAAGCAGTGGGATATAAAATTTTAGATGCGCAAAATGACAATGAAATTGTAGATATTCTTTATTCATTTTCTAAAGATCATGCTGATGATAATGCGAGAAATGCTTATTCAGTATTCGTCTCTAAAGGACTACCACTCGTAATAGCAGCAAATGAATGTGCGCAAAAAAATGAGGTGCCTCTTGCTTGTGAGCTTTCAGTTAATGAGGATATTAGAAAATGGTATGGATATTGCGCAAGTCTCAAAATTGAATCTGATGCTCAAAGAGAACTCATAACGTGTGCGCTTGTTCATCTAAAAAAAGCATGTACTGATAATGAAAATCGTGCTCAACATCTGTATATGGCACAACGTTTTTATGAGGATGCGGCGGGATCTTGTGAAGAAAAAATATTTTTAAAATTATCAACTTTGGCTCATCAATTTGATAAGCCTCTTCAAAATCAATTGCACAATGAACTTCTTAAAATAGTGTGTGAGCGATTACAATCTGCACAAGATGAAGTAGACACCTTAACTACAATTGAAATTGCTCAAGATATCTGCCAGGCGATCAGAACTCAAAAAATTAAAACGGTGCAAGAACTGGAGAAACTCTGGGATCCTGAGGAACCAGCGGTATTAAGTGAAACTTCCGAAATTTACCCAGAAAAAGAACTTGAGATGGTAGAGGAAGAAGAATTTGAAGTGCCGTATGGCTGCGGCAATAGCATTTTTGATGAAATAGGGAGACGCTTTTTAGATTTTTCCGAAGCGATATTTGAATTAGATGAGCCGTATGGTGGAATATGCTTTCCCGGTAGTGAGAAAGCTAAAAATCTTTATGATCCGGAATTGCAAGAAATAGAAGAAGTGATTGATGTTGATCGCATACCGCAATGTAACGGCGGCCAACAAACATTGCCTTCTTTTGGCGAGTCGATCGAAGAGCCGGAAAAAGGGCAAGAGAGTGAAAAAGATACAGATGAGCAGGCTAAAGGCAAAGAAAAAATTGAAGAATTGATTAAAGCAATTATTAAAAATAAAACAATTACTGAAGAGCAACAGCAGAAAATTGAAGAGTTTGTGCAAGAAGCTTTAGCATTAATAAATAAATATCATCATGAGGCTTTCATCGAGGCTATTGCTGCTTATAATTTAAACTATTTTAAATTACTAAAAAAAGAAACATTAATCGCATTAGAAGAGTTAGTTGAGGATATAAATAAAATTAATAAACATTCTCGATACGTAGATTTTAAGTATGATGTTGCGAGTAATGGAAAAATTACTACGGCAAGTATACAGGAAGCGATTGCTGCAATAGCGTGCATCCAACAAAAATTGTTGGGAGAGTTGATACGAGCAAAAAATAAAGAAGAAGACTTTATTGAATTAGATTTAGAAAAATTATGGGATGTTAAAACAGCTCGCTCTCTTTCATTAGAAGGGTTACAAATATTTAAGGAAAATGATTTTTGTGATGCATTAGCAAAAGCATACGAAAGCAATCAGAATGAAAATTTGATTATACAAATTACACGTCTAAATGAAATGGATTTGAAAAAATTATATGATAAAATGTTTCAAAGATTTTCACTTAGTGAGATTAAACGTACGATAATTGTTGATGCAGACAATCCATCTAGAAGTAAAACGTCACATGATTTAATATGTGAATG
>BTUB01000084.1:0-4390 GCA_045863215.1 Candidatus Babeliales bacterium | reverse complement strand
GAATTATCTTCAGATTTAGTTGATAAGGGTATTAAGCTTGCTGGAGGCGGATCATTACTGCGTGGTATAGATAGATTGCTTTCACGAGTTACCGGCTTGCCAGTTTCTGTTGCAGAAGACCCGCTTTTTTGCGTAGTAAAAGGAGTGGGAAAAGTGCTTGAAGATTTGGATTTATTTAGAGAAGCATTAATGAAATAATCCTTCGTGACATGCTGTGCATTCCTCAGGATGAAATGGAAAATCTTTCGTTCGTGGTGTGTTACAAGTGTAGCGAATGGAGAGGTAAGATAAGAGATAATAAATAGTAAAGGGACACTATGAAAAAAATATTGCTAATTCTTGCAACAATATCATTGAATACAATCGCGATGAATGTGACTGAGGATTCGCCAATACCTCAAAAAATAGAGCCTTGGGGGACTTTTTATATTAGTAATTCGTCTACGTGTGAGTATATCAATAGAAAATTGCCTATGCGTTGTGATGATTTGATTCAAACGGTAGGAGGTCCGATTGTTTCTCATATCTGCTATAATCTTTATGATGTATTTGGAGTTCAATCAGGTAGCTTTTTGATAACAAATGTAGAATGCCTTCCCGAATCGGGAGAAATTAATTTTAAATTTGAATTTGATACTGATCAAGTTAGGTAACATGATATGGCAAAATCGCACGGCATTGCAATAAAAAAGCAATATGGTCAGCATTTTTTGCGTGATCAATCAGTAGTAGAGCATATGCTTGATCAGGTGAACCTTACTGATGAAAGTAGTGTTTTTGAAATTGGATGTGGCGATGGATTTTTGACGCAAGAAATTGTAAAACACCCACTGGCTCGATTGTGGGTGTTTGAAATTGATTCTCAATGGGCCGATTTTGTAAAAAAGGCAGTGCCTGATAAACGGCTCAAGATGCATCTTGAAAATATTTTAGATGTTGATTTTAAGAAATTTGAGCCGTATGCGCCCTGGACGCTTCTTGCAAATCTTCCATATCAAATTACGTTTCCTATTTTGCATCTGTTGCAAAAAAATCGACATTTGCTTGCCGAAGGTGTGATTATGGTGCAAGAGGAAGTGGCGCAAAAAATTCTGAAAACTTCCGGCAGAGGCTATGGATTGCCCTCATTATTTTTCCAGCATTATTTTGAATGGAAGCTACTTAGTAAAGTACCGCCGGGGGCATTCTTGCCACCACCAAAAGTGTATTCGCGATTACTTTATTTTAAGCCGCGAAAAAAATTAGTTGAAATTCCTGATGAGCAGGAATTTTGGAAATTTATAAAGCTGTGCTTTTTGCAGCCGCGCAGAACTTTAAAAAATAATTTGAGTAGTACTCATTATGATATTGAAAAGTTAGGTGAAGAGACGCTTAAATTGCGTGCACAACAAATGGATATGCAAGATTTTTTAAAGATTTGGAAACAATTAAACAACAAGGATAATTTATGAAACATATAATGTTTTCAATACTCTGGATCACTTTTGTAAGTAATGCAATGCAAGATCAGAAAGAACAAGAAGTTCATTGGTTACAGGATCACATTAATAAATGTAAAAAATATACGCATGCACTTTCAGATGATCGACTCAGAAATTGTAATTTGGTTCATTCCTATATCAATAAGTTTTATTTGCCCATATGTGCAAATCAGCGATTCCGCCCAGAAGGGAAAGTACATGCTCAAAAAGAAATATGTGAGATTTTAAATAATGCTGCAACAGATCAAAAATTTGTTGAAGAATTGTTGAGATTTTAACGTGCACAGCGCTTTTGCTTGCGCTGTATATACGCGCGCGTTGTTTCTTTTTCTATCTGACGATCAAAGGTGCGCCAATTATAGAATGATGGATCCGGAGCAAAAGAAAGTGCTTCTTTTTTGAATGCATTAAGGGTGCAGCTATTAATAAAAGATCTATTAATCCCATTGCAACAGCGATCTTGTGTATCGCGTAGATTCATTTGATTAGTGCTCGTATCAATTGTTACAAGAATTGGAAACTCAGGATCATGTGTGGCTTCTAATGGATCGAGTGCATCTATAATATATGCTAAGAAGGTAACTACCGGCAGGGGATAGAAAGGAAATGTTTTGCGATAATGCATGGGGGTCCAACCAAAAAACCATAATTCACTATGGCCGGGTGATACATTACGCCGATTTTTATACCAGGGACCTGAGCAGCATTCAGTATCACCGTTTGTGCGGCAGCAGCCATTTCCTTTTGGCTTACGAATTAATTTAATTTCTACTTGCATAAGTTTGCGAGGTAATTCAGGTAACTCGCAATGAGTTCTAAATCTGCGATCAGAGAAAAACTGACCGGAAGAAAACATATCCATCTTTTGAAATCGATCACCACGTGAATATATATTATAAACTTTTTTAAATAATGAATCGGTTATTAAATAATCAGTATCGCTTTGAATAGGCGTCCCTAATAAATAAGCTTGTTCTACTTCAAAATGAGGTTCAATACCGTATAAGCGTTTTGCCAAGGCCAATTTGAGTATAATGGTTCCACCATGACTGTAGCCAATTAAGCGCACCTTAGGATTTAATCCTTGAGCGCGCAAACGATCGATTTCGGTATTGAGTTGGTGTAAAAAAGTAGTTGCATCTTGCAAGCGTGTAGATCGACTTAATATTGCTGACCAGCCATACGTATAATATAAACTTTCCATGCTTTGGTATTCAGGATTAAGTTTGGTTACTTTATCAAAAATACGGGCCATAACGCATGCAGCTGCACCGGGAGCGCAATCTTCAATATCAATTGGGTGCAAACCGGGAGCCTGAATCGTTTGATTTTGATAAAAGAAGGAATTATGCCGAATATTATTAATGGTAAGCGCATAGGGAGAATCTTCAAAATCATCATTAAAAAAACGGAGAAAATTGGCAAGAGTAGTAAAAGGCTTAATACTTACAATGCCGTGAACAAAGACATTTACCCAAACTGTTTTAGAGGTTGTTTGCTTGGATTGAATCTGATCAGTAGCAAAAGAAGTGTGGTTCAGTATTAAAAAAAGGCTTAAATAACAGATTTTTTTCAGCATGGCTGGCCTACTGCCCACTTTATTTTCTTTTATTTTTTACTTCTGTTCAAAGTGTATCATACTTACCTTTAAAAATTCAAACTGAAAACAATTTAAATCAATAATAAGCGCAATAATAAGACATTATTGGCTTTTTTGTTACCTGAAAGTAGGGTAAAAGTGGTAGATGCTTCACTCATTCGGAATTGAAAGCGTATAGTTAATCTTGCTTGCATCTTTTGATTTTGCGTAAAGGCTACTAATAAGTAAACAGCCCGTGGCTCATAGCCTGAGCGACATAGGAGGCAAGCAATTAATCAGTTATTAAGCCTGCTCGTGGTGATTCTTTGGCAAGCTCAGGAATACATGTTCCAGCTTGCTCGCTGAAGCTCCGGCGTAGGAGCAAAGGTTAGGGCAAACCATTTGGGCAATTTGCAAAGGATTATTATGCTACCTTTTACTCGAATTGGTCGATTTTTTCTTTTGTTTTTTCACTTATTTCGCACTTCTTTTCAAATGGTCTATGGGGCATGGCGAATTTCTAAACTCCAAGAACCAATAATTACTATTTTTGGCAGTGCACGTATGAAAAGCTCATCAATTTATGCTCAAAAAGCCCAGGAATTGGGCCAACGATTTATTGATGCGGGCATTTCCATTCTCACCGGTGGTGGACCCGGTATCATGGAGGCTGCAGTTTGCCATACAAAATATAGCGGTAAAGCAAAAAGTATCGGTATTGGAGTGCGTGGGGTCGAAGATCGACCAAATTTGTGTGCCACTGACTATTTTGATTTAGAATACTTTTTTGCACGTAAATGGCTTTTAACTGAATTTTCTTCGGGATTTATCATTTTTCCCGGGGGATTTGGCACGCTTGATGAAATGGCCGGTGTACTTACCTTAATTCAAACAAAAAAAATTAAGAAGGTTCCGATGGTGCTGATTGGTAAAGAATTTTGGAATCCGTTCGTACTATGGATCAAAAATGAAGCATTGGTGCACGGTGCAATTTTGGAAGAAGAATTAGAATATTTCTATGTTACCGATAATCTGGATGAAGCGTTTTGCTTTGTACAGAGTAACTGTGAGGCTCGAAAGTTACGGTAATAGTGGGGTTGTTGTGCGTGAAAAACTGAAAGAGCAGTTTGGCTGCTCGCGCATGCGTTCAATAAAAAAATTTAGTACCAGGCGATCTATGGCAATTGCTTTTGCATGATCCAAAGTTGCAGATTGGCACACGGTTTGAAGTATTCTGTTATCTATATTTTTAGAGCCATTTTTATGTTTTGCAATTTCTTCATGCGCGGCCAAATTTGCAATATGATTTGAATACTCTAGTTTTTGAAAT
>BTUB01000083.1:0-4507 GCA_045863215.1 Candidatus Babeliales bacterium | reverse complement strand
GCAAGAAGATTGTTTTTTAAAATCTTTTATTTCAGAACTTATTGCAGTTCTGCATATTGGGCAATTGTTTTGATTAGCGACCCATTGGCTAATACACGTATGATGAAAAATATGATTACATGCCAAAATAGTGCGAGGTATGGGTGGTTTTATGCTAAGAGGATCGAGACATATAGTACATTGACTGTCATCTTCCATTTTGTATTCTTGTTTTTTTATAAAACCTAACCAGATTTTAATTTTCTCCATTCCGTCGACTGTGCAATAAAAAATTAAGGAAGTTGCGAGAACAAATAAATTTTTTTTCATGAAATCCTGATTTATTGAGTAAATTATTGCAATTTTATCAAATTGAAATGAGTTTTCAAGAAAGTGATTTGTTTGCTCAAAAGTTGATTAGATACTGATTATTTTTAACCTAAAAAGAGCAAAAATGCCTCATTTTGGAACAAAGTATAGATTGTGGCACCCAAGGCAAGAAAAGGGCCAAAAGGAATCATGATGGTCTTTTTTTGATTGAAAATTGAAGTGTACAGCAATCCTGTTAAGGCGCCAAGAGTACTGGCTATAGTTAAAGTAAGTCCACAGCCTGCGGGCCCCGTAAAGGCGCCAATAAAGGCGAGCATCTCCAGATCCCCCTGACCGAGGCCCATTTTACCGGTAATGCGCGTAAAAATATGGCCTATGACCCAAAGTATTCCATAACCAATAATAGAGCCAATCACACTTTCATATAATGATATCGGCAGCCATTCGATAGCACTTAGTATCCAACCCATGGGCACAAGCATTAGAGTGGCATATCTGCTAATGAGCATCTGCTCAAGATCGGTGCGAATGGTTACAATTAAGGCAGAATAAAAGATAAAATAGCCGGCCCAATATTCAGAGGGCACAAGAATAATCAATAAGAGCAAAGTGATTGCCGTAATTAACTCAATAAGCGGATAAAGATATGAAATTTTTGTATGGCAATAGCGGCATTTGCCACCCAGTAAAAAATAAGAAATTAAAGGAATAGTATCATACCAGCAGAGGCAATGCTTGCATTCTGGGCAATAAGAGCCGGGAATAATTATACTTTGATCGCGCAGTATGCGATAGCCTACCACGTTTAAAAAAGATCCCCAGGCAAGAAAGAAAGGGATTAATCCAAGTCCGTATCCGAATCCGTATTCGATGAGCTTTCTCCTTTTACTTTTTCTAAAAGGCCTTCGATGCGCTGTTGCTTTTCAAACTGGTCATCAAATTTAAAGATGAGTTCAGGAGTGTAGCGAGATTTGATTGTTTTTGCCAAGGCATGGCGCAAAGAAGATTTATAGAGCACCAATGTTTTAAGCTTTTCTTCAAACTCTTTCAGTCCACCGAGTGTATAAAAATAAACCGTGCATACACTTTTATCATCCGATAACTTTACGCGATTGATAAAGAGGCCCTGAAGCTTCTTATCATCAAGCATGGTTTGGTTGAATAATTGTGCAATTGCACGGAATAATAATGATTCTTTTTGCGATTTTTTAATCGAGGAGACGCTCATTTGAATGCTTATGAAGGCTTATTATTGATCATGCGCATTAAATTTTGCTTGATTGCGCGTACCAAACGTTTTCTACGTTTTTGGGTTGGAGATTCAAAGTAAACCGTACGTTTCATATCGCGCACCACCCCTTCACGTTCAATTTTCTTCTTCAATTGCTTGAGGGCACGTTCAACATTTGAGCTAACGTAAATTGAGATATTTGATTTGCGTGACATGAATATCACAGGCCTTTCTTTGAGGATTTATACAATTTTAGCTATTCCATAATTGTAGGGGAAAAATAGGCTTCTGTCTAGAAAATTGTCCGTTCGGTTCGATGGAGGCCAGAGGCCGAATGGAGACCTCTCCACTCATCCCAATAAAGGGATTCTGGATTCGATACGACTTCGTCTACTCACCACAGGGTCTTCGACTACTTTAGCCGACTGTCCTGAGCAAGCCCGAGGGCGCGTCGAAGGAGGCGAATGAGGTGATATTTACCAGATCAAATTCAGGGTAAAGAGAGCCGTGGTAGATTGATACGCGTTTCTCACGTGGAACATCTGCTGCCAGAGGAACCCAATGGCCCAATTTGGGGAAATATCATACGTGAAGGCAAAGTTGCCCAGTTGCACGCGCCACGCAGTATTACGGCATTTTGCTTTTGGATTGTTATCATCAAGATCAAAGAATGCCGGATCTGTGGTGCGCAAAGTGCGATTATCTTTATTGTGGTGTACATATACCCATTGCGCATAGAATGAGAGGCGATCCAAGAAATGGTATGCGGCAAGCTTAAAGGCAACATAGGCCGAATCACCCGGATTAATCGTGATGGGCGCGGTCCAGGGGAAAATGCTACTTTGTAAGAAGTTGGTAGGCACGCGATAATTATCAATATCGCGAGAAAAGAAATGGCTCCAGCCAAATTCGCCCCCAATTTCTACGGTTTCTACAAAATCAAAGTTTATCCCCGCATTTAAATTAAAACTGGTGCTTCCATTATTATTACCAAAGGGTACAGAGAAGAATTTATCTTGCTCTTTAGCACGGCCGGTAGGAGCACCTACCCCTATTCTAAAGAAAGGAATGGCAAGTACACGTGCCCAGCTTAAATCACGATTATAATTAACCACATACGCATGGCGCCAATACAATGAGAAGTATAAATCTTCTACGCCCCATTTGGTGAAGTTACAAATATCAAGACCCAGTTGGCGTAAGAGAGGGATTAATGGATCGAATAGCTGACATTTAATCGTGTCTCTTGGAATATTAATTCCGCTGCAAGTGACTGTTGAAAATCCCTCTGTGCCTGAATTATCTGTTAAGTTTATTAAACATGGATTGAGTACTTGGCTAATTTCTACAATGCCTCCTTGGAATTGGAATCCCCAATCACCACAAATGTGTGATTCAAGATTCCACCGGATACCACGTTTGCGATATTTTATAGGAGCTGAAACATATCCATATAAAGGGCTGCACGGATTATTTGAAGGAAATTCAATATCTTTTTCAGTTACTTGGCCTGGATTTAATGCCCCAAAAATGGCATTAAATGCATTCAACCAAAGAGGATATCTATCTGCAAGTAAGATCAATTGTTCATCTAGGGGTAAATCAGCAATTTCTTGTGGTAATTGTCCAGCTAATAGTCCTAATAAGTTCCATCGGCCATCAATATCACCAATTTCTACTTGATTGGTACACGTTGGGTTTAATGGATCAGCAGGATTAGTACATGCGTTACTACAAAAAATATTATTGCAGTTAAATGCGCATTCATTAGTTCGTTGATCACGGCAATAGGTGCCGGCGATGGTTTTTGCATAATTTGCATTTTGCCCGAAGGGTGAAAGCGAGAGCATAAAATATTCTGGCGAGCCTTTTTCATCTGCAAACCCAAACATTAATTGCTTTTCGCGTTCATATAAAAAATACTGAGGATCGAGAGTCGTATACATAGGAAAGGGATCATTGCGCGTGTTACTAGGCCAGGCGTGAATGGCATCATGCATCAGCGCTATCAAAACAAAGCTGAATATATGCATCATGCATTGCTTTTTTACTACCGACATTTTCAATCCTTTTTAAATTTTGATGTCATATGTTGATAGGTATAGCACCTTTATTTAGGGATCGTCAAATTGGGTTTTCGGTAGGGGTTTTTGAACCCTTACCATTCCCCATTAATATAGAATTTTTATTTTTTAATATTCGCCTTCCAGGCGGAGGGCAAGGGGAGGTTTTCATGCAAAAAACCTCCCCTGCACCCCAAAGTTGCGCCTAAGGAGTACCTTAGGAATCCCAAAGACGCAATTTAACTCGCTCTCTTGCTCCCTACGGGAGCGCCGTTCCGCTCGGTGCAGAAATTGCGATCAGAATTTAACGCTTTTATCTATTTTGTACGTTGCGTACACGGTAGCTGCTCGCCCAAAGGCTCCGCGGCCCTCGTTCCCGCTGTTATTTTTCTACACAACTTTTTGTTTCTGACTTTTAAACTTTTGTCACAAAATATTTAAGGTAAAATCCGTTATATAAACAGCTTTGCGATTGGAGCGCGTTTTAGCGCGAGGTCGCGAATCTGTTTAGTTAGGGATGCCTAAGGGTTTTCCCTTAGGTGCAACTTTGGAGTCCAGAGGTGGTTTTTTGCATGAAAACCACCTCTGGCGCTGGCCGAGGAGGCCGATTAAAAATATAAATTAATAAAAATATGCTATAATAATCCAAATAATTTAGTTAAGGTTTTTTAAAAACATTATATGCAATACTGCTCTTATTACACCGCATTCGTAGACAAATCTTTATGCTGGTATGTGGTAGCTATCTTAAAAAGCTACGAACATTTAGCTTTTGATCGTACTCTTGATACCGCAACTAATCTTTTTGAATTCTATGTGCCTGCTGATCGTGAATCAGAATTTTTACGATTGATGGACTATTTTAAAAAGCAGCATTTAGTTTCTGATCTTGCTAAAAAAGAAA
>BTUB01000082.1:0-4513 GCA_045863215.1 Candidatus Babeliales bacterium | reverse complement strand
TATTGGTTACAAGCAGGATTTGTGGAGTATCACTCGTGAGGGACTTTTAGATTTTTATAAGCAACATTATGTGCCTAATAATGCAACATTATTGATTGTGGGTGATGTTGATGTTGCGCATGCAACAGAATTGGCAGCAACAGCTTTTAAAGATATCCAATCAAGTGCAACATATAAAAAAGAATATTTTGCAATAAATCGTGATCTGGTTGCAAAGTCCGTTTCAATTTCGCGTGATGTGCAACAGCCAACCCTTATGCTTGCGTGGGTGGTGCCGGGACTTAAAAAAAATAAATCCTTTGTTATTGATGTTGCTAGCTGGATATTGGGAGAGGGTAAAGGTTCTCGTTTGTATCGAAAACTTGTTGATGAGCTTGAGCTTGCAACCGATATGCAAGTTGATTTATATGAGCTTTTTGATGCGAGTCTGCTATTTTTACACATTGATCCGATTGATGAAGGCGCTATTACGCATATAAAAAAGATGGTTGCTCAAGAGATTGAAAAATTGGCTCAAGAACCGGTGACTGATTTGGAATTGCAGCGAGCGATTAAGCAATCAAATATGGAATACTTGACTCTTTTTGAAAGCAATCAAAAAATTGCCTATGAATTAGGCAAACTATTTTTATCAACCGGTGATGAAAATGGATTAAAAGCTTATGGTGTAGCTTCTTATAATGATTTAAAAAAAGAATTACGAGATTTTTTTAGTAGATATATTCGTCCATCTATCATGCATACGGGAATTTTAGTTCCTTTTAAAGAAGATGAACGAGAACTTTGGCTCTCTTTGCAACAAGAATCTGATACGCAGGATGAGCGAATCCTAAATAGAAAAATTAGAGAATCAACGGTTGAATGTGGTCGTAAGGTAGAAGAGATTATTGCAGAAAGGCCGGCACTGTTTGAATATCCCAAAGCAGAAAAAATACTGCTTTCAAATGGACTTACGTTGCTTACTCATTCTCATGAAGTTGCCCCCAAAATTGATATAGTGCTTGATTTGAAAGTGCGTAATTTTTACGATCCTGAAGATAAACAAGGGCTGCTCAATTTTATGACTGAAATGCTTGGTGAAGGCACGCAAGATTATACCGATCATGAATTTGCCGCTGCGGCAGAATCGCGAGGAATCACAATTAATGTACAAGCCGGTTTAATCTCACTCAGTATGCTCAAAGAAGATTTTGAATTTGGTCTTCGCTTACTTGAACAATTGGTTTGCAAAGCTACATTTCCAGAAAAAAACATGAGTAAAATTCGGCAACAGATTGCTGCCGAAATTGCTCATTATTGGGATAATCCTAATGAATTTGCCGGGCAGTTGGTGCGATCTGCTTTATATGGGGAAAAGCATCCGTATCATAAAAATCTTTTTGGCACTTTAGAAAGTATCAAAAAAATTAAACGTGACGATTTGATTGATGCATATCAACAATATATGAGCCCCCAACAAGCAGCGCTTGCCATCGTGGGTGATCTTGAAGGCATTGATGTTGAAAAAGTGGTTCAAAATATATTAGGCAACTGGCAGGGTGAGCAAGTGCATGATTTGCATTATCCAGAGCTTAATGAAACAGTTTATGAGTGCCATAATTTTTCTATTAATCGTGATCAAACCGTGCTTTGTTTTGCCGGTAAATCGGTTGCTCGGTTGGATAAGGATTATGATGCCTTGGTGCTCTTTGATCAAGTGTTTGGGGGTGGCGTTTTGGGATCGATGAGCTCCTATTTGTTTAAATTACGTGAACAAACTGGCCTTTTTTATACTATTAGTGCCTCCACTGTTGCGGGTGCTGATGAGCAACCAGGACTGGTGTATATTAAAACCATTGTTTCTAATGATCGGCTTGATGTAGCTGAAAAATTAATTGCAAAAACGATCGATGAGGCAAAAGATATGCTCACTGAACATGATCTTGAGCATGCGCGCAATGCGCTCATCAATTCAATGGTAGATCATTTTGAATCGAATGAATCTATTGTTCACGCATTTTTGTTTATAAATCGATTTAAATTGAATTCAAATTATTTTGCTGATCGAATAACAAATTTGCAAAAAATTACCGTTACTGATGTGAAAGAAAGCGTTGCAAAAGTTCTTGATTCAAAAAAGTTAATGCGAATAAAGATTGGTAGGCAATCATAGTTTGAAAGTAAGAAAGCTGCGCAAAAAGAGCAGCTTTCCTTGAAGTATTTTATGCTTCGGTATTTAATATTGATCTTATTTTTGGAATATGAGAATTATTCGGTTCTATTTGTGCAGCGACCTTAACCAAATCTATTGCTGAGAGAGCCATTGGAAAAGCTTTGTATTTAGGGTTTCCCTTATGTTTAAGGCAAAGTTCAATTAACCTTGTATCGCCGGTTTTTAGTGCATGCCGAGTTGAAAGCATTAAAAAGGTCATTCCCGGCATCTGATTTTTAAGCTGAGCATTTGGATTTGCACCCTGAGTGAGCAATATTTCAATCACAGGCAAGCTTTCATGTATGCCTTGTTCCCAATGAGCAAAACTAAGAGACAACGGGCATTCTTCTGAATTTTTAATTGTGTCTGCATTAGCAAATTGCTTTACTTTTTCAATATCCAAGCATTGGACAGCTTGATAAAGGGTAGATGCTCGTTGTTGAAATAGTTTTAATATTGCAAGAGCTCCCAGACTATTTTCTTTTTGATTTTTTGCAACCACACAAATAAGAGCAGGACACGCCCCTTTGTTTGAAATAAACGGATCTGCGCCTTTTTCTAATAAAATTTCTATAGGACGCGCGTAGCCTTTAAGGCATCCTATTGATGTGGCAAATATAACCGGCGGCATTTTTTCACCGTTGATGTGATTTTGAATTTCGGCACCTTGAGAAAGTAGGTAATCAAATATTGGTTGATACTGAGCCTCATTTCTGCTTTTTTCTGCAAATAGAATTGCATGATGAAACACTCTGAGTTTGTCGTTGGTTAGTTTATTTACGTTTGAGGAATTGATGAAGTTGCGCAGTGATTCAAGATCGCCATGTGATGCGGCTTGAGCGCCCATTTCAACCTTTATTTGTTCAGGATCAAAATCTTTTGATGCAACCTCTATAGACAATTGTGCGAATAATATATGTGGGTCTTGCATTGTGTGTATTAAATGGGAGTAAGAAAGAAGTGTGCATACGCAGAGCATTTTTTTGAACAAAGATGGCATAAAAGTCCTTTTTTTAAGATAAATAATGTATAAGTATGTGAGTAATTAAAAATTTTTCAATACAAGTTAATCCGGCAAATCAGCGGTTGGGATTAGTATTTGTTTGTTTAAATCTTCCAAACGTTTCAGAATTGGATTAATATCAATTGTTTCTTGTTTCTTTTTTAAATCATTAAGTACTTGGAATATACTCTGCCCGCTCACAGTATTAAAATGTATACTCTCATGATCCAATAAGCTTACTACTAGACTTATTTGTCCATTTGCCAAATGCATGAAAAGCAGATCTCTTCGCCATTCATCAGAATTTTGCCGAATGCAACCCGGATTGCTTTTGCGTGGACTCATAGCTGATGATTTTGAAGTAAAAATTATGCATATTAAGTATACATATATCTTCATAGCATCCTCCCTATTCTTTTACCATACAAAAAATGAGGATTTAAAAGCAATCAGATAAAAATATGGTATTCTATATGCAATAAAAGTTATTAAAAGGAAGTAATATGAGAAATCAATTAACAGTTATGCTGTTTTTGCTGTTTTGTATAGCAGAAGCCAAAGAAACCAAAAATAATTCAATATGCGCATGTGATACCCAGGATCAGGAACCAATGATGAACTTAGAAAAAAGTGAAAAAATTCAGCCCTATGTATTAAAAAGAGTGCTTGCTAATGGTATGACGGTGTTGGTACGCCCGGTGCATACACTGCCCAAAGTATCGCTACAAATTTGGTATAATGTTGGAAGCAAAGATGAAAAAACAAGTGAAAAAGGGATTGCGCATTTAATTGAGCATATGATTTTTAAGGGTACTAAGCAGCTTTCTGAATCGGATATAAATATTATTACTCATATGCTTTCGGGGTCAACCAACGCCTTTACTTCATATGACTATACCGGCTATTTATTTAATCTTCCTAAGCAACATTGGCATGAGGCGCTGCCGATTTTCGCAGATAGCATGCAGAATGTGGCATTTAAGGATGATCATCTTAATTCTGAAATGAAGGCGGTGATTCAAGAGCTTAAAATGAATCGAGACAATTATACTCGTTCGCTTGTTATGGAAATGGTTTCAAGCATATTCCCTGATCATCCGTACCATTATCCGGTGATTGGGTTTAAGCAGGATCTTTTTGATGTGCATGCTGATAGATTGCGAGCATTTTATAAAAAGCACTATTGGCCGAATAATGCAACTTTGGTTATTGTGGGTGATGTGGATCCGGAAGATGCGTTTGCACAAGCTAAAAAATATTTTGAAAAAATTCCTGTCAATAAGAACTATAAAAAAGAAGAATTTTATACCAATAAAGAC
>BTUB01000081.1:0-4835 GCA_045863215.1 Candidatus Babeliales bacterium | reverse complement strand
CAGCTTGCGCGCGTAGCATATTAATTTATTTCAAATGCCAATCCTTGACTGGCCTGCCATACGAAGCCTTGGCGAAGTATGGTGGCGAGAGAAGGATTCGAACCTTCGAAGGCAGAGCCAACGGATTTACAGTCCGTCCCCTTTGACCGCTCGGGAATCTCGCCAATTTCAAACCTATGCAGACTATATTAGAGGGTTTTTAGCCATATTTCAACTGAAATCTTCGGCTTCTAAAGTAAATTTTATTCATACTTTAAATTTAATTGTATTGGTTCAATCAAATTCCGGCCCGGTCGAAGTTCTATGGTAACTATTTCTCCGGGGCGATATGGGTAATCGGCAACAAACTTAAATCCGCGCTTATAATATTGATCAATGGGAACTACTTTTGTTACTTCCAATTTCTCTCCAGCGATCTTTAAGCGAAATAGCTCAGGAACCACAGAAATAAATAGCTCATTCTTTAGCAGATTCATTTCATTGCTAAATGCTGCATCTTGTTTATTTTCTGCCATATTAAAATCAAATATCATATAATGGGCTTGCCCCTGGGGTCCTTGAAAAGCAAGCAGTGCCGGTATACCTGAAAAATTTTTTATATTAACTCGATTTATTCCCATACCCGCTTTCACCTTTTTAAGAGCTTCTGGAGACCCAACATCTTTTTCAGTGCCGTATCCTTTTTCGGGAGTTGTGGGCGGTGTAAAATGGAGTTGCCGTTTAGTACCCGTCACTTTATGAGGAGGAGTTTCCATACTTTGCAAAGCGCCAGCGAAACTAAACAAAACACTTACAATTAATATACGCATATACAATCCTTTAATGGTTAAGATATACCTTAACCTAATTTTTTGTCTTTTTCTTTGTCAATTCTTCTTTAAGAATGGCATGCACTTCTTCTACACAACTATTGCACCCAGTGCCTACCAGCCAGGTTTCTTGCAATTTTTCATAGGTATCGCAGCCATTTTCAATCAACTGCACCAAATCAGAATACATTACTGCCATACAGGTGCATACCACATAGTCAGGACGTTGAAAAAGAGGACTTTTTTGCATATTAATTCTATATAGTTATTTTAAGTATTCGCTTGGAATCATAATATTCAAGACTACAATGGCATACCAATTCGGTCAATAATGGCATTATCACTTCGGGCCATTCGATAAAGGCCCAGCTATTGGGCACATACAAGTATTCATTAAATCCGGCGGATATAAATCCTTCTAAGGATTCAATCCGATATAAATCAAAATGATAAAAGAGCTGCTTTGCTTCATTCTCATATACATTAACATAGGTAAAGGTGGGGCTGGTAATTGGTTGCATTACCCCTTTAAGTTCGAGCATAGTTCTAATCAAGCTCGTTTTGCCTGCACCCAAGGGGCCCGTAAACGTAAATACTTGATATCGATCCATAAGCGCAACCAATTCTTTGGCAACTTTGGGTAGCTCATCCTGCCCGAAAATAATAATATTAGATTTCATATCATACCTATAATTTTTTTATCTTTTGAATATACGCCCGCTCTTTTTTGGATAATTTCTGTGATGGTGAGGTTCGTTTATTTTCTTCTATTTCATCATCTTTATAAATTTTACGTTTGTCTGCTCGCATTAATTCATCCACCAACGATTCGGTTTGAGTGCTCGTTTTAATCACCACATCAGATGTCTTGAGTTCACTTTTTTGGATAAGTTCATTTTTTACTAATGTGTAAAAATCATCCGCATTCATACTATCAATACCCCGCTGAGCAGCTCTCGCTTTCAGCTCATTATCTGAACTTATTAATAATACCCCATGCTTTTTTTCTAATAATAGTTTTTTTATTACATCATCAGCTGTTTGCTTTGTGCCTGAATAAAGTATCGTAATACCATGATCCCGCTCTTTGCAGGGCCACGTATCAGGGCCACCATCGAATACCAGCGTAATCGTATGATTTTTTTTTGCAGCATACTTGCCAAGCATATTAGTAAATGCTCTCCGTTGTGGTAAGCTCACCTGATCAGCAGTAAGCATCTGCTTAAGTACATTATAACCGTCAATGAGTATATGCATAATTTCTTTCACTTTATGAAAACATCAGTAAATTTTAGAGTAACTATTATGAAACCTGCTATCAATACTATGTAAGGCATATTGCGTCAATATGTTGCCAACCAGACTCATCGGCATTAGATTAATTATAATTGCGTTAAAAAAATGCGCCGTATTACTTAAAGGCAGATTAATTATGTCATTACTTATTCAACTCCGTTATCGCATAAAAGCAATTGATACCATAAAAAAGATTACCCATGCGATGCGCTTGATTTCTATGTCTGCCCGAAGCCGTCTCAAAACCAAAGAAGAGCCGTTGCGCCATTATATCCAAACATCCGGCAATCTTTTAGCACGCCTGCAAGCAAATGCCCCTTCATGGAAAAATGCAGTATTGCACCCATCTGACACTGCCGGGCAAAAGCCTCTGATCATTCTCATCGGTTCTCAACGCGGCTTGTGCGGCAACTTTAACACGGTATTATTTCATTATTTAGAAAAGATTTTAGCAGAGCAATTTGATGATTACATCACAAAAATTGATTTTATTCCGGTTGGTAAAAAAGCAGTAAACTATGCTGAGGATAATGTTCATTTTCATATCGTGCAAAAATACACTGAATTAAACGCACGCACCATTTCCGAAATCGCGCATGCACTCACTGAATATCTTTTTACTCAACCAGAGCCCTTCACACAGGTACTCGTAATCAGCAATCATCTTAAGACATTCTTTGTGCAAAAACCGCAAAAAACACAACTCATTCCTTTCATTGCATCTGAAAATCCAAAAAAATCTTTCGACACTTCTGATCAGTATCAATGGGAACAATCGCCACAACAGATTTTGGATCAACTCGCACGCAGCACCATCGAGTCTGAATTACATTATTTATTATTTGAATCATTATTGGCAGAGCATGCCGCCCGATTTATTTCTATGGATAATGCGACACGCAACGCACAAATTTTATTAGAAGAAACACAGTTGCAATATAATAAATTACGCCAGGCAAAGATTACCAAAGAGCTTACTGAATTAGTAAGTAATATTTAAAAAGGAAATTCATGTTAAAAACTATTGGTCTATCAGCTATAGGCTTAACTTTGTTTGGCCTATGGTATTGCTGCCCCGCATTCAAACCATTTCCAAAACCCACTGGCAACTACGAAGTTGGCACCACTTCTTTAGAATTAACCGATCAATCACGCAAAGAAATTTATTCAGAAAATTCTGATGATAATAGAAAATTGTCAGTCAGATTCTATTATCCTACTCAAATTACATCAGAAAGTACTAAATATCCCTATCTTGGTAAAAAAATGCCTTACTTTCAGCAGTATATTGCCAATCAATATCATCTAACCAATGCAACCACAAAACTTTTATTTGGTAATATCACTACTCATGCCTATGAAAACGTGCCACTCGCGGAAGCGAATAAAAAATATCCCGTAATTCTTTTTTCACACGGACTTTTGGGATTTCCTAGCGATACCTCTGCAGTCATTCTTGAGAATCTGGCAAGCCATGGTTACATTGTTGCTGCTATCGATCATCCCTATTTTAATGGGCTTACTTTGTATCAAGATGGAAAAGTTGTGACTTCTCAGAAATTAAGTGAACAATTTAATAAAATGCGTTGGCCTCAGCAAAAAGAGTTCCAAACCCAAGCCATTGAAATATATAAAGCTGATTTTAAATTCTTTATAGATGAACTTGCCAAACTTAATATCGATCCCAATAGCATCTTCTATAACAGATTAGATTTAAATCGTATCGCGGTAATGGGCCATTCAGCCGGTGGCACTGCATCAATAGAATTTTGCCGTGCTGATACCAGATGCAAAGCAGCAATCAATCTTGATGGCTGGTATGATCAAGTAATTGGCCATGAACCGATCAAGCAGCCATTACTACTTATTTTTGCAGAAAAAAGTTTAGAAGTAATCGAACCAACTCCTGAATATTTAAAGCGTAAAGAGCTCACACGCGATCAATATTTTGAACGTGAAAAAAATATTGCAGAGCATCGTAAGGCATTATGCAATACACCCAATTGCAAAACCGTAATTATCCCCGGCACAACTCATTCTGATTTTGATGACATGATGCTGTTAAAATGGCCGTTCCGTTCATGGAATGCTATAGATCCTTATAAGACTCTTGAACTAGTAAACAGCTCTATTGTGCAATTTTTGAACATACATTTATAGTAATTAGCCCGTATAACGCCAGCAGCCCACAATATGATCATTTACCAGACCTACCGCTTGCATATATGCATAGATGATCGTAGATCCCACAAACGTCATTCCGCGTTTTTTGAGATCTTTGGATAATGCATCACTTTCTGCAATCGTAGTTGGAAGATTAGTAAGACTTTTTGCATGATGTTGGATTGGCTTCCCATTTACAAAGCTCCAAAGATACTGATCAAAAGATTCAAATTCTTTTTGTATTTTTAGAAAAACCACAGCATTTGTTCGTGCGGCATTAATTTTGAGACGATTGCGAATAATTTCCGGATTTTGCCTTAATGCCTCAAGTTCACTATTAGTCATCTTTGCTACTTTGCTCGGATCAAAATTATGAAATGCCATACGATAAGCGGTGCGCTTTTTTAAGACAGTTTCCCAACTTAAACCTGCTTGCGCACCTTCCAAAATAAGCATTTCAAATAGATGCCGGTCATCATGCACCGGAATTCCCCATTCTTTATCGTGATATTCAGCATAAAATTCTTTGCCCGGCTGGCCGCCGAAACAGCGTACTTTTTGTTTGTT
>BTUB01000080.1:0-4943 GCA_045863215.1 Candidatus Babeliales bacterium | reverse complement strand
ATCCTTTATCTTTACAAAAGAAATAGCTTCATTTAGCTTGGAATCAACATATATTTTATTTATTAAAGAGAATTATATGATTCCTAGCTCATTTAAAAGTTTATTACTTGTATGTCTTATCTCATTCCTGGCATTTCCCATGGAACAATCACCAAGTGATGTGGTTTATAAAAAACCCCAGGGGACGATTCCAACTTCTGCTAGTATGGCTTTTCCTCCCAAAAAAGATAATGCTCAACAAAGTCCAGGGAGTTTACGTGGATCTTTAATAAAAGGCATAAAACGTACTGCTTCTTTATTGGCTATTGGCCGTCGCTCATCATCCGGCGAAGTTTTGGAGCCTGAAGCTTCTTCAGTTCCCACAGCAGCTCAGCCGGCAATCTCTGTCCCTCTATCTGCTGCAGTTTTAAAATCAGCAACTTCTTGCGTTTCAGATAAATTAGAAAAAAAAGGGCTTATTTTTGGGAAACCAATATATATTTTAAAGCATAATGAGCAGGATTATACGGTAAAAGTTGAAAAGATTTGCACCACTGAATACAATGTACAAGCGCTGAAAGATTTTAAAAAAGAGAGCGCAGTGCTCAGACGTGAAGAAATTTTGCTTTTTATTGATAAACATTTTAAAGCATTGCTCCCTTCTAATATAATTATTCATGATCATATGGAGCATAAAGCTCGAGAGCAAGCAGCTAAAAAAATAGCCCGAATAATTGAAAAAAATAAAAATATTCCCTTTTTTGATCAACCCTTTTACTTAGTAAGCTTTGAAAAAGGCGGATATCGCGCATGCGCATTTGAATGGGAATTACAAGAAATTAAATAATCTTGAGGCAGTATGAATAGATCAATGCAAGCAAGTATCGGCACCGTGCTTAGAGTAAGTGGCACCATTATCGATGTGCAATTCCCTCGTGATGCTGCCCCCAATATTCTTAATGAACTTTTAATAGAACTTCCTGAAGATGGCAAAACTACACAAGCCAGCATAGAAGTTGCTCAACAACTGGGTGATGGGATTGTACGCTGTATTGCTATTGATAATATTTTTGGCATTAGCCGTGGATTGCCCGTAAAAGATACGGGGCATCCAATTCAAGTGCCGGTAGGCGATCAAGTGCTGGGCAGAATTTTTAATGTGCTTGGCCAAACCATTGATGATAAACCGGAGATTAAGCCGGAGCACACGTGGTCAATTTATCGCGATGCACCGCCTTTAGTTGAACAAAAAATTGCTAACGAAATCCAAGAAACCGGTATCAAAGTAATCGATATCATGTGTCCCTATATTAAAGGTTCAAAAATCGGCCTTTTTGGCGGTGCGGGTGTAGGTAAAACTATTCTGGTGCAAGAACTAATTCGCAATATCGCTACTGAACATGGCGGAGTATCGGTATTCACCGGAATTGGTGAGCGTACCCGCGAAGGAAATGAGCTTTGGCTTGAAATGAAACGTTCAGGAGTTCTTGATAAAACTGCATTAGTATTTGGCCAAATGGGCGAAATGCCCGGCGCTCGTTTACGCGTAGGCCTTACGGGACTTACCATGGCAGAATATTTTAGAGATAAAGAGAAAAAAGATGTATTGCTCTTTATTGATAATATTTTCCGATTTGTGCAAGCAGGATCTGAAGTATCCACGCTTCTGGGCAGATTGCCATCTGCAGTTGGATATCAACCCACCCTTGCATCAGAAATGGGCGCATTCCAAGAAAGAATCACTAATACTATCAACGGTTCAATAACTTCTGTGCAAGCCGTGTATGTGCCTGCTGATGATATTACTGATCCAGCTCCGGCAACTACTTTTATGCACTTAGATGCAAGCACCGTGCTTTCTCGTAAATTAGTGGAGCTTGGATTATATCCAGCCATCGATCCACTGCAATCTAATTCAAAAGGATTAAAACCAGAAATTGTGGGCGAAAAACATTATCGTGTTTCGCGCACCATTCAAACTATTTTGCAACGATATAAAGAGCTGCAAGATATTATTGCCATCTTAGGTATGGAAGAATTATCTGAAGAGGATAAAAAAATTGTAAATCGCGCAAAACGCATTCAAAAATTCCTCACACAACCATTGTTTACTGCGGAATTTGCTAGTGGATTACCCGGCAGATATGTGCCTAAAGATAAGGCGGTAGATGATTTTGAAAAGATTATTAGTGGTGAATATGATGATCTGCCCGAACAAGCATTTTACATGGTAGGCACTTTGGAAGAAGCGCGGGAAAAGGCTCGGATGCTATTGAGTGGAAACTAATCATGCAATTACAGATCGTATCACCGGATAAAAAAGAGACTCATGAAATTGCATGGATCGAATTAAACACACCCACCGGCAATTATATTATCCAGCCCGGGCATGCACCTATGATTTTGACATTATCATCAAAGCAACCATTTATTTTTACGCATAAAAACGGCAAAGAAGAAATTGTGATGGTAGATCGCGGCATTGCAGAAATTACTCGCACGGAAGTGACTATTTTGCTTTCATGAAAATAAAATCCCTTTAAACTCATTTTTAGAATAAAAATGCTAAAAAAAAAGATTGGTCATATTATTTCCGGTTCCCTGGAAGAAGGGTTATTGATGCGTATCGATGCATCCACTAATCCTGAAACTATTAAAACTGGCAAATTTGTTTCGATTGTGGGAACTCATCATAAATATTTTTCACTCATTACCGATTTGAGCTTAGCTATTTCTCATCCGGATATTTTGCTATTTCCGCCCGATGAATCAGAGCAATTACTTCTTTCATTTTTGAAACAGCGTGATATGTATGCTACGGCAAATTTAAAACCGATGCTTATGCTTGGATCAGATGCACGGCCCCTGCCCGTTAAAACCATTCCACCTCATTTTTCGTATGTACATGAAGTAGACAATAAAGATGTGGCACTCATTTTTGGATCCGAAGATAATCCCACCAAAAAATATTTTAATGTGGGCACTCCGCTTGATATGAGTACGCCCGTGTGCCTTGATCTTGAACGGCTCACCGAGCGCAGCAATGGCATCTTTGGAAAAACAGGAACAGGTAAAACATTTATCACCCGTTTAGTATTAGCGGGATTAATTAAACAAGAAAAAGCAGTCAATTTAATTTTTGATATGCATAGCGAATATGGGCTGCAAGCACGCAAAGAGGGCAATGCTAAGTCTTTTGTGAAAGGTCTTAAAACTTTATTTCCTGATAAAGTGGTAATATTCTCACTCGATCCTGATTCCACACGCCGCCGCGGTGGCATGCCTGATGTGGAGATTGCCATCCCTTTGCAAGTAGTAAGCGTTGAAGATATTTTATCTTTAGGTGATGAACTCGGATTACATTCAACCGCTCTTGAGGCTGCACATTTAATTCATGCCAAATATAAACATGAATGGCTTGCGATGCTTCTATCTCAAGGCGATAATCTTAAAGATTTTGCACAGCAACTGGGCGGTCATCCAGAATCTATTGCGGCACTCTATAGAAAATTAAAGCGCATCGAACGGTTGCCGTTTTTTATCAATGCCAAGCCCGGAGCTTATCGCGATACTAATGTAATTGATCAAATGATGGAGTATTTGGATAAAGGTATTAGCGTAATTGTAGAATTTGGTAATTTCACCGGTACATTCTGCTACTTGCTTATCGCTAACATTATCACAAGACGTGTACATCATGAATATGTGGCCAAAACTGAGAAATTTTTGGGCTCTCAAAAAAAAGAAGATGAACCTAAAAAATTGATGATTACTATTGAAGAGGCTCACAAGTTTTTAAATCCAAGTGCGGCACGGCAAACAATTTTTGGTATTATCGCACGTGAGATGCGAAAATATTATGTATCACTGCTCGTGGTTGATCAGCGGCCATCGGGAATAGATCAAGAAATTATCTCACAAATTGGCACTAAAATCGTGGCCCAATTAAACGATGAAAAAGATATTGCCGCCGTGCTCACCGGCGTAAATGGCTCTGCAAATTTGCGTTCGATTCTAGCAACCCTCGATAGTAAAAAGCAGGCGCTTCTTATGGGCCATGCACTCACCATGCCTATCGTGATCCAAACACGCGAATATGATGAAGAGTTTTACAGAGCAATGGGTACCCAAGTAAGTGCTGAGCAGATTGAAGAATTTATGAATGAGATGTTTTAATTAGAGTAACTTTTTTTTGCCTTTCACACTTAAAAAAAGAACTCCATTTGATTTAATATGGATATCTACTATCTGTGTAAGATTGAATTTAGTGCTGTGCGTTTTATTTTGTAAAGTTATTTCTTGAGCAGCTTTAACTGCATCCCACACTTCAACTTTATACGTATTATCTTTTATATGAGAAAATTTTACTTGATATGCTTTACCATTAAGCTCTAAAAAAAGCGGACGCATAGGCAAAAACCGATCCAGTGTAATAGTCTGAAGCAAGCTATCACCAGGAATGATTCTAGTTTCGATCTTCTTATTACTAGCATCAAGATAAGAAGCAGTCACTGCAGTAGCATAATCATTTGTGATATATATCTGAATTTTATCGCTATTCTGTGCCAAACAAACATTAAAAAGTGCTAAGAAAGCGTAGAATAAACTTTTATTCATTTTTAATCCTTTGTTTATTCGCCGTCGCTACAATACCCGTGACTTTAGTCGCGGGATGAAAGCGACAAGAACCACGTCGGAGCTTGAGCGTAGGCGGGTTGAGCTATGGCGTAATTGCGCGCTGATACACCGACTTTTAAGCCGGTGAGCGCTTCATTAAAGAGATTAAAACATAAATCTAAAATCAAATTCAAGGAACTAGCAATGAAAAAACTCATCTATTATAAGTAATTTTAGTAATGCAATGCTTTAAAAATAAGCATTTTTCTTTTCTTGACACACGTGCCAGAGCAGATAAACTTGCTACCATCTAACCCATCAAAATAACTCCCTAAACACAAGCAGAG
>BTUB01000079.1:0-5211 GCA_045863215.1 Candidatus Babeliales bacterium | reverse complement strand
GATTTTCTCCCAATAAGGGAACCACATCAGCAATCGTGCCTAAAAGTAATAATTCATACGCTTTTCTAGGAAGCTCCATCCCTTTCATTTCATATAATAATGAAAGTAATTTAAAACTTACTCCCACGCCGGCCAAGGATTTAAAAGGATACGCACAATCAACCTGATTAGGATTTACTATCGCATAAGCTTGAGGTATATGATCATGGGGTTTGTGATGATCGGTAATAATAAGATCGATGCCTAATTCTTTTGCTTTAAGCGCCGGCTCAAATGCAGTAATTCCATTATCAACAGTAATAATTAAAGTGTATCCATTTTGCGCGGCACGCTCTACAATTTTTGTTGATATGCCATAACCATCCTTTAATCGATGCGGCAAAAAGAAATTAACATCGGCACCCAAGGGTAATAAACAAATCATCATAAGCGCAGATGAAGTAATGCCATCTACATCATAATCCCCAAAAATTAATATTTTTTCTTTATGAGTAATTGCACGCAAAATACGATCTATTGCTTTTTGCGCATCTTTTAAATGACTCGCATGGGCTACATCTTTTTCAAATGAACTAAATAAAAATGAATCTATAGCCTCTTTGCTCTTATATCCACGCGAAAGCAAAAGCTGAGCAATCGGATAAGAAAGATTGTATGAAGCGGCAATAGACCAAATTGCATGAGGATCACCCTGAGGCAATTTCCAAAGATATTTTGCCCCTCTGAGCGTAACCATTTGAAAATCCTAGTTGTTCCCGACCCCCCGTTCATTCCGAGCGAGTATATGCGAGTCGAGAAATATTTAAATACACTTATTAATTCGGCCACATGGCCTCACTCAGCCTGCCCGCCAAAACTCAATAGAGCGTAGGCCGGGAAGCAAACGAAAGAAATAATTTAAGATTTAAAAGTAAATGATTATTTAAAAAAATCAAAGTAAAAATGTGATTTTTATTATCTCACACAAAGATTTTGCATCACTACCTCTTTGCACATCAACGCATTGAATTCTCCCAATGCCGTTAATTTACGTGCTTGCTCAGGTGTATAAGAAAAATTAAAGGTATTACACGATTCATTTGCAATACATGTTTCAATATCAAAATGATGCAAACAATTATAAAATTCAGGCATATCATCACAATGCAATGCGAGCAATTGTTCATCAACAATACGCGGTATATAAATCACTACCGGCATGGTAGGATCATACTCATCTTTAAAAACTGATATTGCATGTTTATTAATGAGTGAATAATCAATAACGGGAAATAATAGATGATGCGCACGCGCATATGCTTCTACTTTTTTTAATTCTTGCCCGATAGCTCCTGCAGATGCATCAATAAAAATGATAATATTCGATGTACGCTCTTGCCGCATACCACTTATGGGTACATAGGGCAAATTACAATTAATTCCTGCATCTACCAAATCTATAATTTTTAAATCATTAAAAATATGATCATTCATATCAAACACCATATTGCAATACTCAGCAGAAATGGGCCGCTTATCGCCATAATGGGTTAAAATTTTTTTTATAATTACTTTTAATAATGAAGAACTCATTTTTTCATGAATGTTTGTTTCTGAAAACATACGCTCAACGGTAATACCAACAGCCAAACCAAATGTTCCGAATAATGTTCCCAATGATTGTTCGGGCGCATTGCTGACTGAAACTCCTTTTTTAAATTTTCTGCCAAAGGCCCACGTGGGAACATATGCATTGAGCCAAGGAGCACCCACTTCATAGGGAGTAAACTCATACCACAATCGCTCAGCTTGGGTATCTTGACCGCTAATCGCGGTATAAATAGGAAAAGGCACTGCACCTGAATTTACCACTTGAGCTTGATCAGATAAATGAACCATCATTTTTTCATCAGAAAAAGAATCAAAAAGATCATTGGCTATAAAGGCTCCATACAAATCCACAAAACCCACCGGTTGCCCCACACAATATTTAGTAAGCAAAACCTCGCCCATTAATGTAAAATCTTCATCATCCAATTCATTGAGTTGATAGCCAATATGATTAATAAGCCACTCATGAAACGCCTCAAGAGATAATCCACTCGAGAGCCACGTGCCAATTGCCCACGTTGATCCTGATAATCCCACTAAATAAGTCACCAAATCAAGAATTCCTGCTTGTTCTAATCCTTTGAGCGCGCCTAATGAATAGAGCATAGCTCGATATCCGCCACCGCTACAGACTACTGATATGGTAGAAACTTTTTCAGGCACGGAATAATTTTTTTCTTCAAGTTTGTTTTTGATAAAAACAGCTCGTTTTTTTAAATAGTCTAATTCACTTTCGCACAAATTATTTCCGTCCCGGACATATGCCACTTGATTTTTATAAGGATTTTTAGAAACTGCAGGCAACATATTTAAAATAGTATCTTGCGCATATTGAATTGGTTGCTGAATGGCGTTCCACTGCAAAGCCGTGTACCCATGATGATCACCTTCATCATCTGTAGCAATATAGAATGAATTGCCCTGCCAGTTGCCTACAAACAATGCATGCAACTCATCCAGCTCTTGCGGCCATAATGTTTCTTCTAATAATGATTTATCCTCTACAAATACCAATTGTCTATCAGCACCATATATTCTATCGGGCCGTGATATTACTCCAAATGATTGTGCATCAACACATTGAATCGGTGATGAAAGCACTCCCGGCTTTTGATCCATAAAAGGAATTTTAGGATACCGATAATAAATACCTACATACAGATCACGAAATGTCTTATTATATACGAGTATCGAATCAGCTGAGATAACAAACGTAACTAATAAGCAAAGATATAAGCAACGCCAATTTAGTCTAAAAAGCTCTGAATAAAAATTTCCCAGGCCGCTTGTGGTAAGTGATTGCAAGCCTTTAGGTGAGGAATCGTATCGAAACATACGGCCCAAAAATTCTAAAAAAAAAGAATCTCTTATTGAATTAATAGAATACTTATTAAACCCGTATGGTTCGATACACAGCCTGAGGCTGCACTCACCATGAGCGAGTTTATGATTATCACAGAAATACTTGGATCGAGTTAACATTAAATTCAAAAGCTTACTCACTCTCATTTCTTCTCCTTAATTTTTTATCCTTTCACCGGCTGCAAACTTGCAATTGCATCAACAACCGCTCTTTTTGCAGCCATCATATTAAGCATTCCCAAATGAGTAAGTTTTTTTGCTTCTTCCGGAGAATAATTAAAATTAAATGTTGAGCACGGACCATATAAAATACAATGGTCTACATCAAATGTTTGAATGGTTTTAAAATCTGTTGCCAATGCCGCATATTCTTTATCAGAAAATAGTGCCGGATCCACTACACGTGGGACATAAATTACAATGGGCACGCCGGGCTTGTTATCATTAAATACACTTACCGCTTTTTTTGTTACCCGCGAGAAATCAATTTTAGGAAACGGTAAGTTGTGGGTACGCGCATAAGCTTCCGTTTTTTGAAAATCAGCCGGGAAATCATCACCCGAAGCATCTACAAAAATAATAATATCTGCCTTTCTTTCCGGTCTTTGACCACTTATGGGAGGATAAGGCAAATTATATCCGATCCCCGCATCAATCATTTTTAATACCCGATGATCTGCAAGCGGCATATTCGCAATATTTCTTACAAAATTGCGATAATCGGCTGTGGTAAATCTAAACTCACCATGTTTTTTAAGTATTTTATCAATAATATTTTGCACCCATTCAGAAGATGCTTTTTCTTTTAGTTTCAACTCTTGAACCAATCGCTCCACCGTAAGACCAACAGCTAATCCAAAGGTACCCATCAATACGCCAAAGTTTTGCTCCGGCGCAAAATTAGTAGAAACGCCATTTTTGAATTTCCTACCAAATGCCCAGCTTGGCACATAGGCGTCCATCCATTGCGCACCAACTTCAAAGGGGGTAAATTCATACCAATTTTTCTCTGACTTTATTCCTTCTGCAGCAATCGCAGTATAAATTGGCATCGGAAGTTGCCCATCCTTTATCGCATTCGCTTGTCCGGATAATGTTTGGCGCTGCTTTAAGTTCCCCTGCCGTTTGAACAGTTCATTAGCTAAAAGTGAGCCATAGATATCTACCAAAGAATAAGGTTGATTGTATAAATATTTAGTAAGCAGATGATCGCTAATTAAACCCATATCCGCAGTGCTCACTGATTTAAGCCCACGATTTAAATCGCTAATAAGCCAATCATGGTATGCTTGCAAGGAAAGCCCACTCAAGAGCCATCCTGAAATTGCCCAGGTTGATCCTGAAAGCCCCACCACATATCGAGTTGCATCTAAGAGTCCGATCTTTTCGGCACCCAGCAATGCCCCTAAGCAATAGAGCATCGCACGATATCCCCCACCGCTACACACAATGGCAATATGAGGCACTCTCTCAATCGTTTTTTTTAATAAGCGTTCCATTGCCGCTTTATTTTTTGGAATTCGCTTTTGTAAAAATGCTTTTTCTTGTTCGGGTAGCTCATTACCGATGCGCACTTTTGCAGGAGTATTTTTATAAGGATTATCTTTAATTTGTGGCACAGAATTAAAAACTGTTTCACGCGCCGCTTCTAATAAAGGCTTTTCAATGTTCCATTCAACGGTAGTATATCCGGTAAGCAATGCCTTTCGATCGCCAATGTAAAAAACATCTCCTTGCAATCTTCCCACATTTTTATTGCGCACTTCAGGCTTTGGCGCCATGAGTTGATGGTACTCAAGCTCTGGCTTAAGCACTTCTTTTTGTTCTGCAAATGCAAGTTGCCGATCTATACCAAATGCATCTGCCGGCCGCTGAACAATTCCAGAACTATTGGCTTCGATAAATACGATATCGCTTGCTAATTTTGCTTTAGGATAGGTTGATTCCCAAAATAATTTACCTTCCACATAATAAATGCCCACATATAAATCACGCGTAGTTTTATTATGCACCGTAATACGATCAGCGTAGAGCGCGCTGGCAAACACTAAAAGAATTAATAATTTCTTCATACCCTCTTCCCCTTTTTGCAGGAATTTATTTTTGCTATCGCACTAACCGCGCGATTTTTATCGCAAATGATTTTTACAAGAATCATCGCATAGTTTAAATAGAGTCGAATTTAACTTGAGACGCAATTGCGTGCTACAAATTTAATCTCACTATATTTCAGCTACAAAGTAAAAAAAGAGTTACGAA
>BTUB01000078.1:0-5398 GCA_045863215.1 Candidatus Babeliales bacterium | reverse complement strand
CAAAACCTGCCTTAACTTTAGAGCAACATGAAAAATTTAAAAAACAGCATCAAAATATCAGTATGTCATTAGATCAGGTAATTACTCAATGTGATCATGCCCGCATGGATCTCTCTGTCAAACAGTTTTCACAAATAGATAAATATTTAGAAAAAGCGCAAACTCATTTAGCAAATGCGTCTATAGGACTTGCGGAGTATAAATTGACAATAAAAAATACGGTCGGTAAAGATTTTGATTTAAAAGTAAGCTTGTGATAATTCATCATAATAGTGGAACAATATTTGCTTTACCTATCTTTTATTATTTGAGTAATTGTTCTATTTGAATTACTGCTTTATGCAAAATATTTTCAATTTCCGTGGCAGGCTCTTTAAACTTTTGCAACACATAATTAGGCACATCATCTTTACTGTCTGGCCTGCTTACTCCAATTCTCATGCGCGCAAATTGATCACCACACACGCCAATAATAGATTTTAATCCATTGTGCCCACGCGCACTGCCACCCATTCTCACTTGAATTTTGCCAAACGGCTGTTCCAGCTCATCATGCAACACAAGAATATTTTCAGCTTTAATTCCTTGCTTTAATAGCCCCGGAATCACTTTGCCTGAATCATTCATGTATGTTTGCGGTTTGATAAGAATAATTTTTTTATCATTCACTTGAATTGTTGCAATTTCAGCATTATCTTTTTTTTGCCAAGAAGCATGATGCATATCGGCAAGTGCATCTATTGCTCGAAAGCCAATATTATGGCGAGTATAATAATACTGAGGGCCGGGATTACCCAGCCCTATAATTGCTTTAATATCTAATGGGGGAATTTGATTCATTGTATTATGAAATCTTAGTTGTTGGCTTAGAAGTTATTTTATTTTTAGCCAAAGCAGTTTTTTGCTCATGCTTTTTATTAACCAATTGAATCACTTCTTTGGTCGCATCTAAACTATCTTTTTTATAAATCACACGGCCGGAAGACTCATCAATTACCATCGTAAGATTTTTCTCTTTTGCCCATGCCGTAATCACTTCGATTTGCTCTTGCATTAATGGCTGCATTAATTGCATTTCTGCCATTTGCATTTCATTTCGTGCATCTTGCATCATACGCTGAGCTTTTGCATTCAATTCTTCGATCTTACGTTCGATATCTCTAATTTTCTTTTCTTCTTTCATCTGCGCATCAGAACTCATGAGAGAACGTTTTGCCATATAATCATTGCGGGTCTTTTCAAGATCAGCTTGCAAGGTCTTCATTTCATTGCCCAACTGTTGAAACTGAGCTTCCAAGGCTTGCTGCTTTTTTTGCAATTCCGCTACAGCTGCTTTACCTGCATCAGATTCCATTACGATTTGCTGCACATTAATTACTTTGGTATCTTCCATCTTTACCTCTGCTTGAGCATTGGTTCCACCTGCTAAAAGCCCAAGTGAGAACAGTGAAAAAATCATTTTTTTGTTCATATAAAATCCTTACCTTTGTAAATAAGACGGTATGCACTCTTTCTATCTTTACTCTATCGAATAAGGCAAAATAGTCAATTAAGCCCGGGCCCGCAGCCACCATTTTCTCATTTCTTCAATCCATACAATACTTGAACTTATAAGCGCCGCAAAAAGCCACTGGTAACCGTTAAGCGGAACGGTAGAAAAAATAGTTTGTAAAAAGGGCACATACAGCAATGATATCTGCAATAGAATCACTACCAAGGTAGCTAAAATGAGCCATTTATTAGTCCACAATCCAATTTGAAAAATAGAAAGCGTATCTGATCTGCAGTTCCATGCATTAAACCATTGGAACATACCCAAGGTAAGTAATGCCATGGTTCTGGATACATGAATATCAACGGGATAAAATAATAAGAAAACAAATAGAGAGCCTATAGCCATAGGAATTGCTGCAAAAAACATACGCGCAATAAGCGATCTATCAATCAAATGTTGTTGTACACCAAACCATTTACGATCAAAAAGCAACCCTTTTTCCTTTTTTTCCAGCGCGAGCGCACTATCTAAAAAGCCATCGGTAATCAAATTGAGCCATAAAATTTGCGCCGCAGTAAGTGGCAGAATTAAGGTGTAAAATGGAAGAAAGAGAGAAATAAAAAATGCAAATAAAATGAGCAAAATTTCTGCAAGATTCGTAGAAAAAAAGTATAAAATAACACGCCGCAACGCATAAATAGTATGGCGACCTTCTTCTATTCCCGCAATGATATTTTTAACCGAATCATCCAATAAAAGTAAATCAGCAGATTCTTTGGCAACCTCAGTACCAATGCCACCCATAGCTATTCCTATATCAGCCGCAACCAAAGATGGCGCATCATTCACTCCATCTCCTGTCATGGCCACAATATAATGTTTGTCATGAAACGCCTTTATAATTCTCAACTTTTGTTCTGGAGATACCCGAGAAAAAACGGTGGTATGAGTAATGACTTCTTGTAATTGCGCATCCGATAGCTTATCCAGTTCAGGGCCATCAATAGCCTCATCTCCTTCGCGATAAATTCCTACTTGCTTTGCAATTGATAGCGCGGTTCTTTGATGATCCCCGGTTGCCATCACAATCTGAAATCCCGCTTTGCGCGCACGCGATATGGTATGCGCCGCTTCAGGACGAATTGCGTCTTCAATGCCACATAAACCGAGTAATTCTGCATCACCCCTTAAAAGAGATTCAAAATAGGATCTATCGGGAGCTTGTGGCACGTGAGTTATATTAAACTCAAATTGAGCAACTGCGATAGTGCGAAGACCTTGTTGCAAAAAATGTGACAGAATTTCGAAGGCCTCAGGTGAACTCTTGGCCATTTTTAAAATAGTTTCAGGACTTCCTACTAAAAATCCTATTCCTTTATCATTGTGTTCATAAAATGCCGCATGATATTTATACGTAGCTTCAAAAGGTATTTCAAATATTTTCTTATATTCTTTTAAATCTAGTTCGGAAATACCCATCTTTCTTGCAAATACATACAGCGCTGCTTGAGTAGGATCACCTTTTACGCTAAACCCATTATGCTGTTCAATAAAAGTTAGTGTTGCAGTATTAATTAAAATAAGTCCAGTAGCCATATCTTGTATAATTAAATCCGACTGCACTTCTTGACCATCATGAAAAAGACTCCCTTGAATATAGTAACCTTTTCCCGAAACAGTATATATTTTATGACCGGCGTATACCCGTGTTACAATCATTTCATTGCGTGTAAGTGTTCCCGTTTTATCTATTACTATCACATTGGCATGCCCAAGCCCTTCTACCGCTTGCATATTTTTAACCAACACACGCTGCTTTGCCATCCGATATACACCTGAAACCAATACTAAGGTGAGCACAACCGGCAATCCTTCAGGAATCACGCAAATAAAAAGTGCAGTGAGGGTGACAATGAGTTCTTTCGCGGGATAGCCGCTGAATACACCTACGCTTAAAAGAACCAAACACACTGCAATAACACACCAAATAATAAACCATGAAAGTTTTTGCATCTGTTTGGCAAGAGGCACATCAGTTTGAAACTGTTCCACGGTTTTATGGATTTTTCCAATCTCAGTGGATAAACCAGTAGCAACTACTAAAGCTTTTGCCCACCCAACCAGTACATAGGTACCGCTAAAGAGCATATTGGTTTGATCGGCTATGGGAAATTCTTTAGTTAAGGCATCAGAATTTTTTTTTACCGCAGTTGATTCGCCTGTGAGCATGGCTTCATTTATTTTTAGTTCATGTGATTCTATAATGCGTGCATCAGCAGGAATTAATTGCCCATCTTGAATTATAATAATATCGCCCGGTACCAGATATTTGCTTTCAATAACTTGTTTTTTGCCATCTCTAATTACTACCGCATCCTGCACAAAAAATTTTTTAAGTCCCACGAGAATTTTATGTGTTCTGGCTTCTTGAATCGTGCCAACAATAGCATTAAAAAATAAAATGCCACCAATAAGAAATGCATCAAAATGATTATCACCGAAGAAAAAGATGAGCAAAGCGGCAAGTAATAAAATATAAATTAAAGGACTTGCAAATTGCGTAAAAAAAATCCACCAAAGTGATGGTTTGGGCTGTTCTGGCAATGCATTCGGTCCATACTTTTCTAAAAGAATTTCAGCTTGTTTACCTGATAAGCCTTTTTGAAGATCAGTAGAAAAATGTTGAGCTAATTGAGCACTTTCTTGTTGATATGCATGCTTCATAGATACTTTCTGAGCGAAAAATATATTTTTAAGAATTTTTAGCAGACCAAAAAACAGCGTATGCGATTTACAAAAGAAGTTCAATCAAGAAGTGAGCGCGGGATTAATAATATGTGCTCCATGTTCACCCCACTCCCCTTCAAGGTTATCCCATCGCATGTTCCCGCGCTTAAGATTTATAACTTATACCCAAGGTAAGCAGAGAGGTGGATATATTGCAAAGCTTTAGTAAAATGAGCAAAAAATTACTTTGAATACAACGTTTTTATTGTTTGTTTAAATGCATTTTGTCTTGCAATCTGCAAAGCTCATTAAGCAATATATTAAAATCATCAATTATTCTATTATAATTTGCTTGATTAGCAGGCGTTTCATGTGGCAGTAAAGATGCACAAGCCTGCACCAAAGGTGACATATGAATAAGTTCTTCTTGTAATTGTTTGATGCGCTGCTCTTGCCGCTGATCAGCATAACTTGAAATAAATACAAAAAAACTCAAAAATATGATGAGAAAATTTTTCATGAGATCTCCAAAGATGCTTAAAACAAAAATGCACCGAAATTAATCGGTGCATATAAGTTTATTCAAAATAATAGAAATTACTATTTTAATTTAGGAATACTCTGATATCGCGACCCCCAATAATCTAACATCGCCATACCTGGAGCAGCTAAAAGCGAAAATAAACCGCAAGCCACAGCAGATCGTAAATACCCAGCTTGAGCCAGAGAAGGCATTGCTGCTAGGCTAAAAGGTAAAGAAGCAAGCGCTAACGTGTATAGGCCATATTGTGTTCTAAAGGCTTTTGTTCGTTTCTCAATAATAGTACTCAAATGAGGCATTGATTGTGCTAAATTATGGGCATTTTGCGATGTTAGGTTTATTTTTTTAAATTTAAAATAGCCTGCTATAACAGGTATTAACGCAAATCCACTAACCATGTATGCGGTATTCCTATTAGTATTTCCAGTCCAATCTTTTCCGAGGAATTTATTAGTAATAAAAGAAATTCCTAGTCCTACTCCGGTAGAAAAAAACACTTCTTTTAAAGAGAGGGGCGTAAGCGCCGGATTAAATAGCGCTTTGTTAATTATGGCCCCTTGTGGCCCTATAATTTCATTTCCTTGTTTATAAATGTCTTGGCAGCAAGGACATTTACTTGAGATGCTCAAATTATC
>BTUB01000077.1:0-5435 GCA_045863215.1 Candidatus Babeliales bacterium | reverse complement strand
TCCGTCAGCAGCGGCAACAATCGGAGTTCCTCGGCAGGCTGCCATATCAATGCCATAATGGAAACCCCAGGATTTATCCGGCTTTCTGCGCGGCCCAAAGAATGAGCTGAGCCAGAAATCGGAGCGCTTGATGGGCCATTGGAAATTAATATCTTTGATCGCGGTTACACTCGTATCAGAATAAAAGCGGGGGTATGATTGCCCGCGGCTACGCTTTTTACGTGCTTGTTTTTTGGCAGGCGCTTTTTTAATAGTTTTTTGCTTTATTTGATCGGTGTAATCAATCCATTCATTCGGGTCAACTTGCTTGAGCAAAAATTCTAAATTTTGCTTGCGAGCATAGTTAAGTGTAGATTTGCGTAAATAAGCCGGTTCGCGATTGACCACCATAAAAGTATCTTTTGCTTCGGTTGATGAAACAGAGGATGTCGCTTCTTCATCATCGGCAGCCTGCTCTTTCATAGCATTGTATTCGTTAAGAATTTTTTTTACGGCAGTGGTATAAGTGCGATATTCTTCTTTAAGTTCAAGCATCTTTTGTGCTTGATCATGGAAAAATCGATACTCAAAAATGAGGAGGGTGGTAATTCCCAGCATCGCTAAAAATGCAGAGCCGATAATGATTTTTCCTAGGTGTTTCATTCGGTACTTAATAACAATCTCCTATTATATTTTTTCAATCTGCTTATTCTCAATCCAACCGCGATTGCCTTTCACCGCAATTTGTGACCAATCATCAGTTTGTTTGAGTAATGTTACGGTTGTTCCCCAAGGGATAGTGCTCATCTGATGATATTCAGCTCCTGGCCCGGCGCGCAAGATAGATTCATCTTGCATGATCAGTGCGCGTTGCGATGCTACAGAAACTTGTTGAGTAATACGGCCAGCCGATACGAGCACAGAAAAACTCATTGCCAGAAATATCCATCGTTTTTCGCGTATCAGAAAATAAGCAACGATCAAAAATATACCAAATATGCAGAAAAATAAAATCTGCATCACCAAAGGATCGATTTTTTCATAAGGATGTTCATAGGTAGTATGTGGGATCGAAATGAGGCGAATATTATTCAGGCTATCTTTTTTTATCTGTGCGTTGCCATTTTTATAGGCACGTTTCCAGTATAAAAGCGCTTTAATCTGATCATTTAATTTATAGGCGCAATTGCCCATGTTATACCAAACGGCTGCACTTTTATGGGGAATTTGATCAAACAGTTTTAATGCCGTTGCGCACTCATTTTTTTGATACAGTTTATGTGCTTGCGAAAATAAGTGAGATGGCTCCTGAGCATGAAGCCCATAGACAAAAACAAGCAATGATAGCTTAATAGCATTTGCGTATGCGATTTTCATACATGTACTCGCGGTAATTTTTCTAAAATATCCACCCAATACAATATCTTTTGAGTAAGTTGTTGGTAATATTGAGCATCAAGGTTGGCTTTATAAAAACTAAATTCAGAAATTTCCGTGTAAAACAAGCGCCAATCTGCAATCGCCTGTGCCGATAATCCATCTTGGGCCAAAGAATTTTCAATAATCTGCTGATTTAATTGTGCAGAAGGGATTCCTAAACGCTCTGAAAATACTTGATTAATAACTGCGTAATACGCGCTATACTGTTTTTGTGTGTAAGCAGCTTTAATACGTGCGCGTGCGCGAATGTAAGGTGAAGTTTTTTTTCTAAACAAATTAAACGTGCGTGCAAATAAATCTTTTTTGATGCTGAATGCAACGCACAAGAGCCAAATAATGCTACTCAGAGCAATGAGTGCCCAGAAGACAGGCCATGGTACTATATGTGATTGTTTTGCTTGAATGGGGTCATTGAGGTTGAGAGGTGCAAGCGGATCGATTGTGGCAGACGTATCAATACTGCTTTGAAAAGAGGTTGATGCCGGCTCGCTGATGGGAGTGCCGGTTATCGTGATGATGATCGGTGCGGTGGAAATAGTTTTATATCGTTTGGTATCAGTATCAAAATAAAAAAAATCTTGTGTGGGTATGGTAATGGTGCCCGGTTGCAATGCCTGCACAATATACTCCATAGTATACGTGCCAAATTCCGCTGAAGCGGGCGTATAATAATGTTTGGATTCATACCATTTAAGCTGTTCGGGTAAAGCAATAGGCAGCATGCCAACTGATTCAAAATCGCCCTGGCCGGTAATATGTATTGCAAGCACCATGCCCTCGCCCACACGTGCATGATTTGGGTTTATCTGTGCGTAAAATTGATTAATAGTTCCAATAAATGAAGGCGCACGTACGCAGGGCGGCAATGATTGCACCTCAAGTGGCACGGTATTTGAATAGACTTTTTTGGCATCATGATGAAAGAAAAAAGAAAGCATTGGTTGATGTGCATTGCTGGTATATTGGGCCGCATATGCAGGCAATACTAAAGTGCCTGCTTTGGTGGGAACTATTTGAAAATTCCAGCGGGCAAAGCGATACTCAACACCATTGATTTTTTGTGTGCCCGTTGTTGGTTGATTTTGCTTGTTTTTAAATACTAAGCCACTTGCAGCCGTTTGTTCCGGTTCAATAATAGATTGCAGTACAGTGGTGGGATCGGAAGTATAAAATGAAAGCTCGCAATTAATTTTTTGCCCTACATAGACATTTGTTTTATCGCAGATCAATTTCAAAGTGGGAGCCTGTGCAGCTGCTTTTTGAGTGCGTGAGCCGGTGCTTTTTTGCTGATCACTTACGGTGACTGAGATAGAATTTGATTCAAGAGTATTACTTCCTTCAACAATAGTGGCGGGGCCTAAGGTATAAGTGCCGGGAGTATCAATGCGTACCCGATAGTGATATGTGATTGAAGTGTCTCCATTTACCATATTCATCTGAAAACCACTTTGGCGTACATGCAAATTATCAATTCCTTTTAAGGTAGGATATTGCGCGCTATTAGTTGTATTGGTAACCACGACATTCAGCAAAAAGGGTTGGCCAACTCCCGCTTGCTCCAATGCTGCTCCCTCGAGCGTGGTGAGTTTGAGATTGATGGTAGCGGGAAATGCAAAGAATGAAGTGAAAAGGATGAAAGATAAAAAGAATTTACCAGCAATTGTAATCATTTTTTCCTCCCCCTTGATTTGCTACCAGTGCTTTGGTCATTTTCTTATTAAGTTGCGCATCTTTTTTTTCTCGCTCCTCAAGTGCACGTGCTAAGCCGGCAGATAATTTCTTGTCCGTTAAAGGTTTTTGACTGCTGGAGCCTATAGACGAAGACTGGTTAGCGTCGGCGGATTGCACAGGATCTTGCGTCCCTTTTTTTTCCTTAGAAGATTGTTGGTTTTCTTGTTCACCCGATTTTTTTTGTTTTTCGGGTTCAGATTCATTTGATTTATCGGCGTTGGATTGATCTGGCTTTTGATCTTTTTGATCATATTCACTGCCTGATTTTTTTTCTTTTTTATCTTGGTTCTGTTTTTTGTTTTGCTGCTTGTCCGCCATAGATTCTTGACCGCCAGAGCCTTTAGGCGACGGCTGGTTATCGTCGGTGGATTTTTTATCCTGGTTTTGTTTGTTTTGCGAGTCTTGCTCCTTTTGATCATCGGAGGAATCTTCTTTATTATCTGGAGTTTGATCGTTTTGTTCTTCGTTTTTATTTTGATTATCTTTTTTTTGTTCTTGCTTATTCTCCTCCATCATTTTTTTTACCATTTCTTTATTATGCAGAGCCTCTTTGTGATCAGGCTTGAGGGCCAACACGTTATCATATGCATCAATCGCTTCTTGTAGTTGTTTGAGTTGCACATGTGCATTACCGGCATTAAAATGTGCTTGTTGTTGCAACATTGAATTTGCCATTGGATGTGATGCGGCTTTATTAAAATAATTAAGTGCAGTATCAAAATTATTATTTTTATATGCTACTACTCCTAGATCATACAATGCATCCGGCTTGTCTGGATTTTCAATGATAACTTGAGTAAGCAGCTGCTCTGCCTGTGGCCAATTATTTTTTTGGCTTTGCATTATCGCGCGATCATAATCAAAGATTGCCAAGCAAGAATTGGTGAATATTAAAAGTAAAAATGTCTTTTTTAATATCGCGTAAGTGAAAATGTTCATAACAACCACTCAATAATTAAAAGGACAAAGCTAATAGCCAAAAAGAATGGATATTGCTGTTCATATTGAGATACTTTTTTTTCTTCAATTTTTTCTTTTTCGCGAGCTTCGATCAAACGGATTAACTGTTCAAGATTTTTCTCCCCTTTGGCCCTGTCGGCCATAGCTTGAGCGTAGGAGGATTCATGCACATAAACGCCACCCACATCCTGCGCAAGTGTTTGTAAAATTCCTTCATTAAGTGCGGTGATTACTACATTCCCTTTATGATCTTTTAGATGGCCGGCTTGATTACCTCTGGCATCATAAACAGGGATGGGAGCTCCTTGAGTTGTGCCTACGCCGATAGTAAAAATGGTGGCTCCTTGATTTTGTGCTTCTTGTTTGAGGCCCGCAAGATCACTTGAAAAATCTTCACCATCAGTAAACAAAAGTAATAATTTATTCTTCTGGGTGCCGCTTTCTTTAAATGCAATAAGTGCTTGCTCAATTGCTTTATCCAAAGCGGTGGTGCCGGATGCAATGGTATCGATATCAATCTGCTCAAGATACATAGAGAATGCAGCACGATCACGTGTGAGGGGGCATTGCACAAAACTGGAACCGGAAAATAAAATTAATCCAACTCGATCGGAGGCCAATGCATCAACTAATTGATGAATCATTTTTTTTGCGTGTGTTAAACGATTGGGCAACACATCTTGCGCGAGCATGCTGCGGGAAATATCAAGCGCGACAAAAATATCTCGGCCTTCCTGAATCACATTTTCTTCTTTTTTATTCCAACTTGGTTTCAGGAGTGTTAAAAAAATAAAAAACAGAGCCACTGCCCAAATGACTGATTTAATCGTGATCTTAAAAATACTCGTATGTTTTAAAAAAGTTTGACCACCCACAGTTTTGCCTAAAAGCGCAATTAAATGGTGAGCTCGCCACCAGCGATACAAAAGCATAAGCAACGCAGCAGCAAATAAAAAAAAGTAGATTTTATTTTCCGGAGCGGCCCAGGTGATTCCTAAAAACTGATTATACATGATTAAAGTCCAAACCAAATAGTTGCCGAAAGCAATAGTTCAAGCAGCATGAGTGCGATAAGTGCACACACACCGGGTATGAATATATCATAATATTTATTATAGAGTGAGGTTTGCCGTTGCGTGCGCTCAAGTGAATCAATAGTATCATACACGGCGCGCATATCTTTTGAATTACGTGCCAAAAAGAATTTGCCACCCGTTTCTTGCGCGATTTTTACTAAAAGTGGGCGATTAATTTTGGGCTTTGGAATAAGGCCCATAAACGGATGCATAATGTATTGATCTTCATCCGATCCGATGCCAATCGTA
>BTUB01000076.1:0-5530 GCA_045863215.1 Candidatus Babeliales bacterium | reverse complement strand
TATTTTTTGATTCTTCATTTTCTTCTACCTTTAATAAATTCTAATTCTTATCAAAAGTAATAACCTTTTTTTTAAATCGTCAACTAATAAGTAATTTCCATTTATTTTTTCAATCAAATGGCATTTCCCTTGCATTTGTTTTTAATTTTCCGTCATTCTTTTTAAGAAATAGTTTATTTAGTAAAGAAAAAAGGAGTAAAGTAATCGTGAAGCCTATTAAATATATTTTAATATTTTGCTTAGCATTGATGAGTATCAATGTAAGTGCCCAAACAACTCGCGCATGTGCAACTAATACATGTCCGAATGTAGTATGCTCTACTCTTATAACCGGAACAAATCCAAACGTAGCAACTAATTGCGCAAATTTTTGTTGTATTAATGTAAGTAATTCACAAACGGTTGAAGGAACTTTAACCGCTGCGTGCCAAACTATTACTGGCAATCTCACAGTGGGTGGCACTGTTGATATTGAAGGAAGTTTAATTACCGAAGGAAATAGTGATTTTCGTGGTAGCGTTTGTATTGGGCAAAGTCTAACCGTTGGGCAAAATACCACAATCGGAGGAAATCAAACTGTTGAAGGGAGCTTAGATGTTAATAATGGCGCTTTTATTAACGGCCAATTAATCATAAATGGAAACGAACTTTTAAATGGCAATCTTTCTGTATCACAAAATGAAACTATTAATGGCAACCTTCTGGTGGATCAGGATGCAACAGTAAATGGATTATTAACCGCGAATGGCGGATTAGTAGTAGCTAATGGAGAAGTAATCAATAGCGGGGGATTAGTAGTTGTCTCAGGAGGGGCATCAATTACGGGTGATTTGCTGGTAGATGGAAGTCAATCAGTTGATGATTTAGATATTTTGGGTAATCTCACGGTAGATGAAAATGCTTTCTTTAATGGATGTAGCACAACTGTGAATGGTGCGCTTATTGCCAATGGTCCAGTTACCATGAATCGCGGACTCACTATAGCATCAGGCAATGAAACTATTACTTCAGGAAATCTCTCTTTAAATTCTGGTAATTTAACAGTAGGTGGCCAAAGCGTATTTAATGGACCAACAACCGCTAATCGTGGACTAACTGTTAATCAGGGGCTTACGGTATTTGGTGGGCAAACTATTTCAACCGGTGGATTAACTATCGGCACATGTGGAAACATGACCATCGGCGGTCAATTAGTAGTAGGAAACGCAATCAGCAGCCCCTCACGCGCAACTTTATTTGGATTAACGATTACTGATGGCACCAATAGCACTAGTCCAACAACCGGCGCACTCATCGTAAATGGTGGCATAGGTATCGGCGGCGATTTATGGTTAGGGGGAAGCGAATTTTTTCAACATGTGGTAGATGAAGGTGGAACACCAAGCCCTTTTAATTATTACGAAGAAACATGTGTGCCAATGTCTTTCAACTTTGCAGGAGCAACCCCTGTAACGGTACAAGTACAAGTGGTACGAATTGGTAATTTAGTAAACTTATTAGTACCTGTCTTAATCTTTGGACTTGGGGGAACTGATACTGTGGAATCAGTAAACATTTTACCGGCCCGCTTTGCCCCGGGATGCACGGTACGCGGAGCAGCTTCAATTATCATAAATGATAATCCTCAATTGGGTGAATTTGAAGTGCGCCCCGATGGCACTATTATCTTTGGAATCCCTGGACCGGCACTTGGACCACAACCATTTGCTTCAACAGCAGGCCCACAAGTTGATATTAATACCATTACTTATAATAGACTCTCCTGTGGTTGCCCAGTAACATAATAAGAAAGGAAGATTCTCGTGAAAATCTGTAATGGATTACTTATCGTACTTATAAGTTTTATACCGGCAACTACCCTTGTTGCAAAAAAGAAAAAATCACCGCGCGCCCCACTTAAACAACCGGTAGGGCCCATAAACAATCCCATACCAAACCTATATCGCTCTATAGTAACTTGTCCTTTGTGTCCCGATTTTATTTGCACAGGTATTACCGGCATTACTGGAATTACCGGAATCACCGGTTGTACCGGTCCGGGCTGCACTGGCCCGTGTACCCCTGAAATTACCGCATTTCTTTGTTGTTTGAATATAGAACAAACAGCAACTATTCGAGGATCATTATTAGTTGATACAGAATTCGTTGAAGGGAACTTTGACGTGGGTGGTAGCGCTAATTTTAAAGGCGACCTTATTGTTCAAGGTAATGGTAGTCTCCAACAAGATGCATGTATTGGGCAAAATCTAAATGTTACCACTGATGTAAGCGTTGGAGGATTTGAAGTTATTTTGGGCAGTCTCAGAGCCAATAATAGCGCATTTATTAATGGTAATTTAGTACAAAATGGTGACCAAATTCTTAATGGAAATCTTATCGTAACTGGAAATTCCGATATTGAGCAAAATCTGGATATAATTGGTTCTGCCACTATTTCCGGATTATTAACCGCAAATGGCGGTTCAACCGGATTAACCGGCCCATCATTAAGTGTATTTAATGGTTCAATTGTCAACAATGGCTTAACTATCCTAAACACCGGCTGCACCGGCCCAACCGGCCCTCTATTCTGCACCGGTGCATTAATTGGTGGCAATGTCTGTATTATTGGCGATGAATTAGTAACCGGTGATTTTGAAGTAATCGGCGAATTAACCGTTGACAAAAACGCTACCTTTAATGGAGAATTTACTAGCACCGGAGCTTTAATTGCTAATAATACGGTTACCATGAATGATGGACTCACTATTGCAGGCGGTGATCATATTATTAATGCGGGTAATTTAAACTTGATTGATCCAGCAGGAATTCTCAGTGTCAATGGCTTTAGCACTTTTCAAGGAACAGTAAATGCAAATGCTGGTATGATTATTGCCGGTGGAGGTCTATCTGTAGAAGAGGGGGAAACAGTACCAGTAGGTGACTTTAATATACCGCAAGGAAGTGTAATTGTAGAAGGTGGCGTATCTGCTGGCGGAACTATTATCAGTAATGCAGGTCAATCACAATTTAACAGCGCATTGATTAATAGCGCCGAAAATGCATTGTGCGCTACTGGCCCGGGAGCACTAGTTGTTGCGGGAGGAGTAGGAACCGCAAAAGATCTTTGGAAAAATAACTGCCAATTTTTTACAAATGTTGAATTGGAAGAAGGCATACCAGGATGTTTGAATTATTATGAAGAAACTTGTTTTGCAACCGCATTCGTGTGGGGTGGCCAACCAGTAACTCCTGCAACCAGTGTATTGGTGCAACTCATTCGCGTTGGCAACGTTGTGAATATTATTATTCCTGAAATTGTAATTAATAATCCCGGCGCACACATAGATGTAATTAATTCCTCTACTCCACTTCCAACACGCTTTAGACCAACCACTACTATCCGCGGAGCTGCTTCAACCGTAATTAGCAATGATCCTTCAGAAGATCCTGAAATAATAGGACAGTTGGGTGAATTTAACGTTTCTCCAGCCGGTATTATTTCTATTGGAGTACCTGCAGAGACGATTAGCCCAGGACGTATTTTCTCTACTGATTTTGTATACGCTGATATTAATACCATTACATATAATATTGACGGCTGTACACATACGTGTAGACGATGCACTAGCTAATTTTATAATCAACTTTATTGATAAGGCACACAATATGTGTGCCTTATTTTTTTGTCTCAATTTTAGATTTGACTGCGCAATATACGTGTGTCATCCTTTTTTTAAAAAAAGGATTTTCATGGTAATAAAATTGTTATTTTTAGCCTGTTTTAGTATTTCAACATTCAGCTTCAGCAAACCCCCTTCTTTAGCGCAACTATTAGAAGATAATAAACCTGAATTAGATGAAAGGTATTATAATATTTTGCCTGAAATTAAAGATTCGAATGCTGATATTACCTTTATAAGCAGTCGTGATCCAGAGAATATGTCATTAGAAGAATCATTTTTAGCAATGATTGCTCAAGCAACTCAGGCAGAAATAATTGTAGAAACCGGAACTTATTTAGGAGACAGCACTATAAAAATGGCACGCAAATTCAAACAGGTACATACCATTGAATTGGGAGCGGAATTGTTTGAAAAGGCCCAAAAAAGATTTGTTAAAAAGAAAAATATTCGATCTTATCAAGGTGATTCTGCCAAACTATTGCCCGATATCATAAAACCACTTAAAAATAGCAAAACTGTCTTTTTTCTTGACGCACATTTTAGTATGGCAGATACGGCCCAAGGAGATGAGAACACACCCATTCTTACTGAACTGGAAATAATAAGAAAAGCTAAGCTTTCCAATGCCACCATCATCATTGATGATCTACGCATGTTTTATAAATCGCCTGCAATTGCCAAAGACACCTTTATGGCCGAATATCCTACGGTGCATGATCTAGTTGAAAAACTTTTATCTATCAATTCTTCATATAAAATTGCAATTGTATATGATGTGCTTATTGCGTTTGCTCAATCGGAAAATATCTCCGTTTCTCCACTCGTAAGAGCCGTTACCATGAGCCGTTTATATGATGGAAAAAATTATTTAATAGATCATATTTTAGCTGCAGAATTATGCATCGCGCACGCGTATAACAAAGAAAAAGAAACACTTATTGATTTGGGGCAACGATGGATCGAGCAATGGAGCTATGGCACGGCAATTTCTCAACATTATGCACTCTGGTGTGGACTCATTTTTATGGAAACTGAAGAATACGCAAAAGCATTTGCTTATTTTAATGATGCTAAAAAACGCGGCATGTGCCACTGGAGACTCGATTGGTATATGATTATGGCACAAGCAAATTGTTTTTTTGATATTCACTAATCTTTTTTATCAGATATAAAAAAATATTTGCGATAATGCGCCAATTCTTTAATAGAACCACGCACATCTTCAAGCGCACGATGATTATCCGGTTTTTCAAATTTCACAAATTGACTCTGTGGATACCAGCGATTTGCCAATTCTTTAATGGTGCTCACATCAATAATGCGATAATGCAAATAATCAGTAATTCGTGGCATATATTTTCTTAAAAAGGCACGATCTTGCCACACGGAATTTCCTGCAAGCACACCTTCTTGATACGCACAGTGAGATTTAATAAAATCTAATGTTTCTTCTTGTGCAACTGCAGGCAATATTGAAGATTTTCCCACTGCATCAGTTAATCCGCTTTTTCCGTGCGCCTTGCGCACCCATTCATCCATAAGATCCAAAGCTGATTGCGGTTGGTGAATAATTAATGATGGCCCTTCGGCTATTATATTAAGTTGATTATCAGTAATAATTGTTGCAATTTCTAGAATCACATCAACATCAACATTCAAACCGGTCATTTCTAAATCAACCCAAACTAAACGATCTTTTTTTTTCATATCAAACCATTACAATTTTTTTATCTTTCGATACGAAATCTTCGATTTCTACTCCGGATGTGCAGATAAAACACATAGTGAGTGATTGGGTAAGCAATCGTATCGAACCATTATAATTTTTTCTTTACCATACAAACAACACTCGGTATCATTATTAC
>BTUB01000075.1:0-5606 GCA_045863215.1 Candidatus Babeliales bacterium | reverse complement strand
AAAATTTGATTAAATTCTTCATTGTTTCCTCCATTTACTAGGAAATTTTTACTTTTTTTACAATAAGCTTATGCGGTTATTCTCTTAATAGTAATTTAGCAGGTTTTTATGCCTAAAATCAATGATTTTTTTAGCTATTAAGCACCTTATCTGTTAGGTAGGCAGCAATACCTATAATAAGCCCTATTAATACGAGTTTTCCTGCGGTTTTATCGCATTCCGAGCAGCCACCATAACAATCATAGCAATAGGGGCAATCGTACTCATAATAGACGGAATTACACTGATAGCAATGGCAATGATTGGTGTGATAATAGGTAACTTTGGCTGGTTTTGGTGTGGGTCTATAGTAGCTGGGGTAGCATCCACTGGTTGCGGGCAATGAAAATGAAAGTGAAAGAAATAAAACGTGAGCAAATTTCATGAGTGTTCCCTTACATTTTGGCAGGTTTAGAAATTCCTAATAAATCAAATGTAGTTGCGAATGTTTCACGTACTAATTGAATCAAAAATAATCGTGCGCGGCTTTGCTGAATATGAGCGGTATCAATTACTCTATTTTGTGCATAATATCGATGCAAGAGATCAGCCAATTCTATGGTGTAATAGGTGAGTAGATGCGTGTGCTCGGTTGCTGCAATTGTCTCTAATAAGTGCTTAAGTGCAGCAATTTTTTTTATGAGCAAAGATTCTGCACTGCCTAGATAATGCGCATCTTGATTCGTAATAGCTGCTAATTGCGTATATTCAGTTGCTTTTTCTAAAATACTTCCCGTGCGCACATAAGCATATTGCACATAAAATACCGGATTTTCTTCCGTTTTTTTGAGCGCCAAATCAAGATCAAATTCAAGCTGTGCGTCTGCTTTACGATTAAGATAAAAAAAGCGCGCCACATCTTTGCCTACTTCATCTATTACATCATGCAAGGTGATCATGGTGCCTGCCCTTTTGGACATTTGCACCAATTGGCCACTGGCTTTCATGGTAACCAACTGATAAAGAATAATGCTCAAATGAATGCGGCTAAGGTTTAATGCTTGTCGAATTCCTTCAAGACGCACCGCATAGCTATGATGATCATGGCCAAGTACCATTACCAGATGATCAAAACCACGCTTGGCTTTATTAAGTAAATAAGCAATATCTGCAGCTGCATAGGTCCATTCCCCGGATGATTTTTTTACTACACGATCTTTGTCATCACCAAATTTAGTTGAAGCAAACCATAGTGCGTTTTCACGCTCATAAATAAAATTGTGCTCCTGAAGAATCTTTATTGCTCGTTCTATATGGCCGCCTTCATGCAAAGTCTTTTCAGAGAACCACACATCAAAGGTAACCCCATAATCTTCAAGTGTTTGTTGAATTTTATTTAGAAGAAATTCTTTGGCATAGTGCTCAAAAAAAGAGTCCGGTTTTTGTAAGATTGAAGCACCTTCTGTTTTTATTAAATCTTGAGCAAGTTCTAATAGATACTCGCCGCGATAGCCATCTTCAGGTAACTCTGCCTGAATTCCGGCTGCCTGTTGGCAACGGATTTTAAAAGAGATCCCCAATTTATTGATCTGATTTCCTGCATCATTAATATAAAATTCTTTAGTTACTTGATGGCCTAAGAAGGTGAGTACTTTGGCTAGCACATCCCCAATAATGGCGCCGCGGCCATGGCCCAAATGCAATGGGCCGGTGGGATTGGCGCTTACAAATTCAATATCATACCGATGTTTTGGTGTATCTTGGTCAAGTTGAAAAAATGATTCTTTTTTATCTGCTAAATCTTTTGCCAGATCTTGAATTGCCTGAGGCGTAAAATAAGCATTTAAAAATCCTGGGCCCGCTATTTCTATCTTGGCCACATAAGGATGTTTGAATTCACTTGCAATTTGATGAGCAATGGCACGAGGATTTTGTTTAAGCTCACGAGCGAATACCATGGCAGCATTTGCATTCATATCCCCAAATTCTTGCTTATTTGGGTCAACATTGAGAATGAAATTACCTGCTTGAGCCAGTTTTTCACCAATACCAAATGTTTTTTGTAAATAGGAAGCAAAGGCATTTTGAATATGAGCAATTGGATTCATAATTTTGTGCTTTTTTAAGTATTTTTCGGGATATTTATAGCAATTTTAACAGCAATCAGTAAATAAACCAACTTTGGGCTATAACGGGTGCATCTCTAATGCTTGTACATGTGTGATATTTTCTTTGTTTAACACGTGTATCAATCTGGTAGTAAATGTTTGCGCCCGTTCATAACTGGTTGGATGTTCCCAATCAAAAAAAAGATACAACGAAGGAATTTTTTGACACAACCACGATACAAATTTTCCATACTGTTTTTCTACTTGTTGTTTGTCGTTTTCATAGATTGCAGTGTGTAAGTTTACTTTTGCCAATAAGATTGAAGCATTATCTGATATCATAGCATCAGCGGCACGTTCTTGATTGCGGCACATTTTATACATAATATGTTTATTTATAAGAGCTAATAAAAATCCGGAACCCACATTATACGCTAGTTTTGATTGCCATTCGGCACGGTGTACTAATTTTTGTAAGGGAAGATACCAATTAGGGAGTGTATTTTCGAGCCATTTTGCACCTACCCATGTTGCAAAAGAAAAGATAGCCAGTGATAGCGCGCGTTTTTTGCAATCGTGATTCTTAATATGTGAAATTTCGTGTTCAATACTGCCAATGTGTTGATAAATGAGCATAAGTAATTCCTCGGCTTCTTGAGGATTTGCTACCGTATTATACTGAAAGATAAGTGATTCTAAAAGGCTAAATTCCGAGTTTTCATTGAGCCATTCAATCATCATGCAATTATTTCCTGAACAATATTCTTTGCCCAATTTGATAGTTATTTGGTGTGAATTCTTTACTCCATGTTGTTCTAAAAGTTCATGGATAAAGGATGAAATTTCAGGGCTTGCAGTGGTATAGGTATGAGCCATTCTTTCATCAATAGAAAAATACTCTATTGTTTCTTGCACCAAAGGATATGCAGACAAAATCAATTGAGTATATTGAAGAGAATACGTTTTATGTATCAGAATGATGCTCGTAAGCGCAACAATCGTTAATAGTATGATTTTCAAAAATATTCCTTAATTTGTATGGAATCAGCTTAGCAAGAAATAGAAGACAGTTAAAGTGGGTGCCTAAGGCGAGAATTGATTAGATTGTAAAAATATAAAATAAAAGTACATTAATAACTATAGATTTAATTGCCAAATAAATAATTATTGAAGAAAGTTTCATGAAAATAGCGGTTCTCGTTTCTGGTGGTGTGGATAGCTCGGTTGTTTTGGCATTGCTCAAAGAACAGGGGCATGATCTAACTGCTTTTTATCTTAAAATTTGGCTCGAAGATGAGCTTTCTTACTTGGGTCATTGCCCCTGGGAAGAAGATCTGGAATTTGTGCGTGCCGTGTGCGAGCAACTTAAGGTGCCATTGAAGATAGTTTCAGTGCAAAAAGAATATTGGGATTTAGTGGTTTCTTATACCATGTCTGAAATCAAAGCAGGAAGAACGCCAAATCCTGATGTTCTGTGCAATCAGCAGATTAAATTTGGCATGTTTTATAAAAATATAGACGATACCTATGAAAAAGTTGCTACGGGGCATTATGCGCAGGTAAAACAAGATGATCAGGGTATTTATCATTTATATCGCGCGCCCGATCTGGTTAAAGATCAGACTTATTTTTTGGCCTATTTGAGTCAAGCACAACTTTCTCGCGCGCTTTTCCCTATTGGCCATATGGCAAAAGAAAAGGTGCGTGAATTAGCTCATTTTTATCAATTGCCTAATAAAGATCGAAAAGATTCTCAAGGAATTTGTTTTTTGGGCAAGCTAAAGTTTAACGATTTTATTGCTAATTTTATGGGGCAACAACCGGGGGATTTAGTAGAATATGAAACAGGAAAAGTCTTGGGGACTCACAAAGGTTTTTGGTTCCATACGATTGGCCAGCGTCAAGGTTCTGGCTTGGCCGGAGGCCCTTGGTATGTAGTGGCCAAAGACCCTAAAACTAATACGGTATTTGTTTCCCGTGATTATTACTCTGCGGAGAAAAAAAGAAATAGTTTTGTAATAACTCAGTGTAATTGGATTACGGGAATTGCTCCAACCAAAACTGATTTGCAAGTAAAAATTCGGCATGGAAAGCAGATGTATGATTGTGTATTTACGCAACTTGATGCTCAACGTTGGAAAGTAACTCTTGCGCAAGATGATCAAGGCATCGCACCGGGGCAATTTGCAGTATTATATGATGGGCAAGAATGCTTAGGCGCGGGAATTATTTCCAATGAATAAACAAGAGGGATTTTATTCTTGATAATAAGATTTTATTAGACCCGCATGGATAAGCCGGGAGTTCTTAAACTTTATGCGCAACACTATAAAGAACCGAGTCTGAAGTATATTATTTACATTGGCAGGCGTACAATAAATCCCATTGATTTAACACCTAATTCATAGTATCTATTTTTTATATTGCATACATTATTAAAAAAAGGGTATTATGAAGAAATTCAACAGATTCAACAGATATTTGTTTATACTGATTTGCGTATTTACTACTAGTCTTGTGTGCGCAAAGCAATCTAATTTACTCAATACATTATTTGATGAAGAAGAAGATCTTCCTCAAATAGTAGCATCCAATACAACTAATACTTCTATTCCTATTTCCACTACAGCTGATCAAAATGAAGAAGAAGAAGTTGATATTGATTTTGCGCAAGCCCAGCCAAGCCCCTGCGAATTGCTCGATCTTTTATTTGCCGAAACTGAGTTTAATAACCTCTTTCCCGATAAGAATGAAAAATATTATCGTGGGCAATTTGCAGTAATGAAACTGCCTTATATTGATAATTCCGTGTGTGATAAAGAAGTGCCTCAACATATACTAGATGTGCGCCCCATCGATCAAAATATACTTACACCAGAAGAAAAAGAGGTAGTAAAGAAATATTATCGGTTAACTAAACAGCAATATGAATCGCCATGGTACATGAAATTTATAAGTAAAAAGCTTGGATATGGGATTTATGCGGCTGCTGATATTGAACCAGGACAATTGATTGCTGAATATGTTGGGATCATTTATGATGAAGCAACCTACTTGAGCAGACCAAGAGATTCCAGATATTGTTGGAATTTACAGCCTCCTATAAATGCCAAAAATGGGCAAAAGTTTTATGTGTGTGCGTTTCCTGCATGCAATTTTACCCGTATTATAAACCACAGCTATAATCCGAATGTGATTCCTGTTCCGATGCATGGTCCTGATGGCTCTCGTATGCTGTATGTTGCGTGTGAGAAAATTAAAAAAGATGAACAATTGCTCGTGAATTATGGCCCCGGCTATTGGCAATCGCGTGGGGAGCCGGAAGAGTTGAGAGGAAGATAATTATCAGTATACTAATAAGCAATTTAAACCTTCTTAGTTGGAGAATTTTATGATGTTATCTTCTCGTTCAACGTATCTTTTTATGTCACTAGCATCTTTGATTATAAGCAACGCCAATGCATGCGTTCGTCCTAATGGATTAGTTCCTTTGCCGCCAACAGAGCAGGTTCATTTAGT
>BTUB01000074.1:0-5918 GCA_045863215.1 Candidatus Babeliales bacterium | reverse complement strand
GTAGCAGGACACGGTAGATATTTCCGTGCCAAACACTCAAATTCCTGCGCAATCTCATTCACGGTATATTCTTCAGGATTTCCCAAATTAAAAACTCGTTCGGCAATAGAAGAATCGGGTAAATCACATAATAATAATGCATACAATCCATTAACCATATCATCAATATAACACAAGCTACGCGTTTGGGTCCCATCGCCATAAATAATCATGGGCTTATTATCAAGAAGAGCTGCAGTAAAATTGGTCACAATACGACCGTCACGAAGACGCATGCCGGGGCCGTAGGTATTAAAAATACGCGCAATTCTTACATCAAGAGGATATTTTTGTATAAACAATTTTATCAGTGTCTCAGCACCTCGTTTTGATTGATCATACGGCGCACGAGAACTTCTACAATCCACATTTCCCGGATAGGATTCAATCTGTGGATGCATTTCGGGATCCCCATACACTTCCGATGTTGATAAAAAAAGATAACGCACGTTATGTTCCAAGGCCAAACACAAAGTGTTTACGGTTCCCAAAATTCCTACTTGCATTGTCTCAATCGGCATTTTATAATAATCGGCCGGACTTGGAATGGATGCCGCATGTATTACATAATCAATCTTGGTATTGAAAGAAAATGGAACAGAGACATCATGTTTGATAAATAAAAAATCCTGATTATTTATTAAATCTGCAATATTCTGCCCAGTGGCACAGATAAGGCTATCTATAATAATCACACGAAATCCATTATTCAATAATCTTCTTGCTAAATGGCTACCGATAAATCCAGCGCCTCCTGTGATTAAACAGCATTGTTTATCTGATTTTACTTCAAACCATGTTTCATCAAACATCACTGGCATAGTACGAACATTATCCAACTCTATCGAACATAGATTCTGCCCATCCAAAAAATCTGATGCTTTAATAATATGCACTTGATTACCGCGAATATTCAAATAATTTTCATACGATTTGAACCATGCTAATACCGTGCGCGCACCCTCAGTAAAACAGGCCGCATCCTCTAATGGACCAAATCCGGTGAGAGTATCAGGCACAATAAGATTAACTGGAACCTGTTCTGGTACACAATTTTCAATAAATTGTGGCAGTTGTGTCACAAGCCTCTGGTATTGTACCAAATAATCTGCTGCAGGCCTTATACGTACATCTATTACGACAGAATCAACCGCAGTATTTGACTTATTTTTAATCATAAAAAAAGGAGTTGTCGTAATAGGCGAACAATAGAGTAATATCATGATATGATAAGGTAGATACTTCATAAGGACCCCTTTTTCTCATTGTATATTTGCCTTGCGCTTCACTTGAGTTAGTATAACGTAAAGAGAGTTTGATTTATACTCTAAAAAGGAATCGTAATGAAAAAAAAATTTTTACTAATTTTACTGATTATTACCTGCAATACCATTTGTAATACCACATCTTCTGCGATTCAACCCGCGTACAAAATTGCCGTAATCGGCACCGGATATGTGGGACTCATTACGGGGGTGTGCCTCGCTGAATTTGGTCACACCGTAATCTGCATCGATAATGATCAAAAAAAAATAGATGCACTTAAAACTGGACATGTTCCCATTTTTGAGCCAGATCTTGATGCACTCCTTGCACGTCTTTCTCATACAGATCATCTTTCTTTCACCACCGATTTTGATACAGCAGTGAGCACCAGTGATATTATTTTTATTGCAGTCGGCACTCCGATGGGAGAGGATGGTTATGCTGATCTTTCAGCCGTTTACGCGGTTTTTGATCAGATCATTCCCCATCTAACCACTTATAAATTAATTTGTGTTAAAAGTACCGTACCAATCGGAACAGGCCAAGGCTTAATTGAAAAATTACAAAATAACTCTGTCGATGAGCGTTTTTATGATGTAGTTTCCAATCCAGAGTTTTTGCGCGAAGGAAGTGCAGTGCATGATTTCTTTCATCCGGATCGCATTATTATCGGAACCGAATCGGAAAAAGCATGTACTATTATGAAAGAGGTATATGCGCCATTAATCGAATCGCATATTCCCTGTTTTTTTACCGATATTAGCTCTTCTGAAACTATAAAATATGCTTCAAATGCTTTTCTTGCAACAAAATTAAGCTTTATTAATGAAATTTCCAATCTATGCGATCAGACAGGAGCCGATATTCAAGATGTTGCCTATGGTATGGGATTAGATAAACGCATTGGTCCTGCCTTCTTAAAGCCAGGACCAGGGTTTGGTGGCTCATGCTTTCCTAAAGACTGCAACGCACTTTGCTCTATTGGTGCACGGTATGGCGTACCATTATTTTTGGTTGAAACGGCACTCAAGATTAATGCTGAACAAAAAAAGAAACCGGTTGAAAAACTTTCTACTCTTATGAATGAACCTCTGACAGACAAAACAGTTGCCATATTGGGTTTAGCATTTAAAAATAATACGGATGATATTAGATATTCCCCTGCCATTGATACCATTGAAATCTTGCTTGAAGAAGGCGCGCACATAAAAGCATATGATCCACATGCCACTAATAATATGCGCAAACTATTTCCTTCTATTGAGTATCAAAGCTCGGCATATGATGCATTATATCAAGCCGATGCATGCATTATCATGACGGAATGGGAAGAATTTAAAACGCTCGATTTAGGATATATGACCAACATTATGAAATCATGCATTTTAGTAGATACCCGTAATTTATTAAATCCCGCAGAGCTGTTGCAATACAATTTTAAATACGCAATGATGGGTAGATCATAATACCGAAAAAGACATCCATCTTATAGCAAAAGAATATGCATAATTTAATTGATTTTTCTACAGTTTTCTTGGGCATTTCGCAAAACTGAAAACCAATAATCTGCATAGATTTTGCTCATGCAAAATTGCTTATTTTTATATTCTACGGCAATCTGCATGAGGCGTTCCTCGGTAATTTCAGTCCAATCATCTACTATAACCACTGGTAAATCAGCAAAAAGACTTTCGATAGAAGATCTTTTTACAATTGGAATGGCTCCTAGATAGAGCGATTCCCAAGTACGATGGCAATCTAGACCATTGCCCGGAGGACTTACCACAAAAATAGAATGTGCCAAATCTACAACATATTCTTCAAATAGCTTGCGCGCAGGAACAAAAGCGCATTGAAGTCTAGTTAGCGCAATCAATGCTTCATCTGTTCTTTTACTAGAAGTATTTACAGAATAATTAATGTATAAAAAAATGGTTTTAGAATCATGATGGGATATATTTACCCCCTGATTGACCGCATTAACATTGCCATGTGGCCAATATTGATTTGCCAAACCAATTGGAACCGGAAATAATTTCGGATGGACACGATCAGTATTTTGTCCAAACCAGGCAAACAACTTTGGATCATCTAAAAAATAGGCAAAATTACCCGGAACAGAGTAATCACTATTGTGAGTGAGTAAAATATAAGGATCCTTAATATGTGGATGTATTTCCGAAAAAAAATACGCTAAATAATCCGTTTTTAAAAAAATTACGTCACCTTTTTTTATATGCTCGGGCCTGCATGCATGTGTTGTTTCATCGATAATATGATCTACAAAAGCACGAAATGTATCACCAGTAACATAGGGATAACTGGATGATCTATTTTGTGCATTAGAAATAACAAATATAGCAAAAATTAAAAAAAAATATTTCATTGTTCAAACAAAAGCCCAATTTCTCGTGGTTGTTTCATAATCTGTTGTATACATTTTTTATAGGAATGAAAGTTTTGACTCTTAAATACAGAATCAAGAGAACCAATATGATTCTTATCTATTAATATGCCCGTATAAAGCCCATCAAAATGCCATAACTCGGGCACACAATCACATTGCCAAGCACATATATTCATAGCTATCGGTGTCAACCGATACTCCATAACAGCTCCTTTAAAAGGTGCATAAGGAATTGGTTCATTGCAGGAGATAAAATCCTGTTTATGTATCCCTAAAAAGAACAATGGTGCACCTGTTCGTTCCATTTCATACATACAGACATTAAGATCAATATCATCAATTCTCATAGTTGGATTGGCAATGATTAGGAGATAATCAAGCGCTTCTTGCGTAATAAACTCAGACACGTTGATTTCCCGGCTCGTAGCTACCGCTGAAATGCCCTGAATATTAGACAATCGGCACACAATAAAATCATTAATCTGCATTTCATCATAGGACCATATAAACAAACCGCACTTTTTATTCAGACGAGCTTTAGTTATTTCATTATCCTTATGGAAAATCGGCATATATTTTTGCCATTTCTCTGCTGGAGGCATTTCCTTTTTGACCGGCAAATTATGCTGGCTCAATGAATTTTTCCGATTCCAACAATACAAAATATCCGGAATAAACTGAGCATGTATCCCCGCCATTTCTATCATAGGATACATCATTAATACATCGGGAGTTGGTGCAGCTGGTATAAAACTTCCTTTATAAATTAAATCTTTCAACTTAATTTTTTTAAAGAGCCAGGCATAAAAGGTACGCGGATGAGAATAACAGAATCCAAACTCACGAATTGCATTCGAAGCACGCACCTGTTCAGGGATTTCACGTGAACAACCTACTTCTGCTTGGGGCCAACTTATAAATTGGCCATAGGTAAGCCAAACATCTGAATAGCTGTATATTTTATTCAATAGATTGAGCACCATATCATCAGCAAACCAATCATCTCCATCTATTTGCACTACAATCTCATCATCATCGCACATATAAACTGCCTTATAATGATTGGCCATTTGGCTTTCCCAGGTAGCATTTTCAATTATAGTAAAGCGATGCCATTGATTTTTTTGTGTCACAAATGTTTTCACAAATTCGGTTGTTTGATCAGATGAATGATCATCGATATAGATTACCCTATAATTCGTATAGCGCTGTCCCAACACTGACTTCAAATTATATTCATACCAGTTTCTATTATTGTATGAAGTAATCACAATCACGATTTTTTTTTCTACCGAAGGATGAAAATCTGCAAGTAATTCTCTAAAAAAAGTTCCTTCAAGCGGTAAAACAAAAAAAAGGACTGCTCCACAAAATAAAAGATATTTATTCATTATTCAGCACCCGGTTTTTGTACCCACCAAATACGAGGTTGCTCTGTATCCAAATGGACTTTTAATCCCCGTTGTGCAAAAAATTCATTAACGGCTTGTGGAACTCCTGGATGAGAAGTTGCATAATCATCCCCCACAACAATTCCACCAGGACGGACTTTTCTATACCACGCATTCAGATCAGCTTTTATTGCCGGATAAGTATGATTTGCATCTAGAAAAATAAAATCAAGAGAGGCATCTTCAAACTTGGATGCCACATTTACTGAAAAATCTCTTATCAGTTCAAAACGTGAACCAAAAATTGATAATTTATCTAGAACTTTATAGTAAAAAATATCAAAATATAAGCTAGACATTGTAATGTTGGTCGGATCTCCATATGCAAGATATGGATCTATGCCATATAATTTTTCAACCTGAGTAGTTTCTAAAATACGTTTACAGTGTGAACCAAATGAAACACCAATTTCACATCCTACCTTTAATCCATATTGATTAATCATACGAGGTAAAATGTGGTAATACACCTGAAAAGCTTCATCGGCACCTTTTTCTGATTGATCTAAGTATTGCATAGCCTGTTTTAATTCCGCCGGTTGGGCTTTGGTAATCTCATACAAATCCAACAAATCATATTTTGCAAAAGAATTATGTGCTGCTAAAACAAGCAAAAAATAAAATGACACGTGTGGTCGAATAAAATTCATCATACTTCCTTTAATTATATCTATCAAAAAGGGTTTCCAAAGAGATATCAATTTCTTTTATATTTCCATTCTGGATATGCTTCATCATAGTGATTAATATTCGAA
>BTUB01000073.1:0-5932 GCA_045863215.1 Candidatus Babeliales bacterium | reverse complement strand
CGACCACTTCGATTGATTGCCGCGGTCACATCATTGGCAATTTTTAAAAAGGGAATCACCCCCAAACTTTCAGTGTTGATCGTTTTGATCATAGCACCGGTTGCACGCAAATTGGTCCAATCATTGGCAACACCGCCTGAAAACTTAGAAAGCAATGCATTATCAAGATACACTTTGAAAATATGTTTTAAATCATCTTCAACCGTTGATAAAAAGCACGAGCTTAATTGCGGACGAAGGAGTCCGGAGTGGAACAGGGTTGGCGTGCTGGGCACATAGCTCATAGATGAAATAAGATTGTAAAAAGAAATCGCTGCATCCATTTTATTGGGCTCATTAAAAGAGATCCCCATGGCAACACGCATCCAAAATGCTTGTGGCAATTCCATTTTACGCTCTTCAATTTTATTAAAATAGCGCTCGTTGAGTGTTTTGAGGCCCATATATTCAAATAAAGAATCACGTTCCAAATTCAATTCTGCTGCCAAACGTTCCAAATCAAACTCAAGCAAGCGTGGATCAAGCGTTTTTGCTGCCACCCCTTCTTTAATGCTGGTAATAAATGATTGGCGGTACAAATGATCATACGCTTGCGAGCGAATGGTAACACCGGTAATCTCTTTGAATAGTTTTTTCAAAAGAAGTTGCGCGGCCACATAATTATATGCTGGATCCACTTCAATAAAAGAAGATGATGCCATAATCAATGCATCAGCTAATTCTTTCACTGAAACACCATCAAATATGGTATTAATCACTTCTTGCAACATGAGATCAACGGATACCTGCTGCACATGTTTTTGACATGCCCATTCAATGGACGCGCGCAATTCATTTACATTAAAAGTTAAAAACGTACCATCAACCGATTTTACTCGAGCAATACGTTCGAGCTTATTATTAAGCTCTTTACTATTAATAACTTGATCAAATGGCACATAATGTGTGCCTCCCATATTATTTCTTTGCGCTTCCATGGCAACCCTTTCCGTTAACTGATCCCTGGCAATTCATCCTTTTTTCAGTTTTATGACAAAAAAAACGACACGATGAGTCTTAAAATATAAAGCTTCATGCGTACCGTTCTTTTTAAATAAAAAATGTAAAATGATTTCTATATGAAACAGCGGTTTATAAACATGTATCACCTAATGTAATGCTTTGATCTTGCATTATCAATAATTTTTTAATTTTCTTTTACTTCTATATATTCATCAATTTTTTTTTAATAAAGCATGAGCGCATTTTCTATTTGTAAAAAAAATTAAGAATTTATTTAAAGAAAAAAATCTTGCTCCCTCTTTGGGCCCCGCAGCTTTGGATAATGATTTTCTTACACTTATCATAATACAAAAAACAGATACTAAAAACATCTATCCGCAATTTACCGTTATTGACACACGTAGAGTTTTTTATGTTAGGATAATCTCCATTATAAAACCTCTTTAAAAAAGGATGCCTATGAAAGTAATTATACACTCTCTTGCTTTTTCCTTACTATTTTTAGCAAGCATTTTGAATGGTGACGTAAGGGAAGTTTTGGGAAAAGATCAATTTAACCAAATTGTTTTACAAAGCAGCAAACCGGTTGTGGTAAAATTTGGCGCTCCTTGGTGCCCGGCATGCGTCCGCTCAAAAGCACCTTTTGAAAAAATTTCTAATGATCCGGAGTTTGCTGATATCACTTTTGTAGAAATGGATTTTGATAAAAATCCTGAAACCACTCAAACATATGGCGTACAATCTTTACCCACCTTTTTATATTTCAAAAATGGTAAAGTAGCTGCCACTAAAACAGGATTCTCAGAAAATCTTAAAAATGAAATTCGAGCAACACTCGCAGGCTTAGGTGATGGTGAAAAAAAAAGCGAAGAAACGGCAGCCGCGTCAACAACAGCCCAAGAAGAAGTAAGAGGACCAGCATGCGTTCCGGGCGCTGAAGGTGGCATTTTATACAGTATTAATAATTTCTTCTCATCATTGTGGAATACCATTACGGGATGGTTTAAATAAAAAGGAGGCAAATGCCTCCTTTTTATTTAGTAATAATATTCACTCTCAATTAAAAGGACTCTCATGAGATCTCTTTTATTTCTTTTATTATTTCCTTGCGTAGCAACCTTTACAATGGAAGAAAATCTACAACTTGATCGCATGGCTTTGCAAGAATTCCTTAACAATAAAAAACAGATGATTCAAGCTTCTCAAAATGCAGTATCTCCTACCAATCCATTATTTAAAAGATATGTTGATTTGAGCAGACTTGACGAAATTGCAGCAGCACAAGAATATGCCAAACCAGCATTACAAGAAAAAGCAAAATCTTTTTATGCATGGATCTCCAGCAAACCTGAATATCAAACAGCACTTGAGATAGCCAAGACGGTAAATACTTCCGAAGAATGGGACAAGTTTAGAAAAGGCAATGCACCGCTCATCATAGAAGATTTTCAAGCGCGTGGGATAAGTCCTACCGCTTCTTCTTGTGCAGCATTTTTCAATGCTAATGCTCATTTATCAGAAGAACAAATCGAACATATAGTTGCACAATCATTTGTGATCTATTATATTCGTCAATTGCAACGCCAACAAACTGTCATTGCACCTTCAGCAATTCAGATCAAGGAACATTATTTCTGAAATATTTTTTACTTTTTAGTTTATGTGCATTTTTTGGCTCATCCCACACAATGAAGCGAAAACTATTAAGCCGTCATGAAAATCTTGAAAGAGAAATTTTTATGCGCGCTTTTTATAGAGATTATTCATTTGGTTTAATACAGCAAATTCCTATCAAAAATCCGATTAATCAAAAAGTATTCGAATGGCTCATAACACAAGGCCGAAAAAAATATACAGCCTTAGCTCTTAAAAATTATGCTCTAGAACCATTTGATGAATATAGTGAACGTGAGTTAGAAAGTATTTTTGTTACCTAATTAAACTTGGTACAGTATGAAAAAAATAGGTATCTTTGTTATCATTTTAAGCAATTACCATCTGATACTAACTATGGATCCTAATTTAGCTGCATTACAAACCATGCATTACCATAGCCAGCAATTAAAAGATCTTCCTTTGGGATTTCTTCCCAATCAAGGTGATGCAGAAATAAGAAAGGCATTAATTGCAGATGCACAAAAAAAATATGATACGATTACTCACGGATGGTATAGCAGAAATACCTCTCCTTTAAAACCATTTGGACAATGCACATGGAATGAAATTGAATCAGCGTTTAATGGAGATAGCAGCAAATTGGTTAATGCTTGCATTCCTGCAGCCAAATATTAATAAAAAATCAATTCTGGATGAGGCGCATATCGAAAAAGCGGTTGTGCTTTCTGGAAAAAAAGTTGCAAATCTTTATTCACATCACCCATTAACTCTTGATAACTAATATTTCCCATCAAAAATGAACGCACGCGCGCACTGCCAGCTGCTTTATCAAATTCACGCTGAAAATCGATTGCAATACCTGCTTTTTTTGCTAAACTCACCGTATTTAAAAATGCATTAAAAGCATTTACCTGATTTATATTATCCATGCAAAGCCGCACTCCGTGATACAATTCTTTTTTGCGTTCATGCATAAATTCATGTTTGGTAGCAATAATACCACATGTTTTGAGCCGATCGGTAAGCTCTTTCCAAAAGCAAATAGGTAATGGTAATGAAGCAGGCAAAGAAATCACTTGAAATGAATGAGGTGTCCCTACACCTACATCAAATGGTTTTATTTCCCCCAATAATCCCAAAAAGCAATACCCATGGCACGATTCTTTGCTGGCAATATTGGGCGAAAGAGGAGCAGGTAATTGTTTAAGGCCATGATTTCTATCATAACCACTCATGGCAACCACGGTTAAATAAGCTTTGGTTTCAAGCACATGCATATTAAAATAATCAGCAAGTTCACCTATTGTCATCCCGTGACGCAGCGGAATTGGCGCTATGGAAATAAAAGATATTAATTCCGGCTCAACCAATGGCCCTTCCATCGTTTTGCCCAATGGATTGGGTCGATCCAAGACTATTACTTTTTTTTGCTCAGTTGCTGCAGTTTTTAAGATAGTACAGAGTGTGGAGATATACGTATAATGCCGCATACCTGAATCTTGAATATCAAAAATAAATGTATGAATATCCTTTATTACTTCAGGATCAACTTTTTTTCCCGAGCCTTTGCCATATAAACTCATTACCGGGATTTTCGTTTTCACATCAATGCCATCTTTTACTTCTTGTGCCGCTTGTGTTTTACCATCAAATCCATGCTCGGGTGCAAAAATTTTAACTATATTAAATCCTTTAGCGCGCAAAATATCCACTGTGCGATTGCCCTTTTGATCTTTTCCGGTTTGATTCGTAATCAATGCAACCGGAATCTTCTTTTTTGAATATTCATCACTTAATTGAGCCGGAATATTTTCTACGCCTAATTTAAAATTAAGATCAGCGACGGCAACAAAAACCGGGTAAAAACTAAATATAATTAAGATAAAATAAGACTTTATATTCATGCTATCACCTCACATGAATACCATTTTGGGAATTGGTCTATACATAAATGCCGGCTGCGCTTTGGTAAAAAAGTTTTTGAGTCCTTTATTTACCTCAGATTCAAGATCATGTACAGAAATTTTATTTTCTAAAAATTCTCTCATCTTTTTTCCACCCAATGCTTGTTCAAATTCAGAGCCATACGTAAGCTTAATTCCCGCTTCTTTAAAAAAATGAATGATAGTTACAATCGTATTGAATGAAGAAAATTGATCTATGTGAGGCACCAGTATGCGTAACCCTGAGTAAGGGATTCGCTTTTTGGGATGCAAATAGGTAACCCATGAAGATTCCAACCCGTGATCCTTGAGTATTGCACGCAATTGGAACCAGGTCTGCTTACTCACATGCAACGATTCGGGCAGAGCCAAGCAATGAAATTCCATATCAGTACCTGCTCCCACATCAAAGGGTGCGACTGCTCCTAAAATGGGTAAAAAACTTGAGCCATAATACGTATCAATATTAGTCATTAATGAGCCGCAGCCACGCATACATGAATCGGCAAACAATACGCGATCGTATTTTTGCATTGGCACCACAAATAAATTAGCTGTCTTAGTTAGCACTGCACTATTAAAATAGCGAGATAATTCTCCGATGGTCATGCCTGAACGAAGGGGAAATTCATATACCATTCCCTCCATCGTAGCGCCTAAGATATTAGGACGATCCAATACAACCACTGTTTTATTTTGGCTCGCCGCACTTTGCAGTATCTTTAATAAAGTAGCCACATATTTATTCGGGGTAATTCCTGGCTCCTGCATATCCACAAAAAGCACATCGATATCATCAAATGAATACTCTTTAAGCTGCTTCAATGAATCTGCATTAGCGAGCACTGTTATGGGTATACGCGCAAGCGTCTCATTTTCATTATTTTTAGAGAAAAGAGACATATCATTTTCAGGCACATAAATTCTTTTAACACGCAGTCCATGCTCTAAAAGAATATCAATTGAACTCTTACCTTGCTGATCAACGCCTGTATGATTGGTGATTATCCCCACACGATACCCATCAAGGCGCCCGTGAATATTGAGGCTCTGTAAAAATTCTTTAGAAATATTTTCTATCCCCAGCCTAAAGCCATGATCATGATAATAAGAACCGGAAGCGCGATATGAGTAGCCATCTTGGAAAAAAAAACGCGGAAGTACTAATGCCGCAAAAACCACCAAGCAAACCCGCATGAGTGATACTGCATACATTTTTTTATTTACTAGTAATTTATCCATTGTCCCATACTCCCCTTCACAATCTCCCCTTTTGTCTTCATTAAGTATGGTAACAGCATGCAATTTCAGATAGCAATAAATTTTCAATAGTCATAAAAAAAATAAATCAAGAATATAATTTTGTCTTT
>BTUB01000072.1:1252-5937 GCA_045863215.1 Candidatus Babeliales bacterium | reverse complement strand
ATAGAAGTGGGATGAAACGGTAAAATCATAGCCATTTTTTATGTTTAAAGATAGAATGGCGTTATTATAAAGCGCTTTTTTGAGCTATAGGTCATACCAATGAGTACTATTTCCATCCGCCCTTATCAACCTTCTGATTTTAACACTGTGGTTACTTTATTCAAAGAAGCGGTAGCCACTATCAATATTAAGCATTACACAAGCGAGCAAATAGCAACCTGGACCACAATCAATCTTGAGCGTTGGCAAGCTTCGCTCGAGAAGAATATCACCCTGGTAGCAGAAGTAGATGGCATAATTGTGGGCTTTGGTGATTTGAGGCATGAAGGATACCTTGATCGGCTCTATGTACACAAAGAATATCAGGCTCGCTTTATCGCGTTAAAAATCTTTAAAGCACTTGAGCAAAAAGCAAGAGAGCTTGGCTTAGAAAAAATTACTACCGATTGCAGCATCACGGCAAAAATACCCGCTGAGCGCATGGGCTTTAAAGTGATCAAAGAACAAGTGGTAGAAAAACGTGGTATAAAATTTATTAATTATCATATGGAAAAGAAGCTTGTATGAACCTTACTTGCTACAAAAAATATTTTAATCTTCAAGATGCCACTTTTACCCGGATCGAACATCCGGATGCTATAGTCGCTGATGTATATAAAATTACTGAATCGAGTGGCAAAGAGTTGATTTTAAAAATATGTTCACGTCCACAAGATTTTTTCAAAGAACTCTATTTTTTAAATTATTTTACTGGAAAACTTCCAGTTCCTCATATTATCCGATCTTTTGAGCCACAAGCAGATATTACCGGTGCAATTCTTATGGAATGTCTCCCCGGCGCCATACTCAAAATCACTGAGGTTACCGATTCCTTGGCTTTTGAAATGGGGTCACTTCTTGCACGTATTAATCAGAATCGTACCACGGGCTATGGCAACTTTATTGCCCCTGATTCCTTGGTTTCTAATCCTACACTCTATTTTGCACAAAAATTTGAAGAACGCTTTTCGGAATGCAAAGATCATCTTCCATTAACACTTATGGGCCAATGCCGGCAGTATTACAATGCACATATCGAACTCTTGGACACCGTGGATGGCCCGTGTATAATCCATGGAGATTTTCGACCGGGCAATATCATTGCTCATAATGGTAGATTGCAAGGGATTATAGATTGGAGTTCAACACGCAGCAGCTTTGCAGAGGAAAGCTTTTGCCCTCTCGAGCATGCAGAATGGTCAATACATTCAGCCAGTAAAAAATCTTTTTTGGCTGGATATGCAAGCATTCGTCCTGTTCCCGACTATCAGCATATAATGCCCTTACTCCGTATCAGCAGAGCGCTTGATATTATCGGATTTACTCTTAAACGTAATACCTGGCAAAATAAACACAATAAGCTCTATCATTTTAACCGCCAATTTCTTGAGAGTTTTTTAAAAAATTAGGAACCTATGGATACCAATGTGGTTAAAGCGCTCATTTTTCACAAAATTGATGATACCGTTCAATTACTCATCCTCAAACGCTCAAATCACGTAAAAAAATTTCCCGGATTCGAAGATCTACCTGGGGGCAAAGTTGATACAACTGAAAATATCTTGAGTGCATTAGCAAGAGAAATCCAAGAAGAAACTCAATTGGAAGTTGATCACATTAATTTACTTAGCGCACACATATGGCCAGAAATAGACAATCCTTCTATACAGTATAAAGAGTACCTATTTTGCACACATGCAACAGGTTACCACGTAACGCTTAACCCGGAAGAACATAGTAGTTTTCGGTGGATCAAACTTGATGAAATTAATAAATCATCGTTGCATCCCAGTATGAAAAAAATTATTTTAGAACACAAAGATAAAATTTTTGACTATATCAAAGATATTTAGGCATAAAAATTATATGAAAGCAGTAACTCATAAAACGGCTAAACCATCCCACTACAACAAAGAATCTGAAAGCTATGATGCCTTTAATGAAGCGCGATCCGCACTCATTAATTCCACCATCGAAAAAGTACTTAAAAACTATAATGCCACTTCAGTTCTTGATCTCACTTGCGGCACCGGCTCGCAAGTCTTTTGGCTTACACGACGCGGGTTTACCGTAGTCGGCTCAGATATTAATGCCAAAATGCTCAAAATTGCAAAAGAAAAAGCTCTTCGTGAAAACCTTGCCATCAAATTCATAAAAGGAGATATGCGAACCATTCAGGTTGGTGAATTTGATGCAGTTATCACCATATTCAATGCGATTGGACATTTGACAAAATCAGACTTTGAAATTGCACTACGCAATATACACCGCAACTTAAAAAAAGATGGGATCTATATTTTTGACATTGCGAATCTTGATTACTATCTTGCAGGCAAAAATATTACAGAACTCACCATAGATTGGCTCACAACGAGCGGTGATACCCAATTTCGCGAGATTCAGTATAGCACCCTTACGGCTGAGGGAATCTTGACGTTTCATAGCACCGTTATTACACAAAAATTAAAATCTGATGAAAAACCAAAAATTTCAAAACGAGCACAGACGCTTCAAATTTATTCCGCTGGCCCACTTAAAGAAATACTAACCAAAAATGGATTTAAGGTGCTCGAACAACTGGGTATTGATGGATCACGATTTGTTGAAGAAAGAACCGATCGTATTCTAACCATTGCGCAAAAGATATAGAAGGTGAATATGAATTTACCAAAAGAATTTCTTGAGAATATCGTACGCGAATTATTTTCCGAATAAAACCATATTCATATCGATTGCAGGCAAAACTTATGCAAATCACTACATATATTCTATGAAAATCAGTAACTTAATGACCCGGTATACATAAACATACGAAGTTATTATGTAAATCAAACGCGTTAAGGATATCGCACTGCTAGAAAAGGAACTTAAGGATTTTGAGCAGTTACCAAATTCATAATCCGCTGTGAAATTGCAGCTACTTTTTGAGTATTATTTCGTTCTTGGGCTTGAACAAGTCGAGAAAATTCGGTGGCCAAGCAATACGCATAGGCATCTTGCGTGTTAAGTTGTTTGCCCGATAGTTTTGAGTAAGCTTCTACTACCTGCTCAACTAAGCTTATATCAATCAAGTGCAGATATCTAAATTCATGATAGATGCTGCCAATAGCTGTTGAACTAAAATCGATAATACCAATTAACTTTCCCGTTTTATCATCAATCAAAATGTTATCACCATGCAGATCATTATGAACCACTGCAACCAGCTCAGTATCTTTTTCTAGAAGAGCATAGCGATCGATAACATTATCAAAAATAGTTTTGAGGGTGCCCTCTAAATGAGTCAGCTTTTTGTTTAAATCAATGGATGCCATGGGCCAATCGGCGGTGGGCAACCCGATTTTACGTGCATCAGCTATAGAAACACAATTTTCTAGCTCAACAAGAAATCGTGACAAATCATCGCATAATTGTTTTTTCCCCAACTCATTAAACGAAAAATATGACTCTTTGGTCAAAGAAACTCCATGTATCTTTCTATAGCCAAAGCAATAGCTGTGAGGAAAATAATAAGCAACTCGTGGAATTGCAAAACTCATTTTATTCTCAAGCTCTTTTAATAATGCAACCTCAACGTGCATGTGTGCTCTTGCATCATAATTTTGAGCAAACCGAAATATCCATTCATTATTTACCACGAGTACTTCATGATCATCGCCTGATTTTTGTTCGCATGATGCGATAGCCAGCTCAGGAATAAGCTGCTGAAGAAGTCTTTTTTATCCATGATTTTGCACCATGCTTACTATCTTATTCACGATCTGCGCAACAGCTAATCTTCCTGAATCAAGAATAGTCACATTCCTCTGCTGTGCTTGGCGATGCAAAAAATGGGCCCAGTTATCCATATCTTGATTTACTAACTCCGGCTGATTCCTATTTATACGTAATCGTTTATGCCGAATTGCATCATCGCAATGAATAAGAATAATCTCATAGTTTTTAAAATTATGCTTGGCACAAGCATTTTTAATAAAATCTAGATTTACTTGCCCTTCGAGAATAAGTAATTTCTCATCCTGGTGGTTTGAAAGCAAATCATTAACCCATTTTTCTGTCATCGCCTGTTGCCACTGGCTTGGCCCACCATATTCTTGAATCATCTGCTCAACTGATGGCACTCCTATGCTATCAAAATGGAAGCATCCAACCGATTGCTGTGCGAGCTTGCTGCACAACTGTTTGAGTACCGTGGTTTTACCGGCGCCTGATACGCCGGTAATAAAAAGGATGAATGGTAGTTTTAGCATCTAATCTATTCTTTTTTTCTGATCTGGATCTTGTTCACGCAAATTATCGTAATATTCTTTGGCTTTTCCTGCATCTAATCCACATGAATGCCATTCTGAAGCACTAAAACGCTCATTAATTAGCTCTCCACTATAACTACCGCTTTGGGAATCATAGATAATTTTGCAAGTAAGCGCGCCTCCGCTGGGATTTATTTTCAAAGTTCCCTTATAAATTGTTTTTGTGCCATTTTTTGATTTGGATTCAAAATGAACCAACATGGGTGGTGTTGGCTCCCATGGGGAAGGAAGAGCGATTCTATCTATTGCTGCGGCAGCTTTCACAAACGCAGGAGGCTTTGGTGGCAATGGCGGCTGTGCAGAACCACGAGAACGCAATGCTTAACCCGACTGCAC
>BTUB01000072.1:0-1242 GCA_045863215.1 Candidatus Babeliales bacterium | reverse complement strand
ATGCTCGGCAACACTTTTATGAAATAAAAAAAATATTTATTTTTCATAGATCCCTTATAATTAGAACACACAGGAAAACAAAAATCATTATGCTATAAATTATGAAAAAAGTTTATTTTTTTCTCAGTTTTTTCTTAATACCATTTTATTCTTATATGCAAGAATATAAGCAACCAGATTTAATGCATAATCCAAAATTATATTTTAATATTCTACCCGATAATACCAAAAACTTTGTAAGCGAATGCTTATTTAATGCTCTATTTGAACCAAAATGGTTGTTTAATCGTTATAACTCGGAGGATTTTGAAGAACTATTAAAACAGATTGCTCTCTTCTGCTCTTACAATTTCTCTTTTTTGAACACTGTAAATAAGGCAAGTCGTCTTTATGAGTTTTTATTTCTGGCAAACTATAACCCTCACATGAGTTGCTTGCAAATAAGATACAAACTACAAGAACTCTTGCCCGCTGCTGCTCAGGCAACAATATCTGATGGGCTTATACATTTATTAAAAATTCGATTTTATACACCAGAAGAACTTGCCCAAGGTTTACGCAAAAATCATTATAAAATGGCCCAAGAATATTTAGAATATAAGGATGCGCAACGCATTCAGAAATTAGATTTAGATGCAAGCGAACTGGCAACCTGGCACCTGATTAAACTTATGCAGCCGCCCTTTGATACTGACCATGGACATCCACTTGAAATTAAAATATCTAAAAGAAAAGATCAGCTTATTGCACCTCACGTAGCACAATTATTATCGCAAGGTGCATATTCTAAAGCATACTGCTACAAAGGCTATCCTCTTTTAACCTGCGCAGCCGCATGGCGCATGCCACTGGTAGTAGAATTACTCATTAAAGCCGGCGCAGGGGCAAATGATCATCCTTGCCCCCTTTGGTATGCAAAAGGAGCAAAAGTTACGCGCGTACTCTTATCATATGGCGCTGATCCTGATATTAAAACTACTGATGGGCGCGTTGCTCTTATGCCGTTTAAAAGATATTCATCAATAGGTAAAGTAAGGGCATTGCTAGAGGCAGGCGCTGATCCTAATGTCGCTCAAACGGATGGCCACCGAGGATTTACTCCATTGATATGCTATATGTTTGATTTATCCCGAGATAATAACTTACCCATAATCAAATTACTTTTGGATGGCGGAGCTGATCGGACTGTGCAAATAAAGGCCTATGGAGGGCAATATGGGGACAAGAAAAAAATTACTGCAG
>BTUB01000071.1:0-6035 GCA_045863215.1 Candidatus Babeliales bacterium | reverse complement strand
GCCAAATCAGATTGAAGAACAAGTAATTATTATGATCAAAATGATCTATACCATGCTCAATAAGTTTGGATTTTCTGATATCGATGTAACTATTTCCACAAAACCGGAAAATGCACTCGGTTCTCAAGAATATTGGGACAATGCTACCAATGCATTAAAAGGCGCATTGGATAAAATGAATTTAAAATATTCTATTTCCGAAGGTGAAGGCGCATTTTACGGTCCTAAAATCGAATTCCGCATCAAAGATTCCATGGATCGTGAGTGGCAATGCGGCACCATTCAAGTAGATTTCTTTTTCCCACAAAATTTTGATCTAGAATATGTAGCAAGTACTGGTCAACGCGAGCGCCCTGTGATGATCCATCAAGCAAATTACGGATCACTTGAGCGCTTCTTTGCCATTATTTTAGAACACTTTAAGGGTAACTTGCCATTTTGGCTTGCACCAGTTCAAATTAGTATTTTGACCATCACCGATGATCAACGTCCGTATGCAGATAAAATCGCTGAGCAACTTAAAGCCCACAACCTTCGCGTAGAAGTTGATCAAACATCTGATCAGATTTCTGCAAAAATCAAACGCACTCAAGAAGAGAAAGTTCCCTGGATGCTGGTACTGGGCAAAAAAGAGGTGGAAAATAATACTATCACATTGCGCCACAATGACGGCAAGCAGGAGTTTGGACTTACTTTTGAGCAAGTGCTCCAAAAAGCAAATGAGTTGAATAAATAAAAAAATTAGGCCGCAAGTTTGGATTACCGGTTTGCGGCCGATATTTTAATTAAAAAAGTTTTTTTATAATATTTTCTGTGTAGCTTTGAGCAAATGTACAATTCTAGATTGTCCTTTAGCTTTTGCATGATCTAATGCAGTTTTGCCACTCGTATCGCGAATCGTCCGGTCTGCCCCAGCATCTAATAATAACGTAACATGCTCGTAACAATGTGCCTCAGTAACCCACGTATTAGATCCTGAAGCTGCAAACATCAAAGCAGTATATCCATGTGTAGTTTGCTTATCCACATCCATACCTGATTTTACCAATAATTTAATTACTTCCGGATCAGCTGACTTATAAGGATTTTTTAAAGCTGCCATAAGAGCTGTAAAACCATTTGAAGCGCTTTGTATATTCGGATTGGCACCAGTTTGCATAAGAAGCTTAACAATTTGCAAAGACTGATTTAATGCAGCAATATTTAATGGTGTAGAAGTAATTCCTGAAACAGTTCCACCTTCTTTATTCACATCCGCTCCTTTTTGAAGAAGAAGTTGGACTAATTCAAAATCATTTTGATTTACTGCCTCAGTAAATATTCTTATAGAGTTAACACAACTTACATTTTTGGGAGCTTCTAAAGATGCACCTGCGTTTAATAATAATTTTATAAAACCTTTCTCTTTATAAATAACTGCCGTTTGTAAGGCTGTTTCACCATCAATATCCGGAATATTGGGATTGGCCCCTTTTTTAATTAATTCAATGAACTCATTATACGCCGTATAGCTGCGCATACGGGTAAAATATTGATATTCATTAATTATGCTTGCTGCACCTTCGGTTGCTTCTTTAATCTGCTGTTCTCTTGAAAGCATCCAAACTGGTGCCAATTTATTAAAAGTAGCTTTCCAAAATGAAGGCTTCTCCATTGCAGGAAGACAACCATGCATTGCCATTAATAAAAGTATAAATATTTTCATGATATCTCCATTTGAAAAATAAATGGTTATTTTGAATTATTACCGGTTAGCTTCAATCTTTTCTGATACTTTTTTCGATAGCTTCCTGTGAACCTTTTTGCGCAGCCAATACCACTGCGTGTCCAGCTGATTTTGCATTTTCTTGAGCCTCCTTTAATTCCTTGGTCCAACCAGAATCTTTTGTGCCTGCATTTCTTTGGGCCAAATATTCTTGTGCAAATAACCGATACGGCTCTGCAAAAACTACAGCACCAAGGACAGCCCAAACTATGAATGAAGGTCGCTTGAGCATGATACTTTCTTTTGCCTTGCATAGTAGTGAGGCAGTAATTATTCCCGGAACAGCTGGATAGCTATGCATTTGTTTTACCATCCAATCGATAACCACCGGAGCCGCTTCAATCATATCTTGTTTTATTTGCCCAATAGTTCTTAGACTCTGATCACCCAAAATGGATGGAGAAGCGCACACTACTAAAAGAAAAAAGCATGATTGCAAAAAATATGCATTCTTCATAATTGCTCCCTATAAATGTTTATTAATTGTAACTGATCGACAAGTATAGCAAAGAGCAAAATCAAATGCATTAAAAAAAGGGGCTTTTACAGTTCTGGATCAGAGATTCTACTGATTTTTGAAACAGGCTCTTCTTCCTCGGTAGGTTCTTCTTTAATGTATACCCTTGGCATTTGTGCAGCGGCAGGAATTGTTTGCTGTTGAACTGATGACTGAACCGCACCTTCCATCATTTCTGCTGCTGACCGCTTTTGCCCTGCTTGCGCTTGAGCTCTCAACTTTTGACTGCGCACAGCATATTGCCTAAAAGCACCAGTTACAGCCTGGCGTTTGATCAGCATATCAATAATTTCTAGGCGGGCCCTTCCTGGAAGAAGCGCATAATCAAGAGCGGTTAATCCCTCATTATTTAATATGTTAAGATCAATATCCGGATGTTTTAGAAGTTCAGCAATTATTGCAGAACTTTTTCCGCCAGAAATTGCGCCCATAAGATAAGTAGTTACTCTTAGGCCTATTTTTTGGTTAATAGCTATCGGCATTTTCAATAATCGCATTACCATCGGTAATGAATTATTCTTTATCGCATACACTAAGGGCGTTGCTCCATTTTGATCAGCAACATTAAGATCTATGCCCCCTGCCGCAAAAAGTTGATTAACTTTTTCAAGATTATTCTGTTTTACTGCATCAAAAAATTCTTGTTGCACCAAAGATAATCCCATTCTTGGTGCAGGTTTTGCAAAAGCAGGATGTGGTGGTGAAGTATATTGATACGAAGTTGGTATAGCAGGAATTTGTGGAGCTGCTTTTGGTGTTGCGGCAATGGGACGCTGTGGCTGAGTATAACTGTGCCAAGTTGACACAGAAGAGACTTGTGGTGGAGCTATTACAGATGCTCCGTGTTGCGCAAAGAGTTTTTGCATATCCGGCCTTTTTACAAGAGCAGACGCAGTGAATCCTAGTTTATCAACAGCATTCAGATCAACTCGCCCTGATTTTAATAATTTTTCTACATACTCAAGATGACCCATGCGCGCAAAATAGATAAGAGGAGTATCCCCATCAGCATTTTTGCAATTTAAATTAGTACGTGGATTATTTATGAGTAATTCAATTATTTGCTTTCTGCTCCGCTCATACTCCTGTTGCTCTTTTTCTTGCCCTCTAGAGAAGCTCTTCCTTCTTTCTAATGCTATACATAAAAGTTGAGGGCTGACGGACGGATCAATACCTTTAAGCAGCAACCTGAGAACTTCTGCGCTATCTGTGTTAGTTACTGCATTCTCAAGTTTGAGTCGATCCTGAAATGACTCCTCTTCCAAAGGTGGCTCTAAATTCACACTTGACATGCAAAATGATAATCCAAAAACTAAGGATATTTTTTTCATAAAATCTCCCTTTTTTAACAAGCATAAAGCAGAAGAACCTGTTAATGCAATATTTATCATCGGTGTTTAGTAACACCAATTCTTGGGCAAAGTTTTGCGATCGCACATTTTGAACAATGCGGTGAAATGGGTACACAGATATTTTGGCCCCAGATTACCAGTAAATGATTGTATTCGGTCCAGTATTCTGGCGGCAGAATTTTCTTAAGTTCAACCTCAGTTTCATCGGTAGTTTTTGTTTTCACTAATCCTAAACGATTTGAAATGCGGTGCACATGGGTATCCACACAAATAGCAGGAATATCAAAAGCAACACCTAAGACTAAATTGGCCGTTTTGCGACCCACACCTTTTATGGAAAGCAATTCTTGCTCTGTTTTGGGCACTTTTCCCTTAAAACGCTCAAGCAAATCTTTGCTCACTTCATGAAGCAAAATGGCTTTGCGATGATAAAAACCAGTGGGATAAATAAGTTTTTCTATAGTTTTAATGGGAATTTTGAGCATTTGTGCTGGAGTTTTGGCATACTCAAAGAGTCGCTGCGAGGCAGGAAAGGAAACCGTATCTTTGGTACGCAAGCTTAAAAGACATGATATGAGCACCAAATAAGGATCTTGGCCATACTGATTCACTATATTCACAGATGCAGGTTGCTCCATACTTTTGGTTGCTTTGCGTAGTATTTGGATAATACGAATTGCACGCTCTTTTTTATCCACCCGCATCCTTATATTTCTATTGAGAAATAATAGTGAACTTTATAAATCTTATTTGTGAAAAATAGGATTTCATATAGGCTATAGTTAATTAGGCTCCGCCTGGAGGGCCATCATACAAAAATAAATTACTCATATTAATCCTGACATTAAAAGGTTTTAGGTATTCATTAAAATTTATACCCATATAATTAAGTCAAAGATATTATAACCTTTAGATACTGTGATAGCAATAAATATATTGTATGTATAACCTTTTTTCCTCTATAGAACTCATTTTCGGATCATATCCTTTTCTTATAGCCATCAGCACAATTTCTATTGTGATAAAAATCTTTATTTTAAAAGTACTCGTAACTCAAAAAACTCCTTCAACACATTTATATACAGCTTTAGCTTTTTTACTTACAATTCTAATCGGTGGCCTTTTTGAGGATTTAGCATGGATTGCTCTTTCCGTTCGTGAATATCTGATTCCGCAACCTGATATTTTATTGCACTCTATTTTACTATTTCTAATTAGAATATCTTGGGTTTTTTTCGCTTTGGAATACCAAGCTTTGGCTTTATTTTTAGAAAATCTTGTCAATCCTAAAGGCAAACTAAATATTAGACAAAAAATATTTATTACAAGTACCTTTATTTTTTGCTTTTTGTTTTTGTATTCCGCATTGAATGTTTTTCACGGTTTAGGACCTTCAAGCGTGCAACTTACTCTTCAAGGCTGGTTTCCCTTCTACGGTATTTTTCTATTAATGTTACCTACGGTATTTTTCTCTCTTAGATCCGCAAAAAAAAATCGTGTACCACGTATATTAAAGAAACAATTTTTGATTCTTATTCAATTTCTCATTATTCCACGATTAATTTCTGATTTTATTCAATATTATCCATTCCATTTTTTTCATGGATATTTCAGTAGCTGCTACTCTGTTATTGGAATTTCCTCAAGCTTGTTAACCATAGCCTTATATTTTTGTGCCCGTAAAATTATCGGTCTTCGGTTTCTCAACCTTCAAAGTCACGTGCAAGAACATCATCGCTTTAATTTTGTAGATGGCTTCAAAGATACTCTTGAAGATTTGGCCAAGGCCACCAGCATGTATGAATTGGGGCATATCAGCCAAGCATTTTTCAAAACAGCTTTTGATATACCAAGCAATCGTGTTTCTTTACATTTGCGCACTTTAAACCCACAAGAAAACCATGGCACTAAGATGCTACTTTCTGATACTCAAACCCACGTGGAATCTTTTTTAAGTAATGCTGATCCTGAATTAGAAAAGTGCATCAATAAAGTAAAAATTCTTATTTATGATGAGATCGATTTTAATAATTTTTATGATCCTAATTATGCTGATGAAACTATTTTGGCATTTATGGACACTATTAATGCCGATATCTTTTTACCTATTTATAAAAATCACACCATGATTGGCTATATTATTGTGGAACGCTATGCACGTCTTAATGAATTTTATAGCCATATAGAGCGGGATGAAATGCTCGTATTTGCCAGCTACTTGAGCAATATCATCAACTTAATTCAAAATAGAAATCTTGAATCCCTTATTTATCAAGAAAAAGAGCTCAAAGAAGAATTGTATAAAAAGCACCAAGAAATTAATCAATACAAAGAAAGTATTCATTCATTCTTAAAAAAACATAAACACAAATATATTGGGATCATTTTTTATAAAAAACGC
>BTUB01000070.1:0-6073 GCA_045863215.1 Candidatus Babeliales bacterium | reverse complement strand
AGAGATTTAGAGCTTCTATATATTAAAGCAGTAGATTTCGCAAATGAAAGGGAACCAAATTCTGCACAAAATACTGCTATTACCTGCGATGATATTGAATCTGCTTTACATCATGTTAAAAAAGCAAGTCAAATTAAAGCAAATAGTGTCACAGAAAACATCAATAATCAAAAATGGGAAAATTTTAACAGATATCGACTTCCTTTGATTGGGTTTAGTATCAGTAGCATAGCTGTATTAGCTGGGCTTTGGCTTAACCATTATCAAGGCAAAAAAAATATTGAACTTCAAAAAGAAAATCATAACGCCATAGTCTTGCTTCAAAAAGCACAAAATGATGAAATGATGAAATTTCAAAAACAAAATCATCAAGACCAATTAAAACAAAATGAAAAATTTCATGAAGAAAATATACAACTTCAAAAAAGTCAATTCCAAGAACAATTGGAAAATCAAACAAAAAATGCGTTGTTACAAGGAGTTGCAGCTGCTGTTGCTAATTCGACATTCGCAAATGAAGCCCTTACTGAAGGCGTATGCGAAGGAGTAGATTTCACAGTTGATCTAATAATAAGAAATTCAACCATTCTATGGTTACTTCCTATTAGAACTCGTACATTAATAAAACCATTGATTCGCCCAGTAATACGACCCGTGATGCCATATATAATCGGTTTAGCACCACAATGGATTCCTCTTACAATGAAAAATCAAAATAACACCACAGTTAACAACGAGACAATAGTAAATAATACTGAACAGAAAACTCTATGAACATTCTATTCATACTCAGTCTTTTCTTTACCAATACATGCTTATCAATGTCTGCTTCTTTGCATGAACAACGCTCATTAACTTTGCAAAATCAGGTACCAATAAGTAAAACACATGTTTCCTTTGCCGAATTAATCCAACTAACAAAAGTATATGAGAACATTAACCAAATTCCCGCTTCCTTACTTTTAGCTAGAGGTTGTACGATAACGCCTCAACCCCCTATAACTCCAATGCCTTTAGCGCCCACTCATACAAATCCTATTCGAAATGCAACCGTTGATTTTAGCAAACAATCAACAAGTAATAGTCATATTCCTGCACAAAATTCAGGAAATTATTCATGTATATCCCCGGAACGCTTAATAAATATAACTAGGTCAACAAACAGTGTAGGACGTCAAATTTCCGGCCTAGAATACATTAATCAAAGACAAAATTCATTCAAAATTTCTTCAGATTATTTATCAAAACATCCTCATGGCAGGGAAGCCTTTGAAGTGCGCAAAGAAATGGTGCAACAAGAAATCCTGAATGCAATTGGGATTCTAAGGGATGCTATCAAACCTGCACTAAGCAAACAATTTAATGAGCACGCTGCTGCAGCTACTGAAGCGTGGTACAAACTACCATCATTAACACTTTCGGTTCCAGAGCTTAACGAATCACTTAAAAAAACGATTGGCGAAATTCAAAATATGACCGGTGGTGACAATAAGCATACACAACCATTATTTTTACCATCGGGTGCTTATTCCGATATACAAAAAAAGCTTGACAAATGTGTTGCCTCATTTGAAAATGATGCACTGAAATGGCTCAATAAAGACTATGAGTTTAATACTACTTGTGCAGATCAAGCCGAACGGTTCATTCGACAATATTATGAAGAATTAACCGTTAATCCTTCAAAAATATATGATCAGCAAAGCTGGGATTTTCTTAATTCCCCCAACAAACCTATCAATTTAGCTGAACATAAACAAATAGTAAACCATCCAACCTATTCAACTTTTCAAACTGTCGAGCAATTACTTAAAAGGGGTAATTTTCACGAAGCACGGAAACATTGCTTTCAATTAGAACCAGGGATAGATTCTGCATGCATTGGAGCAGTATATCGAAAACATTTTTATGAAAAATATACTATTGAATGTATAGAAAAACGATTTATTAATAATTCCTATTACCTAGAAAAAAAACAAGAATTAGCGCAATCTTTGAACGCCAATGAATGTTTTCCTATTCCGCATGAATTTAATCATTTTTTGGCTCAAACAGAAAAAGCGTATCACACAAATAAAGCTGCTCTTGGGATCACAAAAAGCAATCCTGTTTTGGATGATATCATTTATAGACTGTGCGAAATTCCAAATAATAGCCAAGATTTGGCAAGCTTTATTAATTCCTATGGGCTTTCCTCTGATCATGCTGACCCATTAAAACGTGAGGCATATCAACAATTACATTCTCATGGGGTACTCAAAATTTTTAATACAAATGCAGAATGGCTCAACGATATGCCATCTTCAATAGGCTTGGCCCAATATCACAATGAACGCGAATTACTTAACAATGTTATCGCACATTCAATTACAAACAAAACAGATATACAACTGGTAAAAAATACTGCGGACTATCTGAAAATGGCAATTCAAAGTATTCCAGAGGCATCGCAATATCGCACACTTGCGAATGCTAGCGCACAAGCCATATTTAATCCTACTACAAATAGAGCGATTGCTTCATTGGCTAACTACGCAACGCCATCGGCAAATATCCATCACCAACAGCTCCAAAAAGCTGCCGTAAAACTTATTGCGGAAAATATCAATTTCATAAAAAGTGCTGACCCTAAAAATCCAAATATTCCAGAATGTTGGGATGTAATTCATAAAATTGATAACGCATATAAAGCCTTACAGCAAAACGATATTCGTGCAGAATTTTATTTAGAAAAAGCTCTCACTCCAGCAATTAACACAGAAATTTTAAAAGTTGATTACGATAGTCAAATGGCCCATTTTGCTGGTATCAATCAAGATCAAATTGTTGCTCATATCCAAACCCGCAAGGATGTTACGGAAATATTATTAAAAAATGGAGCTCAGTATGAGTTAAAACAATATGAGTTGCCTTCTACTATAAAGGAATTTCTTGTTTCTCAGGGACTTGATCCAAAAAAATTTGAGAATTGTTATGGTCACCAAGTGCAACAAGCAATTCATTTGGATATCTTACGACAAGTAGTCAAACAAAAGGACCTATCTGGGTTAGCGCTCATCAATTCTTCAGGATTATATAAACTGCGCGATCTTTCTACAAAAGTAACTGATCTAAGCCGTCAACATAATAGCCTGGGTAATATAGAGCAAGCCGGTATGCTATCTAATTTCTGTTGGCAGATAATGAATCATATAGAAACTACAGGAAAATATGGCATCGATACTATAGTGGGAGCCGGTAAAGGCGTTATTAAAGGCACTCAAAGCGCAATTCACTCTATTACTCATCCTCATGAAGTAATTGAAGGGTTTTTTAATTTAGGCAAAACGGCATTAAAAGTCGCAGAGGCTCATGAACATTTGGAAAACATTTCTCCATTCAGGCCACTTGAGGAAAACTTAAAACTCGAGACACAATTTAAACAAGCCTGCAAAGAATCCGGACTTCCTGCGCTTGGCAAACAAATTGCTCACAGGTTAAAAAATGGCACGTGGCAAGATAATGTGCGTGATGTCACGGCCGTCATAGTAGAAAATGCTATTATTGGCGAAGTAATCCCTGCTACCGGAAAAATCATCGGCGAAGTTGGCGCTTTAGTAGAAAAAACAGGTATTCATACCAAGGCTTTAGCCCAAAGGTTGGCTCATGACTTTAAAGTGCCGGTAACTTCTGTGACTACTACTGAAGGTATTGAAATAAAAGTTGCTACTGATGCTATTAAAAATGCAGTAAAACAAGATGCTGTTACTTGTGCTAATTCAAAAACCATTCAAGATACTATAAATCAAACAAGTACAGCGGTATTAAAAAATGGATATTATGAAGTTAATGGATTTAAATTCACGAAATATTACTATGAAAGAACATGGAATACTGGAAGAGGAGCTCCTTCTCTTGTTGCAAAAGAAATATTGGATCATGCGACTAATGCGATAGTCGATAGCAGACCAGGATTTTTTAGATATGAATATGGGGACTGGGAATTGATATATAATCCACAAACAAAAGAAATTTGGCATATACAACCTATAAAGTAAAAGGACTATATGAACACTTTAGCAACTTTATTAAGCGAAATTCCCTATGATGATCAAAAAATGCTTGATGAAAAATTTAAGTTATTAGAAATCAAATTGAAGAATATTTTTTTAAAGATTCAAAACTGTTTAAATTTTGAAGAGGCAGAATATTATTTAGCTCTATTAGGCCAGATCCAAAATATACTAGTAATCATACATCTTAAAAATCAGAGGAATATTCCAAAAAATTTATGGAAATTTGCTAGAGATTTTGATCGTGTCGACGATATAGACGAACAAAAAAAATTATTCAATGAAATTAAAAACAAACGTTACTCCCTACAGAAATAACTATGAAAAAATTACTATCACTTGTACTATCACTCTCCTGTGCTCTCCATGGAAACGATGCACTTTTTTTAGCAATTAAAAAAAGTGATCCAATATTGGTAAAATCTGAAATAAAGAAACTCGCATCAATGGATCAAAAGCCAAGTATAAAAGATAAACGTATGTATATAGATTTCGCTGAGGAAGTCATTATTCGTCGACGTAATGCTATACAATTTCCCATATATGAATGTACACCAGTCTATTGCAATGGCATGTTGAGTTACTATAATAAGCCTGTTTATAAAAATGCTTATACCACCGATGTTGATCCTGAAATATCATTTAACTGTGGTGTACGTTTAACGTTGGGAGCTTTTGGCACAGTAGCTTCACTATTTTATTGGCTCAACTCGTATACAACAAGTACCGGTTTAGTTATTACAACCGGAGTAATTTCATTTTTTACACTTTTAAGCGCGATTGTAGAAATCGAAATTAATCGAAAACAGCATCAAGAACAACTCTATGAAAACGCAATTGAAATTAAGCATATTCTAATGAATTTCGAAGTAACATAATCAAAGCAAAAAAGGCGGTAGCTCAAAATCTACCGCCTTTTTTAGTTATTAAAAAACTATCCGTTTTATTTAATAGCTTGAGCTTCTTTCTTTGCAATATAGTTTTGAATAAGTTCCAAATTTGCTTCAGGATTATAGACTAATGATAATTTTCCAAGCAGATAATACCATTTGCGTTGCCACCACCATGCATTATTTTTACCCCAATTCACCTGCTTTTCTCTTATTGAAAGAAGACCCTCGGCACCAAGCTTATCTATCACTGCAAAATGAGCTTCTTTAAACTTTAAATTTTTATCGCGCTCTTTTATTAATTCATTTGCTTTATTAGCAAGCCAACAGCCACCGATTAAAGCAGCAGCTTTTGAAAACAAGATATTCTTCACTGCTGGCTCATATTGATGATACTTTTCCACCATTTGTTTATGATAAAGCGCAATTAATCCCAGAGCTGTTAATCCAATTGTTGCTTCACGGAAAGTCATTTCGGCACGGGTGGTGTTGCAGAATGTTTCATGTGAGCCGCCCAGATCCATCTCAGCATCTTGTTGTAATGAGGCAAGTTGAAGTGCAATATATACTTTTTGCTCTTCAGGAGTACAATATAAAAAGAAATTCGGTCTCAATATCACCAGCTTATTGCCTACACGTTCCACAAACTTATTGGTTCGCACGGCAGTATAAAATTCAATGTCACCTTCTTTATACCCAAATGCATCTAGCGCTTCTTTCCAAACAGCTGGAATTTCTTCTGTATATTTTTCCGCTTCATAATATGAATCATGAATAATTGCTTCGTGAGCCTTTGTATTGCGATATTTTTGCGTAGGATCTTCTGGCTTCTCTGATGCATTTACTGCAAATGCGAGAGCCAAGCTGTTCAAAAGTAACTTCTTCATTGTTCCTCACTAGTGCTTGAGTGTTATTAAATGTTAAAATTAATCAGATAGTTTACAATAAATCGATAACAAGTAACTGGCTTGGAATAATTATTATTTTCAATACACTTGTTAGCAGTTTTACCTATCATCATACAGGAGCACTCATGAACAAGATTCTTTTTTCATTAATTATTCTTCTTCTTTTGCATTGATCCACTGCACAGATGCAACACACATAAATCCGCGTGATACTTTAATTACT
>BTUB01000069.1:0-6248 GCA_045863215.1 Candidatus Babeliales bacterium | reverse complement strand
AGAAGATATCGCACGCAAACACAAATGGACGGCTGCAGTTAGATTACTTACTAAACTTGAGAAAATTGCCTGATTATATCCTAAATAGATATTTTATAAAAAATGCTCGAAAATTAACTGAACCTAGTACGTCTAATAATTTGCGTTGATCAAAAAGGGCCAAAGCCCCAAAAATAGCTGCACAAGTTGCTTAACAAACAAATAACAATTGTATTAAAATAAGTATTCTATAAATTAGGATACTTATGAAATCCATCAAAAGAATAGCCATCATCGGCAATGCATCAACCTTGACAAGAAAGTTAGATTTTGTATGAATTCAATATTTTAGTTATACATCCGCTAATAGTACTTTTTGTTGTTTTGCAATAGGTGCTAAATATTCTATCCTCTTTTCAGCAGAAGGATGCCAAGCCCATCCGAGCGCATTAGTAATACTACCAACAATTTTTGTGGGCAGAAGATATGATTTCCATGTAGCTTTTGCAGCATACTCTTTTCGACTCTCTATGCATAAATTGGCATAATTTATAGCTCCCTGTGCACAATTAAGTCTAGTAGCAGAAACAATATCAGCTTCTTTTTCATAATATTGAGTTATACGCGATTTAAGCATTACGATAATAGCAAATGGTATAATCGGATTTCGTATTAAAAAATCAACAACCTTTTTTGCTCCGGCAATACATTTGCCACGGAAGTTATTTTTTTTATTTTTATTTGCGTAATCTATTATAACCTTTGAAATTACTAATAAAACTGGGATTCCAAGAAGTAATTTTGTATTTTTACTTATTTTTTTTCTATGTTCTTTTTCTATATGAGCCATCTCATGTCCAATAATATATTTTTGAATTTCAGGAGGATATGAAAATATGTATTTACCCAAAACTACTAGGTTACCACTTGTTGCATAACAACCTTCGTCATCTTGTAACGCAAAATTAATATTACATTTAGGGTTCATCTCAGTCACTGCATCTTGAAGTAAGGGTGGCAATTCAGAAGGGGCGATAGGAGTTAGATTCTCTCCCTTTCCGGTCATGGCTGTATCCCGAATTGTATCAATTACCATATATGCACCAATAACAGCCAATTGCATTTCGGTGGAGCACAAAATATTTCCTATTTTTTTTCCATAGGTAATTGCTTTTTGGGCAATCTCTTTTGTTTGTGAAAAAAACTTTTTGCCGGGAACAATCCCATTATAAGCATGATGTGGGCTAAATAAGAGAAAAAATGTTAAAATCAATACAAATAAACGCATCAATTATCCCCATTTAAAGAGTAATATCATTAATATACGATCATAACAAAAATAACCTATTTATCAATAAAAACAACTAATCAAGTGCTATAATATTTTCAAATACAATTTATTCAGAGCCATCGAATGACGCTAAGTTCAACCAAAATAATTCAAGAAATGCATATGAAACAGTTAAAAGAATAGTTATCATCGGCAATGTCAGCTCCCACCCTCCCGATTTTTTTAAGTTAAATGCTTTTTTGCTAGCATCCTCAGCCAAACCTGCAAACTCCCTCAATAAGAAAAGATCTACCCCTCCGCTCGCCCCTAAAATCATTTCTATCTGTAACTCTATGCCCGTTTTTCATTGACTTCTCGTATATTTCTGGTAGTATAAAAATACTAACTGACATTAATATTATGGGGGATTTAATGCAAAAATCACTATTTTTATGGTATTTCTTAATTGCATCTTCATTTTTTAATTGCCATGGCATGGAGAAATACGGGGCACTCTTAGCCACTAATTTTTTAAATCCGTGTATCGCCTATTATCAAGCGATTACTGCTGCTCACTTTCTTAATCAAAAAGTAAAAGAAATGGAGCGAAAAGATCGGCTTGGCAAACGGCCTGAGCATGTACAAACAACATGCGATGAAGCCTTTGAAAATATTAAAAAGGAGACTGTCTGGGGGCTGTATAATGGGTCTAACTACTATACCACTCTTGAACTCGATGAAGATAAACTTTTGGAACAGCTGGCACAGAAAAGTTCTAAAGAAAAAGATATCTATATCATTGATGCCGGATGCGCACGAGGAGAATGGGGCAAAAATGCTCTAGAAATCTTACAGCATGAGAAGTATAAAAAAAGTGGTAAGCAATTCCATATTTTTAGTGTTACTGGTGGTATAGAATGCCCAGAATTAGTTGAGAGAAAAGGGCATGTTACTTTATATCAATTTAATCAGTTTAAAATTGAAAATATTGATGAAGAATTTGCCAAAAGAGGCTTTGATCTTAAAAATAAAGTAAGCTTAATTTACTCGTTGTGGACGCTGCGCCATCTGGTTGATCCATTTGGAACGGTTAAGCGCATGTATAGCCTTTTAACTCCGGAGCGGGGAAAGCTTATGGCTAATGGCTTTCTTTTCAAATTTAATGAAACAGATAAAATCCAAGCATTTCCTGACGGCAATGAAAATATTCTTATTGATTCCAATGCCACCTGTCTTTTTAGAGAATTCACCGCAGGCCGTGATGTTGGGCATTTCCTTTTAGAGAAAAATGATAAAAATGATCTTACTATTCCGCTTGGTTATGATGGTAATACACACACTGCTAGTTGGAGATCGCAAAATGAAAGCCGTTTGGTGACCGTTTTTAACAAAGCAAATCTTAAAAAGACTCCTGCGAATCGAGTCTATATGAATAATAATATATATTGCGACAAAGATGATCAAAAATGCAAAGACTTGTATAATAGTTTGTTAAGTCAGAAACTGTTTTATGGTGATAAAATTTAATTAAAAATCATGAAATCAAGCAAACGAATTACCATTATTGGTAATGCAGGCTCAGGCAAATCAACCCTTGCCCAAAGATTGCATGCAATTACCAAACTGCCCATATACCATCTTGATCAGTATTTTTGGAAACCCGGATGGCAACATCCTGATCCGGCAGAGTATAAAATTATTCACGATAGCATTTGCGATAAAGATGAGTGGATCATAGATGGCATGAATTTACGTGTACTTGAACATCGCATCCAACGCGCAGATATTATCATCTTTCTGGATATCCCGCGCTCTCAATGCTTTACCAATATTTTTAAACGCACCTGGCATTATTATGGCAGGCAAACGCCCAGTAGTGCTCCTGGATGCTCTGAACGATTTAATTGGGAATTTTTTAAATTCTTAAAATGGGTATGGGATTTTAAAAAACGGTATCCACACAAGATCATGGGTATTTTAAATCAGCATTCAGATAAAGAGGTTTATATTTTGAAATCTAGAAAAGAAATCGACGCATTTTTAAGGAATTTCTCATGCCTATCCTCAGCGTAAAACAACTTACCAAAACATTTTCATCCGGGTTCCCCCCTTTTACGCAGCGTAAAAGCTTTACTGCCGTTAATAATATCTCATTCGATTTAGAGCGTGGTGAAATTCTAGGATTTCTCGGGCACAATGGTGCGGGCAAGACCACAACCATACAAATGCTTTTGGGTACACTTACCCCAACTTCTGGAACCATCACCTATTTTGGTAAAGATTTTGCAACCCATCGCATCGATATTCTTAAAAAAGTCTCTACCGCAAGCGGCTACGATAAGCTCCATGCACGCCTTACCGTTTGGGAAAATTTAGATGTGGTGGCAAGAATTTACAACATTCCTTATGAGCAGCGTATTGCACAAATTGAAAGCGTTTTAAAATCATTTGATATGTGGCATATGCGCGATAAGGAAATGGGATCATTATCTGCGGGGCAAACCACCAAGGTAATGCTCGCAAAAGCCTTTTTACCCAATCCTGAAATTGTAATTTTAGATGAACCGACGGCATCACTCGATCCTCATTCAGCGTATGAAGTAAGAAAATTTATTTTAGAAGTTAAAAAGCAAAAAGGCGTATCCATTCTTTTTACCTCGCACAACATGGAAGAAGTAACGCAAGTGTGCGATCGCGTACTCGTACTTAAAGATGGTACAATAATAGCCAATAATACGCCTGAGCAGCTAGCAACATCAGTGAGAACGGCTCATGTACATTTAATGATTATTCAAAGTATGGAGACTCTCAAGCCGCTGTTGGAGCAAAATAATATTCCTTTCCAAATTGAACATCTTGAAATATCAATTGCAATTGATGAACAAAAAATTGCAGATCTTTTATCCCTGCTTGCTGAAAACAAAATTAAATATTCACAGATCTCTATTGATAAACCCACACTCGAAGATTATTTTTTAACACTTGCAAAATAAAAGGATCAGTATGAATTTTCAAGCAATTGTAGGTGTAATGCTCCGCAGCATCAGACTCTGGAAACATGATATTAATTATTCGCTCATCGCATTATACTGGCCGCTTCTTGATATTTTAATCTGGGGGTTTCTTGGCTCATGGATGCAAAAGACTCAAAACATTCCTCATTTTGCCGCAGTAACCTTATTAGGAATTTTGCTTTTACAATTTGCTTTCCGGGCACCCAATGCCATACTCATGGGATTTTTGGAGGAAATCTGGGCCAACAATGTAACCAATTTATTTTCATTACCCTTAAGACTTTCTGAATGGATTATCGGTGTCATCCTGTTTACCGCCTTGGTATCAACCGGCGTTGCCTTCTTTTCAATACTGCTTATGTGGCTTTTGTATGATATTGCGCTTACCAAAATTCTTTTTGCATTTCTTGTTTTTGCTCCGCCATTATTTATTTGCGGCATATGGCTTGGCTTTTTGGGACTACAAATAGTGGTTGCATTCGGCAAGCGGGCTCAAGAAATAGGATTTATTTTGGTGTGGTTCTTTGCGCCATTTAGTGGTGGATTTTATCCTATTGAAGCACTTCCGCATTGGGCACAAACCATCAGCGCATTTTTACCCATGAGTTATCTTCTTGAAGGTATGCGTAACTATATTTTATCCGGCACCAATCCTATGCCTAATTTAATTAAAGGATATACTATGGCAATTTTATATGCGGCCATAGCTATTGCACTTTTTGTGTATGCATTTAATAGAAGTAAAGTAAAAGGTCTGGCAAGGCTCTCAAATTAAGCGAAACAAATATGTATAAAGCACCGGCCTATGTAGGCATCATTCTTAAAAAAGATAATCAAATCTTACTCGTTAAACGCACCAATACTGATTGGGCATCGGGCCAATGGAATTTTCCCGGCGGGCTTCTAGAAGAGAATGAGACACTCATTGCGGCTGCAGTTCGTGAGGCACAAGAAGAAGTTGGAGTAAAAATATCGCCTAATGATTTACAATTGGTGCATGTGCTTCAAGTGCAAAAAAATGAAACACATACAAAAGATATTATCGGTTTTTATTTTATGGCTACCACTTGGCACGGAACTGCTTTAAATAAGGAGCCCCATCGCCACAGCGAAATTGGGTGGTTTACTATCGATGAGTTACCTCAAGCAATCACCGAACATGCTCAACAAGCTTTATTCGGATTAAAAAAACGAGTTTATTTTTCAGTAAAATAGTAGAAAATACTTTATTATTCAATTATTAGGCCAATTATGCGTGCAGGCATTTCTGGTGCTTGCGCAACTTTAAGGGGAAATGATCCAATAAATGCGCCTGATGGTGGCATTTGATCAAGATTTGCCAAACATTCAATAAAATATAGTTCTTTTTCGAGCATCAGATAGTGGACGCCAAAATCCTTGGTATTGCCCGGATCTAAAGAAAAGGTATCAATACCAATGCCACCAATTTTGCGTTCAAGCAATATCTGGCAAGCTTCAATCGAAAATCCAGGAAAATGCTTTATGCCATTTTCATCTTCATTTAAAAATGATTTTAGATCCGGCCAGCGCTGTGCCCAGCCAGTATTCATAATAACCACTGAACCAGATTGAATTTTTCCATGCTGCCTTTCCCAAGAGTGAATATCTTCTGGTTGCAATGTGTAATCAGCATTATCATTCACCTGATGCTGCACATTAATGATGCAAACGGGCACCACTAATTCTTGCAACGTAAATTGATCGAGTGTTTTACCACCTTTTATAAAATGCGCAGGAGCATCCATATGAGTACCAGTTCCAGCAACCATCGAATAAGCAGCAGCACGGCAGCCACCTTGATCGTAGTCAAAACGAATTTTCATGCAAAACGAATCACTGCCCGGCCAGAGAGGAATAGTTGGATCTATGGTATGAGTAAGATCTACTAATTTAAATGGGAACATTTATCTTCCTACTTGAACATGCGCTGAGAAAGACTATTATTTTTCAAAATCGTTTTAATT
>BTUB01000068.1:0-6341 GCA_045863215.1 Candidatus Babeliales bacterium | reverse complement strand
AAAAATTAATTATAAATAACATAAAAAATATCCTTAAAAAACATTGTGACTATTTCTATCTATTACTAAAAAGTGAAGATAAGGATATTTAGGGCGGACTGGAGCCAGTGGGACCTATTGATATGAATAGTCAGTTCTGCCAAAAGAAAACAATGCGCCCAAAAGCACTAAAAATAATACGGCAAGAATAATCATAGGAAAACTCCTAAAAATACATAACTGACATATTTTTATATTAGCAAATAAAGGGCCCTCTTTGCAAAAATTAATTTTGTAGTTGAGCGTACAAACCACTCTGCTACACTATTCAATATGAATACCTCTAAATTAATACGCCTTACTCCCCCCCATCTTACCAATACGCATATAAGCAAAAAAATATCCTGTATTCGCCCTCATCGCGAGCGTATATTTAATGTGAGCATGGAGCAAAAAGATAGCAAAACTATTTTCCACAATTATGGCCATGGCGGTGCCGGATGGACATTCCTATTTGGATGCGTGCAAGAATCAATTAGACAATTTGAAGCATTTATCCGTCAAAATGGTAATTTTAAAAATAAATCAATTTGTGTAATTGGTGCTGGATGCTATGGCCTGCTCACCGCAATTATGCTTGCGCAGCGCGGATTTACAGTTCACATTATTGCAAAAGAAATTGATGATACTCCCTCATATAAAGCTGCGGGATTTTTCTTTCCACGTTGGCGCAAATCATCAAATGAGCAAGAAAAAGAAATTTTTTTATCACGTGGCATAGAATCATATGAAATTTATTTGCGTATTGCACAAGGCACTCATCCATTTATTAAAACGGGTACGCGAATGGTATCTGCCTATTATGGATTAGATATTGATCCAGGATTTGCGCCCTATATTCAAAAAAATCTTATTGCGCCAAGCCAACAGGTAGTAGTTGATTTTGGAAATAGTAAAAAATATCGGATGAATGAATATCGGATCATTTTTATGGATAGCATCACGCTTATGCGTGAACTGCATATAAATATTAGTTCACTAAAAATTCCAATCATCCAAAAAGAAATTACATCATGGTCCGAAATTTCTGAACAGCTCATTTTTAATTGCAGCGGTTGGGGAGCAAAGCAGCTTACTCATGATCCCAAGTTACTTCCGGTGCAGGGTCATTTAATTATTTTGCAAAATCAACCGGAATTAAAGTATCTGATCAATATGAAAGTAGTAATGCAAACATCCAGCGGCCCACGTGATGAACTTATTTATTTTGCTCCCAAAAATGAAGGTATTTTAGGTATCACCTTTTTACGTAATCAAAGTGATGCAAGAGCAAATGCACATGAATTTGATCGTTTGCTGCAACGATCACGAGATTTTTTTGGTTCGTAAAAACCTACTCCGCAGAAAAATATTGCAAATAAAATATTACTCCGGCTAGAATAAAAAAAATACTATAGCAAAGAAGTACTATGAGCAATGATATTTTTGTGCAAGAGGGAATAATTATTCCCGAGCATGAATTAGAGATTTCAACAAGCAGATCAGGCGGTGCCGGTGGCCAGCATGTGAATAAAACTGAATCAAAAGTCACCGTACGCTGGAACGTAAAAACAAGTAATGCAGTAACCGATGAGCAAAAAGCGCGCATCATTGAAAATTTAGGAACACGTCTCACTGAAGTTGGGGATTTTATTATTCACAGTAGCGAATCTCGCAGTCAACAGCATAATAGAATGGCTGCGTTAAAACGTTTAGAAAAAGAGATAAAAAAAGCGCTGCATGTGCCTAAAAAACGAATGAAGACGCGTGTATCTAAGCAAGCAAAAGAAGCACGTTTGCAAGAAAAAAAATATCGCAGCTCAATTAAGAAGCTGCGATCACGATCTTTTGATGAGTAAATTACCGAATATGTTCAAGCAAAACTTTCTGTGCGTGTAAGCTTGCCTGTGAAACTGATTCTTTAAACTCTGCCGGCAAATGAGTTACGGCCTCATTCATCTGCTCATGTAAATCTTGGCCCCCTTGCATTTTTTCTAATATTTCAAAAAATTTTGTGACTGCCGAATGGGTTTTATGTTTTTCATATGCCACAATAAGGGCATAAGTATTCAAAAAATCAATGGCCATTTCTACAGCTACTTGATCATGTTCAGTAAAACCGGAAGTATCCCCTTTTTGTAAAAATGCGATCCAAGAATTTTTCCCGTTAGGACGCGTGAGGCTTTGTTGCACTTCTAGTGTGCTTATTAAACGGCGAATGCTTGATTCTAAGTTGAATTCAGATTGTTGCTCTCCAGTTTGTTTTTCCATAGTATACCTTTAAAAAAAGAATTTTTTATCAGAATTTCAGTATATCTAATTACAGAATTTATCGCACGCAAGATAAAAAAATTACTCAGCGTTTCCCCAGGCTTGCTTTAAAAATTCATCGCGCCCCGAAGCTTTCCGATATGCATGATACTGCTCGGAATTTTTTTTAGCATAGTCTTGATGATACTGCTCTGCCGGATAAAAATTAGTATAAGCAATTAATTCGATTGCAATAGGTTTTTTAAATTTTCTAGATTCAGACAGAATTTTAATCATTTTACGCGCAACCTCATGCTGCAATTCATCATGATAAAAAACCACCGGTCGATATTGTGGCCCTCGATCATAAAATTGCCCACCCGCATCAGTCGGATCAATTTGACGTAAAAAAAGGTTCACCAATGTGTGATATTCAACCTTGCTAGGATCATAGGAAACTTGAATTACTTCCACATATCCTTTTTGTGCATAGTTTTCATAAGTCGGATTATCACCACTACCACCCGCATATCCCACAATTACTTGTGCTACACCCGGAGTATTTTCAAATGGCTGCACCAAACACCAAAAACATCCACCTCCAAAAGTAGCCAAATCTACTTTTTTCATTTGCGACTTCTGGATAATGGGTTACGAGTTAATTTTCTGGTAAAAACTTCACGTATGAGTTCTTTGTGTTTTTCGATGATTTCTTCTGCTCTTTCAGGATGCTTTCTTGAAAGCGCCATCATTCGAGAAACATGGGGATTTAATTTCCATGCTCTATGAATTTGTGATTTAGTAATTTCGGCCGTATCAGGTATGTAATCTAACACAAGTGCCATGAGCATTGCACTTTCTGCAATGCGATATTCTTGCCCACACCCAAGATTTTTAGCGATTTGCATTGCTTGCAAACATGCTTCAATGGGATTATATGAATTTGCAACCTTTACTTGCCGTGAACCATTCCAATTTGAAAAATAGTGGCTACAATCTTTTTCTTTTTCATTACAAAACTTAATTACTAAATTTAGTTTACCTTTACTTATGGCGCGAGTCATTTGCTTTTCAAAATTTGTTTCGCATGCATTTGAAAATTCTGGCTCAAGTTCTGCCTTGCGTTCTTTATAGAATTTATCGAATTTGGTTGTTGCAATAATATCTGCGCCGGGGGCCAATAAATAATAGTTCAGTCTATTTTCCATGGTGTTTCCAATAAGTGGAACAAGTAACAGTGAAAAAAATAATTTCATAAATTTTATTCCTTTTTTTAAGCACCATTAACTTAAGTTTGGTTTATTACCTTTAACTACTAAATTAGCCCACGTGTAGGATGGCTTGCCACCTGAGCATTCTTTTGTCCACAGTTCTGCTGCAGTAGTTATAAACTCAGCACGTTTTTGCGCTGGAAGCGCTGCAATATCTTTATATCCTGAAATAAAGGTGGCTACAAAATTTCCCAAATCGTGCGTGGTGGCAAATGAATGGTTTTCAATTTCTTCACTAATTTCAAGATTTTCAAATCCAGCGGCGCGCACCAATTGCAAACATTCGTCACTTGATAAAGCAGTATGTGCCGTTACCATGCTCGTTTTCATAAGAAATTGCCATTGAGGATCTTGTGCAAATAATGCCTCAAAAAATTTCTTTTTAAGATTTTCTATCTCGGGATTTTTAGCGCCAACCGTCAAATAAAATTTTCCACCCGGCGTGAGCGCTTTAAATAATGTGTGAAAGAAAGCCGGCTTATCTTGCACCCAATGAAGTGTTAAAAAAGAAACAGCCATATCAAATTCATTATTTCCCACAAATTTTTGAGCATCTTGCTCATAAAACGTAAGATTTTCTCGTGAACCATGATTTTTTCGTGCGGCTCGAATCATATCAGAACTTAAATCAGAGCCAACTACACGAATATGTGGCAATTTATCTGCAATTTGTGCCGTGATCGCACCTGATCCACAGCCAATATCTGCAATTGAGCGACAGCTTTCAAAGGATATTTTTTCTAAATGTTTCTTAGCTGCATCTAACTGGGGACGAGCATGAAGGTTATAAAATTCACCGTCCCATTTTTGGCCATCAAGCGAATCCATGGAGTAGCCAAAAACAGTAACAAACAATAAGCTAAAAAAAAGAGCGTACATACTTTCTACCTTTTTTTACTTCTTTAATTCTTTTGCTAATTGAGCACGTATATTTTGCTTAAACCTCTCAATGAAAATACTTGCCTTTTCAGGATGCTTTCTACAACTTGCCAATACCCAAGAAACATTTTTGTTATTGAATCTCCATTCACGATGTATTTGTGATTTGGTAATGTGACGATACTGATGCGAAGAAAGCTGATCCAATACTTTCGCCATAATCATAGCACATTCTGCTATCCGATATGCTTGAAGCTTTTTATCGGGCGTATAATCTATGCGAACATGTTTAATTTCCGCTAATATCCTTTCAATGACAAAAAGAGGATCTGATTGTGCTGTTTTTAAGAAAGGGCCCCAGTCTTTTTTAAGAATACTCTCTAATCGAATTCTTTCTCTGCAATCAATAGGCCAGTAAGTATCATTCGCAAATAAAGAATAGTCTTTTTCTTGAGCAATTACCGAGAAAACACACGCAAATAAACATAATCCAATAAAACGCATTTTGTTCTCCTTTTTAATTGCTAGCTTGGACACCAACATAATTCAAAGTATATGAAAAATACAAATACTATTTTATTAAAAAATATGGCAAAATCATTTACTATGATACACTTCTATCAAAAATTTTTTAAAATGGATTAATCTGTTGTCTTTTTACTCCATAAAATGGCAATGGTGATGATGTATTTTAGAGTAGACACTATATAAAGCTGTATCTTTATCCTTAAAACTAAAAACATTACCATTTCTACGGCTTATATTTATCAGATATGAGTAGTTGTACTCGAATTATGGTCATTTCGCTTCTTTTAGATCTTGCGCAATCATGCAAATCTGATCTGGAAGACTCGGCTTGTTCTGCAACGAAGCCTGGTGTGCCTGGAAGGATTCGAACCTTCGACCTACGGATTAGAAATCCGTTGCTCTATCCAGCTGAGCTACAGGCACATTAAAATTTCAAAAGGAGGCCATATTTTAAGAATTACAGGTATTTTAACCTGGTAAAAAATGAATATTCATAGTATAACGAGAATACCCTAAATTAACAACCCTTAAAATGCATATAAAAATCAGCTTTTGATCAATGCCTGCCCCCTTTACAGCAGAAGCCTAAAAATCCTCTTTTACTTTTATATATCGATAGAATTGAGAATAGAATAGAGAAATCTGGAGTTCGTAAACATATTATAATCAGTAATCTTACTGATAACCCAAATGGCCTGCATTTTCTGCGGGCCCCTTTTTATTGCTTTCTTTTATCTCCTGATGATAGCGTGTAACTAATTCAAAGGAGATTTTATGAAATTATTATTCTTATTATTACTGAGCTTATATAGCTATGGAGCTCAACTCCCTGGCAAACAGCCAAGACCTCTACCGAGCCCGACAGTCACTGTACGCACTATGCTTCCTCAAGAACTACAGGATCAATTTAAATCGCTCATTGATGCTTTGAATACCAGTTCAATTCCTCAAATAGATCAAATAAAAAAAGAACTGAATAATCTTTATCAACAGGTTGCGCAGAAAAAAATATATCTCACTGCGCTTGCTGCAAAACTTAAAGAGCTTATTACAAAAATGAGCACTGATCAAAATTACAAAGATAAGAAATTCACTAGCCCAATTTATGGAGAAATTACCCTTTCTCAATTTGCTACTACTTTTAATGATTTACAAAAAAATATTGAAAAGGTTATTTCATTATTTGCATTTACTCCACAAAAAATTAATTACTTGCGAGAAATCATTGATACATTACCGTCAGGAAAAAATATTCCTGAAAAAATAAATGTCAGACGTGTAAAACTTATGCAGTTGCTTGATGAAGCACGCAATAAAAAAATTTCGCTTGATGAATTGGTGGCAGAACTTTATCAAGTAAAAGAGAGCTTTGAGAAAGAAACCGATATTAGGGAT
>BTUB01000067.1:0-6501 GCA_045863215.1 Candidatus Babeliales bacterium | reverse complement strand
TAGGATTGCTCATCGATATCACAAAAATACATTTTATCTTTGTAATGTGCCCAATGGCCCGAACGCTTCCACAGCTCATCAGAAAGCATGGTGGGGGTACTAATTTCTTGATAGCCATGCTCTTGCTGGAGTTTGCGCATGTATTGCGTCATTAAATTAATAACGAGTTTGCCTTTGGGATGAAAAAAAGGAAACCCAACACCTTCATCATGAAAAGAGAACAAATCAAGTTGTTTGCCCAATCTGCGATGATCATACTTTGCAGCTTCTTCTTTTTTACGCTCGTATTCCGCTAAATCTTCAGGGGTAAAAAATGCTATGCCGCTAATGCGTTGCAATTTTTGGCCATTTCGATCGGCACGCCAATAGGATCCAGAAATACCGGTAAGTTTTATATTTTTAATTAAGCTGGTAGTAGATACGTGCCCACCGCGGCATAAATCATAAAAATCACCTTGCCGAGCAATGCCAACCGTATCACCTGGAATTCCCTCAATTAGCTCAAGTTTGAACAGATTATTTTTATATAACTTACGTGCCTCTTCTTTGGCCATTGGCTCATGAGTAAGCGGAAGATTGCGATCAGCAATTTCTTTCATGCGCGCTTCAATTTTTGGAAGATCTTCTTCTTTAAAATTTTTTGCGGGTAAACAATCATAGAAAAAGCCTTCTTGCGTGGCAGGGCCGATTGTTAAAATAGTGTCGGGATATAGTTCCATAACTGCGTGTGCAAGCAAATGTGCGGCTGAGTGCCTGAGCGCCATTATATCTTTATCAAGATTATTTGATTTCATAAAAATATCTTTCTGATTAATTTTTAAATATTGCTAATTATTTGGTTATATAGAGCTTTGATAAGCGCAAAACTTAATTGCGTGCAGTAGTAATCACTACTGCGCCGGTAGTTGAAAGAAGAGTAATTGTAAAGGGAACGTGAGCAAAATTCAAAAAGAAAGATATAAAGCTTTCATTCATTAAGGTGCCCTTACCATTAATATAAATTAGAATCTTGATTAACGTTAAAAAAAAACAGTCCAAAAGTCAATTTTTAGTGAATGCAGTGCTGTTTGAATTAATCTAATATTATTGCAAAAAACATTATCAAAAAGGTGGAGTTTTTTTGCTAAAATTACTGAACCACACCAACGATCTCATCATTTTTTTCAAATGTTGAAGGGGTATGGGTTTCCTGTGTTAGGATGCAGCTAAAATAAAAAGGAAGCAGTATGGCAGAAAAAATATTCATTCTAGATACCAATGTTCTGGTTCACGATCCATCAGCTTTAAATAATTTCAAAGGAGCGCTTGTTGGTATCCCCTCCATCGTTTTAGAAGAGTTAGATACATTTAAGGCGGAATTGAGTGAGCGTGGCAGAAATGCTCGAGAAGCAACTCGCCTACTTGATGCGCTGCGAGAAAGGGGATCCTTGCAAGAGGGGGTGCCGCTTGATAATGGCGGGCATTTAAGAGTGCTTTTTTTACCCATGCAAAAGTTACCTCAGTTTCCTTTTTATCTTGATATCAATGATAATAAAATATTACTTACCGCCTTTTTTATGAAACAAGAGGGCTTTGATGTACGTTTTATTTCAAAAGATATTAATGCCAGAGTAAAAGCAGACGCGCTTGGGGTGCATTCAGAAGATTATGTGCGCGAACAAATTTCTGCCGATGAATTTTATAAAGGGTGGATGACAATTGAGGTGCCGGCAATTGAGCTCAAAAGAGATTTTCCTTCAGTGTTGGATAAGTTGGTTGATGAAAAAGCATTGGCTATAAATGAATTTGTACTCGTGGTGAGCCAACACAATCCATACAATTATCGAGTATTTAGATATTTAGGTGGCAGGCACTTTAGAATTGTACATGAGCCATTGTTAAAATGGCCGCTCAAGGCGCGTAATCCTCAGCAATTAATGGCGCTTGATCTTTTGCTTGATAATAATATTCAATTTGTGACGCTTTTTGGACCGGCAGGAACTGGTAAGACATTTTTGGCATTGCTTGCAGGTTTGCATAAAGTATTAATAGAAGATGAGTATGAAAAAATACTTGTTTCACGTCCGGTGGTGCCATTAGGAAGGGATATCGGATATTTGCCGGGAACAGTGGAAGAAAAGTTACACAGTTGGATGTTGCCCATTTATGATAATATGGAATTTATTATGCATTCAAGCCAAATGGGTCTGCATTTTGAAGATTTGGATAATGATCGGCGTGGCAAAAGCAAAAAAGGTAAACATGATAAACATCGCTCTCAAGGATCGTTGCGATCAATGGATGAATTAGTAAAAAGTGGCAAGTTGAGTCTTGAAGCGATTACCTATATGCGTGGGCGTTCAATTCCATACCAATACATTCTCATTGATGAGGTGCAAAATCTCACACCCCATGAGGTAAAAACACTCGTGAGTCGTGTGGGCGAAGGCAGTAAAATTGTGCTGGCTGGTGATCCATATCAAATTGATTCACCATATTTAGATTTTATTAGTAATGGGCTTGTAGTTGTCTCTGAACGTTTTAGGGGACAAAGAGTATTTGGTACCGTATACTTACAAACCAGTGAACGAAGTGAGTTGAGTAAATTGGTTTCTGAACTCTTGTAAAAAAGAGACGATGTATGAAAAAACTATTTTGCGTAATTTTGTGCACATTCATTGGAGTAATTAGTGCACAAGAATTAAAAACAGAAACATCAGAATTATATGAGTTATGTAAACATTTATTAACTCATGATTCGCAAATCGTGCAAGTAGCTGCTTCTGCTGAAAAGCTTTCAAATTCTCATTCTGGAAGCTTTGAGTTTCAATTTGGTGCAGCTAAAGTAGTAGTAGATGCCACGCAAAAAAATGTTTCTTTGTATGAAATAATTTCTCCTTTAATTTCAGTAAATATAAAATATGTTTCACCAAGTTATATATTTACTTTTGATGAAATGGCAGCAATAAAAAAATATATTAATGAAAATAAAGCTCATGGATTAGTAAAAAAATGAAATGTATGAAAACAAAATACCTTTTAATTTTATGCATCTGGATACTGCCATTGGTATCAATGGATGGGCATATTACATATGAATTTAATCAAGAGCATTTGGAACGAATCATAAGAAAAGTAGGCGGAAAAGAAGTATGCGATAGCATATTGGCAAACTGGAGCCTTTATGAAAAACGCTTACTTGTTACTATGTTTCAACTTGATAAATGGCCTACTCATTGCAAAGATGAGCCTATTCCATTTGCCAAAGGCAAAGAAGTTCACAATGATCATTTTGAAGTAATGGTGCACGGTAAAAAAATAGCTGTTTCTATGAATGATTTTAGAGTTTTGGCTCAGTTGCATCGGGTGCCTGTATTTGCAAATTACAATGAGGAAATCAGTAAATTCGATGACTTGCATCAACATTTTGCAACGGAAGATGAGGTTTGGGAACAGCTTGATCGTCAATTAACACGAGCCAAATCATCCTCTTAATTTTTTAATGAAAGCTTCTTGCGATAGATGCATTAAAAACTCTTTGTTATGAAGCAGATGTAGAATAATTTTCTAAATAAACGGATTGCAAGAAAGTAATCGCTTAGTGATCTTCCAGACTGCTTTTAAAAAAGGAAGAGTTTGTAATACATGAATCGCAAATTTGGAACAGCTTGGCTCAAATTTGCACACGGCGGGTCCTAAAATAGGTCGGAGACCCATGATAAGGGCAGAGCATGAAAATGCCAAAAATTTAGCCAATTTTTTGCTGCAGTGATGAAAGTATAAGTTGCTTGAGTTGTTCATATGGAAAATTTACCCCCTCTTTTTTTTACAAATACTACGGTATCAAATCCGTAGGATCGCAACTTCTCTTGATCAAAGATTGCTTTAATACGCCGGCGCACCTGATTTCTTTTAACTGCTTTTCCTATGCGTGCCGGAGTTATCACGATTAGCTTGCCCTTAGATTCGGTGGTAGGGGCAATTAAAAGGTCAAGGCCCGGATGTTTTAAAACTCTGCGGGCCTTGTTGAAAAGTTGTCTGATTTCAGTTTGATTCATGGATATTTCATTTATAGCCACGTGTCCGGCTGAAGCCTTGGTGTAGACTGATTACGCACGAACTGCCAAACGTTTTCTGCCTTTAGCGCGACGACGGTTGATAATTTTACGGCCATCGTGAGAAGCCATTCTCTTTAAAAAACCGTGTTTTCTATTTCTTTTTTTGCGGCTTTTACGGAAAAAAGTAACTGACATAGTATGTTCCTTTAAATGCAATTTTTATGTGATTACCCTTTATTCTAAGGCAAAAAAGGAGATTTTACAAATTTTTTAGATACCGCTCAGCATCGAGCGCTGCCATACAACCTGCTCCGGCGGAGGTAATAGCTTGGCGATACTGGTAATCTGCCACATCTCCGGCTACAAATACCCCGGGAACAGAGGTTTTGGTGTGGTTATGGACCTGGATAAAGCCAAACTTATTAAATTCAAGTTGCCCCTTAAAAGGTGCCACATTCGGGTTGAGTCCAATGGCTATAAAGATAACCGCGACATCTAAATCCTGAGTTTTACCCGTTTTTTGATCGGTGATAGTAACTCGATTGGCGTGCTTGCCATCCCCATGAATTTTACTCACAGTACTCGTATAAATAATGTTAATTTTAGGGTTATTGATTACCCTTTTTTGGGTGGCTTGAGAAGCAGTAAGCCGATCCAAAATATGTACGATGGTGATTTTATCAGTAAAATTGAGCATAAAAGAAGCATCTTCCATGGCAGTATCACCACCACCTACAATAAGTGCATGCCCGCCCTTATAGAAGGATCCATCGCATACGGCGCAGGTGGTTACCCCCTTGCCCCAATATTCTTCTTCTCCTGGGCAGCCCAGTTTTTTGGGTGAGGCACCAGTGGCAATTATAAGTGCATCACAGGTAAGCTGAGTACCGCGATCAGTAGTTAGTAAGAAGGGCTGTTGAGCGAGTGAAACAGATTCAACCGATTCTTCCAGGTATTGTGTGCCAAAATGGGTTGCGTGATCCTGCATATTCATCATAAGTTGTGGGCCAGGAATACTCTTGTTGCCGGGCCAATTTTCGATGCCGGTAGTACCCATAAGTTGGCCACCAGGATTTTTGCCGGTTATTACCAATGGGGCCAAATTGGCGCGAGAAGCATAAATTGCTGCAGTTAAGCCGGCAGGGCCTGAGCCTAAAATGATGAGTTTATGGTGATTAGTAGGTGTTTGCATATAAACTATTTTTTCGTTAAATGGTAAATAATGTGATTTAAAGTTTTTTCGCGTAAACAAATTTCCGCCAATTCATGATTTAAAACAGGAAAGCCTTGTGTACGGGCCTTGATAATGGGTGGATCAAAGTGCAAAAATTCCTTTGTGCGGGGACGTTTGGTGAGATTAAGATAATTTTTTATATCATTATGATTTACTTGTACATCTTCTTCATAGGCAAGTTGATCTAAAAATATTTCTTCGCGTACCTGTTTTTCTGCAAGTTCTTTCACCACATCTTTAAAATCTTTTTGTACACGATATACATGATAATCAGGATTATATTGAATTGCCTCCATTACATTTTTTTGTTGTCGTAAAATCAAATGATTAGGAATTTCAAATCGATGCTTTGAAAGTAATAGTTTAAGAGATTCTTCTACCATGGTGCGGCGTTGAGAAAGATCATTACGATATGAAAATACTTCAATTAATTTTTGATACATTTCTTTATTACTTTTTAGTCTAAACTGTTGCTTGAATTGGTCCAAACAAAAATAGCTATGAGGCACAATATCATCAATAGTGAGCGCAAAAGTATAGTTTGAATTAAGTGGCTCAACAAAATAATCTTGGAGGATAGGATTATTACTGGTAAAACAAGTTCTATTAGTTTTGTGTAAAAAAAGCTCTTGAAAAGGTTTATCGGGTTCTTCATCCCCGACTTTTATCCATAAGTTGGCCGCATGAGTATCCAATGCAGGATTCATGTCTTGGTTTAATAAGATGAGTGTGTAATTTACCCAATCACCAACGGTGATACCTTTGCTGTCATTATAAGCATCTTTTGCCGTTAGTTCTTCCTGTAAAAAAGTATCAACTTGCCGATCAAGATCTTTATAGTTTTTACGTTTTGGGGCTTTAAAGGGTAAATATTTCCATTCTTGAAAATTGATTGGAGGAAATAAAGAAATATCGAAATTAAAATGGGCGTCTTGATTACGCTTTACTTGCGTAGATTGTAAACGCGGATGGCCAGCAGCCAATATTTTTTTATTTTTTATTTCTTGATATAAATAGCCTACTACCAGGTAGCGGAGCAAAAATTCTTGCACATGATCTAGAAGATTTTGTTGATAATTTTGCTCGATATAATTTGCGGGTGTTTCACGCTTATGAAACCCAAATGTGGGAGTAGCTTTTTTTTGAATTGACACGGTTTGTTCATACATTTCATCTACCAGATGTGCAGGCACCAGGACAGAAATGGTACAAAAGGGAGGTTCCGGTTGT